>NZ_MUMI01000457.1 GCF_002155975.1 Amycolatopsis kentuckyensis
CGGGCGAACCGGCCGGTGCCGCAGCCGACGTCCAGCGCGATCCCCGGACCCGGCGGCAGCAGGTCCAGCAGCAGCGGGTGGTAGTGGTCGTTGTGGTTGAACGGCATGCGTCGAGAGTGCCACCCCATCCCGCACGTAGACTCGGAAGGCAAGTGCGAAACCCCAGGCCGGAGGAGATTCAGTGCCGCAGGATGAGACAGGTCGCAGGCCGGACCTGTCGGATTTGGACAGCTTCGCGGGCGTCGACGAACTGGGGACGTCGGGGTACGAGGAGTCCGACGACCACGACCCGGTACTGGACGTCCGCGACACCGCGTTCGAAGCCGGCGGCGGCTCGCGCGGCGGGATCGGCGGGGTCGGCCAGCTCGGGGACAACCTCGCCACCGGCCCGGTGCCCGACCTCACCGTGCCCGAGGACACCGAGCTGCACGAGCTCGACGACCAGGGCGAGCAGGTCGAGTACGGCGACCCGGACGGCCCCGAGGCGCGGCGCGAGCTGATGGCTGTCGAGGCCGAGCTGAACCAGCGCTGGCCGGAGACGAAGATCGAGCCGTCGCTGACCCGGATTTCGGCGCTCACGCAGCTGCTGGGCGAGCCGCACCGCGGCTACCCGGTGCTGCACGTGGCCGGCACGAACGGCAAGGGCTCGACGGCCCGGATGATCGACGCGCTGCTGACCCGGATGGGCCTGCGCGTCGGCCGCTACACCAGCCCGCACCTGCAGCTGGTCACCGAGCGGATCGCGCTCGACGGCCGGCCGATCTCCGCCGCGCGCTACGCCGAGCTGTGGAACGACATCGCGCCGTACGTGTCCTTGGTGGACGGTGCGGCCGCGGACGGCGTCGCGATGAGCAAGTTCGAAATCCTCACCGGGATGGCGTTCGCGGCGTTCGCCGACGCGCCGGTGGAGGCCGCGGTCCTCGAAGCGGGCCTGGGCGGCGCCTGGGACGCCACGAACGTCGCGGACGCCGACGTCGCCGTGATCACGCCGATCGGCCTCGACCACGTCGAGTACCTGGGGCCGGACGCGGTGAGCGCGGCGCGCGAGAAGGCGGGCATCATCAAGCCCGGCTCGGTCGCGGTGATCGCCGAGCAGGACCCCGAGGTGCTGAAGGTGCTGCTGGAGCGCGCGGTCGAGGTCGACGCCGCGGTCGCGCGCGCGGGCAGCGAGTTCGGCGTGCTCGAGAAGGAGATCGCCGTCGGCGGGCAGCTGCTGAAGCTGCAGGGCCTCGGCGGGGTGTACGACGAGATCTTCCTCCCGCTGCACGGCGCCCACCAGGCCGCGAACGCCGCGCTGGCGCTGGCCGCGGTCGAAGCGTTCTTCGGCGCGGGCAAGGACAGGCAGCTGGTCGTCGAGGCGGTGCGCGAGGCGTTCGCCGAGGTCGAGACCCCGGGCCGGCTCGAGCGCGTCCGCTCGGCCCCGACGGTCCTGCTCGACGCGGCGCACAACCCGCACGGCGCCCGCGCCCTGGCGACGACGGTGTCCGAGGAGTTCGCCTTCCGCCGCCTGGTCGCGGTGGTCGGCGTGATGGCCGAAAAGGACGCCCTCGGCATCCTCGACGCGCTGGAGCCGGTGGTGTCGGACATCGTCGTGACGCGCAACGCGTCGCCCCGGTCGATGCCGCTGGAGGAGCTGAACGAGCTGGCGATCTCGGTGTTCGGCGAAGACCGCGTCGTCGCCGAGACGGACCTGCAGACGGCGGTCGAGACGGCGATCGCGCTGGTGGAGACCAACGACGACCCGGAGGAACCCCTGGCGGGCGGCGGCGTGCTGGTGACGGGCTCGGTGGTCACGGCGGGCGAGGCGCGCACGCTGTTCGGGAAGGAGCCGGCGTGACCTCCCCGTCGCAGGAGCAGCCCAAGCCGAAGGACCCGATGAAGGGCTTCCGCGGCGTGATGTCCGGGACGCTGATCATGGAGGCGATCACGGTCGGCCTCGCGGTGCCGGTGGTCAACAAGCTCGGCGGCGGCATCTCCACGGGAACCGGCTGGACGGTCATCGCGGTGGCGGTGCTGCTGATCGTGACGTGCGGGTTCGTCAAGCGCGCGTGGGCGGTGCCGCTGATCCTCGCGTTGCAGGTGGTGCTGATCGCGCTGGTGTTCTGGCTGCCGGCGATCGCGGTCCTGGGTGTGCTCTTCCTGGCGGTGTGGCTGTGGCTGCTGTGGCTGCGGCGGGATGTCGCGCGGCGGATGGCCGCAGGGACGTTGGCGAGTCAGCAACCCCAGCCGTGACACTTCGCTCCCGCTGAGCGGCGAACGTGTGGAGAAGCCGATCCTGGTGGCCGACCACTTTCCCGCGGGGCTGCACGACGTGGCGACGTCGGCGCCCGTGCGCGGGAGGGCCCGTGGTCGTCACCGGTGCGGCGTCGCCTGGCAGGCGCGCACCTCGGTTGTGAGCGTGTCGAGGGCGTCCAAGGCGTCGGCCGGGACGTCGAGGCGGTAGATGCGGTGCGGGCCCGAGCGGCTCACCGTCAGCAGGCGGGCGTCGAGCAGGATCCGCAGGTGCCGTGACACCGTGGACTGCGGTAACCCCAGTGCCTCCTGGACTTCGCCGACCGTGGCGGATCCGCCGCGGTCGAGGAACACTCCGACGATCTGGACGCGGGTGGCTTCGCCGAGGGCCCGCAGCACGGGCAGGGCGGTCGTGAGGGCGTCCTGGATCACGCGGTCACCCGCTCCAGCAGGCTTTCGAGTTCACCGGTCGGGAGATCGTGGCGCCGGCCGAGGTCCACCCAGTCCCGCAGCATCCGGACCGTCTGCGAGCCGTGCCCGCCGAAGTGGCCGCGGAGGTAGCGCGGCACGTTGAACGGCGCCAGCCGGGGGAGCACCGTCAGCGCCGTGCGCACGGCGTGGGGGCGCACCGGACGCGGGCTCGGGCCGCCGAACCCGGCCGCGACCGCGTTGCGCGCCTGCGTCGCGGCGGTGGCGAGCTGCCGCGAGGACCGGCGCGCGGCCGCGAGGTCGAACCCCGCGGCGTGCAGCCCGGCCACGACGGGCATCATGGCCGCCGCGGCCGCCAGCGGAGCCGCGAGGGGTGTCGTCCGCGACCACCGCGGCCGGCCGAACAAGGACCGCAGCGGAGCCGACGCCGGACCGGCGACCGTGAACCGGACCCCCGCCGGCGCCCACCACCACGTCGGATCGGTGTCCGCGGCGAAGAACTCGGGCACCACCAGGCCCCACGGCCGCCCGCCGGCCAGCTCGCGAAGCAGCTCCACCTCCGAGGGCACCTGGGTGACCGCGGCGACGATCGCCGACCGCCCGAGCAGTTCGGCGACGCCCGGCGAAGCGGGCGAGGCCGTGCTGATCACCACGTCCCAGTCCGAGGTCGGCTCGCCCGTCAGGTCGACGCTCCGCCGCTCGACCGGCCGGGCGGGTCCGACAGTGCGCAGCCGACGGCTCCCGGCCGACAGGGATTCCGCACTCCGCTCGCGCACCGCGAACCCGACCCGGTGGCCCTCGGCCAACGACGTCGCCAGCACCCGGGCCACCGGGCCTTGTCCCACCACGAGAACGCGCATGGCGACACTATATCCGCATATCCGGATATAGTGCTACGCGCTCACCGCAGCACGACGACCCGCAGCGCGGGCGAGCGCAGGATGTCGGCCTCGCAGAACCGGCCCTTCACCCACTCGCCCCGGCTGTAGAGCTTCGTCTGGTCACTGAAGTACGGCGACGCCGGATTGGCCGACTGCGAATACGTCAGCAACGTCGAGGAGTCCGGGCACCCGCGCCCGCTGAACCCCACCACCTGGATGTAGCTGGACCCGTGCGCGACCTCGGTGTTGCCGTGAGCCGGGTCCCACACCGGCGTCATCACGTTGAGCACCCCGAGGAAGCCCTGGGCGCCGTGGACCGGGATGCGCTCGCCGTTGCGCGTGACGGCTTGGCCGTCGCGCAGCCGCGCGTCCGGTGCCAGCCCGGCCGCGCGCAGCTCCACGAGCGCGTCCCCGAACGCCCGCTGGATGCCCGCGTCGCCGACGTTCAGCGTGTTCGGCGTGGTCACCGGCGCCTTCGGGTCGAACGGCACGGTGAACCGCGGAAGATTGCCGAGCCGGATGGCGAACCGTTGGAACAGCAGGGAACCACGGCTGTCGAGTGAGTACGTGTGGTCCCAGTTCGCCAGTGCGGTGCACGCCGGGCCGACCGGCACCGGGCCGGACGACGACGGTGCCTGCCCGCCCGGGAACGACGCGCACAGCTTCGCCAGGTCCGCCGCCGCCAGGTCGGCGAACCGGCTGTGGTCGGCGAAGAGCATCTTCTTCATCGAGTCGGTGGTGAACCGGCTCGCCTCGGCCGTGAGCAGCGCTTCCCGGGTGCGCGGGGAACGCTCGGTGTCCTGATCGCTGACGATCCGCGGGAATCCGGTGAGCGGAGCCCGGGCGTTCGCGAGCCAGGCGCTGTCGTTGGCGTTCAGCTCGTAGTCCCGGCGCTGCTGCTGCGGCAGCCGGGACGGCGCGAAGATGCCCGGCTCCAGCGCGCCCGGGTCCGAACCCCACCGGCAGGACGATCGTGAACCGTCCAAAATGGCCAGTCCGTCGCCGGCGAGCGTCTGCCGGCCGACCGGCGTGCTGCAGGCTCGGGCCAGCTCGTCGGTGACGTGCGGGACGACCTGGACGTCGGCGTAGAGCGCGTTGCCCGCGCGGTCGGTGGCGATCGTGTTCACCCACGGCACACCCTGCGTGCTGCTCAGCGCGCGGAGGACGTCGGCCGTGCTGCGGGCCTGGTCCAGCTCGAACCACGTGTTCAGCCCGCGCATGTTGGTCGCGTTGGCGTCCCGCAGCGCGTACGCCGACTTCGCCGTCCACGGCACCGGGAACCCGCCGACGTCGTTCAGCACCGGGCCGTACCGCGTCGACCAGAACGTCTGCCGGACCGGCCGCAGCGAACCATCGGCCTGACGCACCTGGACCGCGACCTCACGGGAGGTCATCTTCTCGGGCTTGCCGTCGACCAGGTACGTCGTCGGGTCGCCGGCCGCCAGCGGCACTTCGAACAGGCCGAACGTGACCGGGGTGGACACCGTGTGCGTCCAGGCCGCGTCCGCGGTGTGCCCGATCATGACGAACGGCATGCCGAGCAGGCTCGCCCCGGCCACGTCGACCCGGCCGGGGATGGTCAGCTGGCTCTGCCAGAACCGCCGCCCGTCGTGCCACGGGTAGTGCGGGTTGCCGAGCAGCACGCTGCCCTTGCCTGCCGCCGTCCCGTCGGCGCCGACGGCGATGCCGTTGCTGCCGAGCCCGCCCTTGCCGAGCCCCTCCCGCAGGCTCGCCGACAGCTGCGCGGGCGTGCCTGGCGTCGGCGACGGCGCGCCGGACGGCGGCGCCGCGAACAGCCCT
>NZ_MUMI01000458.1 GCF_002155975.1 Amycolatopsis kentuckyensis
CGGCTCGCGAGCCGGACCGGCCACAGTGGACACTCCGGATCGGTCTCCCGTTTATCCGGCGGCGGACTCCGATTTCCCGTGATATCCTGTCCGTGTTCGGACCACTCGATTACCGACAATCCCGCCCGGCCGGCGAGATCTGCCTCGATCCGACGTCTCCTCCGCGATTTCCGAAGCCTTCGCGCAGCCCTGACCCATGCCCGGTGTGACGCACGAGCCCGCTGTTCCACGCGAGCGTGCGCGTGGACCGATGTGAAGGGGAATGTCCATGAGTGACACAGTTCTGGCCCAGGCCGTCAACATCAACCCCGGCCTCGCCGCCATCGGGTACGGGCTGGGGGCGATCGGCCCCGGAATCGGCGTCGGCCTGATCTTCGCCGCCGTCATCAATGGTACCGCGCGGCAGCCGGAAGCGCGCGGGAAACTGCAGACGCTGGGGTACTCGACCTTCGTGTTGAGCGAAGTCCTCGCGTTGATCGGGGTCGTCGTGTATTTCATCGCGTCCAACCGGTGAATCTCCCTGCCCCGCACCCGGCGAATCCCGCCGGGCGCGGGGCAGGATCGTTCCGGCGCACCGTGGCCACTCCCGCACGCCACCTGCTGTCCGGCCACCTGAGCACGCCGGCGTCCCCGTTCCGGCTGCACCCCTGCTCGAAGCGGTCTACGCGGCCGGTGGCGAGCCGCTGCTGAGGCACCCCGCCGGGGTCTCGGCCTGACTGTCCATTGCGGACGGCATGCTGCTGCCCGGCGGCGGCGACCTGCACCCGGGCGGGACCAGGCCGCGTTCGACCTGGCCGCCTGGGCGCTGGAGGCCGGGCGGCCGCTGCCGGCGACCTGCCGCGGCGCGCAGGTCGCCAACGTGGCCCTCGGCGGACCACCGCGAGGCGATCGAGCTGCCGTCCGCGCGCGGCTGGTTCCTCGGGCTGCAGCGGAACCCGGAGGACACCGCCGCGACCGATCCCGCCCGGGCGGCGCTGTTCGGTGCGTTCGCCGCCGCGGCCGGTCAGCCGGCCTGAGGACCTTTCCCGGCCTTGTCCTCGACCGTCTGGACCATGGTCCGCAGGTCGTTGGTGATCGTCGTCAGCTTGCCGCCGCTGATCCGGGCGACCACCTCGGCCTCGGCAAGGCCGCCTATTTCGCTGCCGGCAGCAAACTTGACCTCAGCCGAGGTCCCAGTTGAGCATTCCTTCGTCGTTGACGGCGGCTGCACCGGATCCGGTACCGACGAGGCGTCCGGCGACGTCGTTGAGCATGTGGGTCACGCTGTGCCACTCGGCTGCGTAGGCGCCTTCGCTGGCGTACCAGTCCATGAGGCAGCCGTACCGTGCACCAGGTCGGGTGTCGACGCACAGCATTCCGCCGTCGACGGAGCGACAGACGGGGATCAGCGCCGTGCAGTACGGGAAGACGGATTCGCCGGCGGGCTTGTCGTGGCGGTTGTCGTCGGTGCAGCAGGTGGGATCGCGATATTCCCGCTGCCGAAGATATTCTTCCCGGACCCGGTGCACGGCAAGAGGTACGAAGTGGTGAGGGATCAGTGCGCCCGCCCGGTAGTCCTGCTCGTCGTCGATGCCGTCCATGGCCGCCCACCACGCGAGAAGGTCGGCGGGCGGTTCGGCGGGGAGCACGTTCAGCGCACGCTGCACTTCCGCGGCCGGCGCTGGAGGCCTGATCACCCGTGCCGTCGCAGGTGCGAGGTCCTGCAGCAGAGTGACGATCTGCTGCCACGTCGGTGTCACCGGCGCCGTCATCCCGGATCACCCATCCCAGTTCCGAGTGCGTGCTGTGGGTGTGCCCGCCGGGCACGCACACAGCCTATCCATCATCCCAACGACTTCGCCGCGTCAGGGCGTGATTGCGACGTAGAACCGCTCCTGGTCGTTCGGCTTCCACCCGCTCGGCGTACCGTCCACAGAGGACCCGACCCGGCTGCGGGCGACGATCTCGAGCTGATCGGCGGGACGCGGGCGGCTGTGCCGTGAGGTGATCCGCCGGGCCGAGGCACTGGCCTGACGGCCCCGAGCAAGCTCCGGCGGCAAGGGGACCGCTTCGGTCGATCGCCAACGCTGTGCGAGCATGCGGTGGTGGACAACCTGGCGGGCGCCACCGAAACGGCGGTCATCGTGCCGGTCCCGGCGGCGGACGCGGTGGTCGGAACCCACCGGCAGGCGCTGGACCATTCGGCGGTGTGGGGCGTTCCGGCCCACGTCACGGTCCTCTACCCGTTCCTCCCGCCCGGCCGGATCACCGCGGCGGTGGTCGGCGAACTGGCCGCCGCGGTGGCCGGGACCGGTGCCTTCGAGTGCGTGTTCTCGCGGATCGCGTGGTTCGGGCGGGAGGTGCTCTGGCTGGCCCCCGACCCGGCCGGGCCGTTCCGGGCGCTGACCGGGCGGGTGTGGCGCAGGTTCCCCGAGTGCCCACCGTACGGCGGAGAACATCCCGACGTGATCCCGCACCTGACGATCGGCGGCACCCGCCGGGCCGACGCCGCCGCGCTGGAGAGGGCGGCCGCCGAGGTGGCAGCGGAACTCCCGATCCGGGCCGGCGTCGACCGGGTGCGCCTGATCGCCGGCAGCGCGCACGCCGGCTCGTGGCGCACGGTCGCCGAGTTCGGGCTCTAGCTCGACCGCATCAGGATGAAGTCACCGTGGCCGCCGTAGCCGAGGACGTCCTCCGCGTACTGGGTCCCGTCGAACGTCGGCAGCCACCAGCGGGTGCCGATCTTCACCAGCATCGGGTGCGGGATGTTCGTGCCGTACGGTGCGTTCAGCGTTCCGAGCTTCCGCAGGCTCAAGTCGTACACCGGGTACTCCCGGGCATCGCCGTCGCTGGCGAAGACGTACCAGCGGCCGCCGACCCGCTGCAGGATCGTTCCCTCCGTCTGCTTCACCGACACGTCGGCGCCCAGCAGCGTCAGCCCTTCGTCGTAGTCCGCGCCGCGCGGGGCCGCCGCCAGGGCCGGGTGGAACACGAAGGCCGGTTGCTGGGCCGGGCTTTCGACGAACGCGAGGTGCCAGCGGCCGTCGATCTTCGTCAGGGCCGGGTCCCAGGAACTGACGCTCGTCGGCAGCGGCAGCCGTTCGGTGGGCAGGACGTGCACGCCCGACAGCACGTCGGCGCGGGTGACCGTGTGGCGCACGTGGACGCCGTTGAACGAGAAGTCGCCCCAGGAGCTCATCAGCAGGATGAACCGGTGGCCGTCGACGACGATCTGGCCCGCGTGGTCGCCGAGGACGACGCCGTCGCGCTCGAAGAACAGCGTCGCCACCTGCTCCAGCTTCGTCGGGTCCGCCAGGTCGAGCGTCCACACCGCCCAGTGCGCCTGCTGGAAGAACCCGAGACCGGCGTTGGTCATGGTCAGGTAGAGCTTGCCGTGGCGGATGTAGGGGCGGCCGTCGGCGTACTGGACGACGTGGGGGTCGCGGACGCCCGCCTGGCCGTAGTACCCGGCCCGGACCCGGCCGAGCCGGGCCGGCCCGCGGCTGCCGTAGGCGTAGCCCAGCCGGCCCAGCACCGCCGGGTCGCGCAGGTCGAGGCGCGCCCGGACCTGGTCGCGCTCGGTCAGCAGCGGCCGCCAGCCGGTGCCCTGGTCGGCCAGGACGGTGACCGCGTTTTCGTTGACCACCACGGCGAAGCCGAACGGCGCCCGCAGCTCCGCCGGCGCCGTCTTGACCACGGCGGTGCCGGCGGCCGTGGTGATCTCGATGCCCGCCCGGCCCGCGGCGGCGTCGTAGGTGCCGAGCACCGAGACCCCGGCCCCGGCCAGCCCGGCGACGACGGGCGCGCGGTCGTCGAGCACCTGCACGGTCACCGTCCCGTACGGGGCCTTCGGCCGGATGCCGGTCCGGACGAGCGCGCCGGACCGGGCGGGGGAGTCGAGCTGGACGAACTTCGGGGCGATCAGGTCGAACGGCCGGAACTGCTCGGCGACGGAGAACTTCAGGTCCAGCGGGCTCGTGCCGGCCGCTTCGGCGGTGCCGCCGAACAGGCTCGCGGTCACGCCGGTCACCCCCAGCGCGGTCAGGGCACGCAGCACGTCGCGTCGATCGAAGTCGGTCACCGGTGACCTCCGGAGTGGGGACGACGGGGGGTCCCAGTTTGCAACGTGGCATGCAACGTGGCAACCGCCGTCGGACCTCATTCCTCGACGAGGAACTCCAGCAGCTCGCCCGCCAGTTCCCCGGCCGGGTCCGCCCACTGCTGCCGCAGGGAGCGGAACAGGGCCGCCGCCCGGGTGCCCGGCCAGTCCGGCGGCAGCAGCGCGGGCGGCAGGACCGGGTCGCGGCGGATCAGCAGGAGCCATTCCGCCCCCAGCCGGATGCGGCAGGACAGCTCGTCGCCGAATTCGCCCGGCGCACCGCCGCTCCAGCGGCGGAGGAACTGCTCGTAACCGGCCGCGATCCGGGGCAGGTCCCAGGCTTCGCGGGCGATCCGCACCGGGTCGGTCCACATGAACGGTTCGGCGCGGAAGACCTCGGCGTGGTCGAGGAGGTCGAGTTCGGCCAGCGCCGGCGCGATGTCGGCGGCCGACGCCGAGACCCACAGCCCGCTGCGCAGCGGCCCGAACCCGAACCAGCCCAGCCGGGTGCGCAGGGCGTACCGGTCGGCGCGCCGGGTTTCCGGCACCGAGAACGTCAGCAGTGTCCACCGGCCGTCCCAGTGCCGGTCGACGACGTCGCCGTCGAGCCTGCGCTGCCCGTCGCGCAGCACCGCCGTGCCGTGCGCGGTCAGGCCCAGGAACGCCTGCCGCCCCCGGCGGACGGTGTGGAGCAGGTCGCGGCGGCTCATCCGGCTCAGCGTCGCCCGCGTCGCGTGTTCGCCGACGCCGAGCCGGTCGAGCGTGGCGATGACCCCGCCGGTCGACACGGCGATCCCGCGGTCCAGGACGTGATCACCGAACAGCGTCAGCAGCAGGGCCTCGGGCCGCACCCCCGGCGCGCCGTCGTCGGCCACCCGGCCGGCCGCTTCGAGCATGCGTCCCCCGCCTGATTCTTCACTGTTTGAACGACGATCATCAATCGTTTGTCCGGCATTTCGAGAGTATCACCGAGTTCGAAAGTTTCGGTATCCCGGAATACTCGATGAATTGTTGACGGTCGTTCTGAATCTGCCTAACCTCGGTCGCGAGGGGGATCGCCGACCGGAGGTCACCGATGAGTGGATTCAGAACGGCGTTCGTGACCATGGCCAGTACCCTGCTGCTGGCCGTCACCTCGGCCGTGGTCCCGGCCCCGGCGTCGGCCGCTTCGCTGGTGGAAGTGACCGGCTTCGGGAACAACCCGGGTGGGATGCGCATGCACGTCTACGTGCCGGACGCGCGGCCGGCCAACCCCGCGATCGTGGTCGCGATGCACGGGTGCGGCGGTTCGGGGCCCGGGTTCTACTCCGGCAGCGAATTCGCCTCGCTGGCCAACCGCTACGGGTTCCTCGTCATCTACCCCAGCGCCCAGCAGCAGGCCGGGTTCGGGAAGTGCTTCGACACCTGGTCGGACGCGGCGAAGCGCCGGGGCGGCGGCAGCGACCCGGTGTCGATCGTGTCGATGGTGACCTACGCCGAGCAGCACTACGGCGGCGACCCGAACCGCGTCTTCGCCACCGGCTCCTCCTCCGGCGGCATGATGACCAACGAGATGCTCGCACTCTACCCGGACGTGTTCAAGGCGGGCGCGGCGTTCATGGGCGTCCCCTTCAACTGCTTCGCGAACGCCGCGGACTTCCCGCCGTGGTCGAGCAAGTGCACCGGCAGCGGCGGCGCGAACCGCACGCCCCAGCAGTGGGGTGACGCGGTCCGCCAGGCCTACCCCGGCTACACCGGCGCCCGCCCGCGCGTCCAGCTGTGGCACGGCACCGCCGACACGCTCGTGCCGTACGCGCTGCTGCAGGAGGAAATCGAGCAGTGGACCAACGTCTTCGGCCTGAGCCAGACGCCGACGTCGTCCGACACCCCGCAGGCCGGCTGGAACCGCCGCCGCTTCGCCGACAAGGTCGAGGCCTACAGCATCCAGGGCGCCGGGCACAGCCTGCCCTCGACCGGCATGGCCGCCGCCGCGATCGCTTTCTTCGGCTTGGGCGGGTGAGCGTTCAGGCGGTGAGGACCTTCAGCGCGGCGGCGTGCACGCCGGGCGCGGCGGCGAGGTAGCCCGTGCTCGTCAGGTCCCAAGGCCCGCCGTCGAGGTCCGTGACGACGCCGCCGGCTTCCTGCACCAGCAGGACGCCGGCGGCGTGCGACCGGACGTTGTCGAACTGCCAGTGCAGGTCCATCCGGCCCGCGGCGACCTGCGCGAGCTGGTGCGTCACCGGCACCGAGATCCGCACGTACAGCGCCGCTTCCGACATCGCGGTGAACGACCGTCCCAGCTCCTCGAGGAAGCCGTGGCCGGGCTGGGCCTGGCCGGTGCCGGCGAGTGCGCCGTCCAGCGCCGTCTTGGCCGAGACCCGCAGCCGTTCGCCGTCGAGGTGCGCCCCGCCGCCTTCGGTGGCGGTGAACAGCTCGCCGAGCACCGGGAAGGACAGCACCGCCAGCACCGGACGGCCGTCGCGGACGAGGCTCACGCCGACGTTCCAGTCGGGCATCCCGTGCACGGCGTTGACGTTGCCGCCCATGGGGTCGACCAGCCACCACTCGCCCCCGGGCAGCGGCCCGGATCCGTGTTCGTCGTCGAGCCAGCGCGCTTCCGGCCGGATGGCGGCCAGGGCCGGCCGGAGGACGTCGGCGACGGCGGAGTCGTTGGCGTGCAGGCTGTGCAGCAACTCGGTCAGCCCGCGCTGGCGGGACGCGGGGGAGTAGCGCTCCAGCATCCGGTCCCCGGCGGCGCGGACGGCGGCGGTGGTGGCGGCGAGCAGGTCCTGGCTCATGACTTCTCCTGTGCGGGTTTCCGGGTGTGGTTGTCTTGCGTTCGTGCAACTCGACTTGAACCTGCTCACGGTGCTGGACGCGCTGCTCGAAGAGGGCAGCGTGATGGGCGCGGCCGAGCGGCTGCACCTGTCCTCACCCGCGGTCAGCCGCACCCTCGGCCGGCTCCGCGCGGTGACCGGCGACGACATCCTGGTCCGCACCGGCCACGCGATGGTGCCCACGCCGTACGCGGCGGCCGTCCGCGAAGACGTGCACCGGCTGGTCCGGCAGGCCCGGGAGGTCCTGCAGCCGGCCCGCGAGCTGAACCTCGCCGGACTGGACCGCACGTTCACGATCCAGTGCCACGACGCGCTCGCGACGTCGGTGGTCCCGGTCCTGGCCGGCCGGCTCCAGGACCAGGCGCCGGGAGTGCAGTTGCGGGTGCTGGCGGAGCACTCGGCCGACACGGACGACCTGCGGCACGGCCGCGTCGACGTGGAACTGGGTGGCGCCCGGCCGCAGCTGCCCGAGTTCCGGTCCGAAGTGCTCGGACGCGACTGCCTGGTGGTGGCGATGCGCCCGGGCCACCCGGCGGCCGGAGGTCTCGATCTGCGGTCGTTCGCGGCCCATCCGCACGTCCTGGTCTCCCGCCGCGGGCGGCTCACCGCGCCGATCGACGACGTGCTGGCCGCCGAGGGGCTGCGCCGCCGGGTGATCGCGTCGGTGGCGACGCTCGCGACGGCGTTGCGGCTGGCGGCGCGGAGTGACGCGCTGGTCAGCTGCACGGCGGTGCTCGGCCGTCCGCTGATCGACGCGTTCGGGCTGATCACCCGCCCGCTCCCGGCGGAGGCACCGGAGGCGGAGATCTGCGGCACGTGGCACCAGCGCTACGACTCCGACCCGGCCCACGCCTGGTTCCGCGGCCAGGTCCGGGCGGCGCTGGACGAGATCACCGCCTAGCGCGGCGGGGTGGTCACTCCGGCAGCGGCAGCGCGATCGTGCCCGCGAACCGAGGTGTCTCGGCCTCGTCGAGCATCGCCGCGGCGACGGTGGCCCGGCTGATCACCGCCTGGAAATCCAGCGGTGGCCCGGCTTCCAGGGCGACCGTGCGCCGCCGCGGGCTTTCCGGGCCGTCGGCGAGCAGGCCCGCGTGGAACACCGTGCCGCCGGCCGCCAGGATCGTCCCGTCGGCCGCCACCTTGTCGCCGAGCCGCTCACCCAGGAGCTTCCCCAGCGCACCGGCGGCGTCGCCGGCCACCGGCGCCGACTCGCCCGTGCCGTAGGCCCCGAGCCAGATGATCCGCGCCGGCCCGGCCGCGACCACCGCCTTCGCGCCCGCCAGCAGCACCCCCGCCCGGTCCGTCCCGAGTCCGGAAAGGACAGTCGAACCGGCGGCGACGACCATGCTCGCCGGATCTTCGACGTCTCCCGCCACTTTGCGCAACCGGGCCGACGAGGGAACGTCGATACGACCGGGATCCCGGGCGACCGCGGTGACGGTGTGCCCGCGCCGCAAGGCTTCCCGGGTGAGGGCGAGTCCGGTCCGGCCGGACGCCCCGAGGACGGTGAGGTTCATGCCGACCACGCTAGGGACGCCGGCCCATAACATCAAATGCAAGTTCGGAAAGAAATGATTTACCGAGACGCAAGAGGGGCGGCCGCGACCCCGGCCGCCCCTCTTGCCTCAGTGGCGGTCCGAGCCGGTGAGCGGCGCCGGGGTGTAACGCAGGTAGCGGCCCGGCGCTCCGAGCTCGGCCGCGGCCGCGTTGAGGCGCTCCGGCCGGAGGTCGGGCCAGCGCCCGGTCTCGATGCGGGATTCCAGGGCGTGCAGCGCCGCCAGGGTCTCCGCCGGCCGGAACGCGCAGTGCCCGGCCGCGTCGACGTAAGCCTGCCGCAGCAACGGTTCCCGCCCCGCCGCGCGGACCCGGTGGGCGTACCAGTTCTCCTGCTCGACCGGGACCAGGTGATCCGCGGTCGTGTGGATGGCCAGCGACGGGACGCGCAGCCGCCCGGTCGCCGTGGACGTGCGGGCGAGCGTCCCGACGGCCTGCGGATCCGGCGTGACGTCCGCGTGGCGGGTCAGCTCGGCCAGGTCGGTGTCGAGGTCGAGCCCCGCGGTGCGGTACAGCGCGCGGACCTGCCGTGCCAGCGGGCTGCCGGACAGCAGGGCCCGGTAGTCGACCCCGCGGTTGGCCGCGCTGTTCCCGCCGGCCGCCAGTTCGATCTGGTAGCGGCCGGACACCACGAACCCGAGCACGAACTGCGCCAGGGCCTGCTGCTGTTGCTGTTCCTGGCCCGCGTAGTCGGCGGGCCCGGGCGGGGCGTCGCCGGTCAGCCACGGCGGCATGTTCATCAGCGCCGCGCCGAGGGCGATCCGGGCCCGGCCGGCCGCGGTGCCCTGCGCGTCGGTGACGAGCTTCGTCAGCGCCGCGCCCGCCGCGCTCGCTTCCGCGGCGCTCGCGTACCGGACCAGCTTCACCGGCTGGGCCGGGGCGAGCAGGCGCGACAGCGCGTATTCGCCGTCGAGCTGGTAGTTGTTCAGGTTCAGCGCACCCGCGACCAGGCCGCACGTGGTCAGCGCGCCGTCGAGCCGGTGGTTGCCGGACTCGGCTTCGAGGGCGCTGACCAGCCCGCCCATCGACGTGCCCCACGCGATGGTGCGGCGGGGCTCGCCGATCTTCCGGACGAGTTCGCCGAGCGAGGCGAACTGGTCCCGCGGGGCGGAGGCGAGCGCCCACCACGACGGTCCGCTGTAGGACGAGCCGATCAGCGCGTAACCGGCCGCGAGCAGGGCCTGCCCGGTCGGCTCGTCGGGTGCGTTGCGCGCTTCCAGGGGGCCGAAGCCGTGGCTGTAGAGGATGACGGTGCCGTTCCAGGAAGCCGGCACGTCCGCCACCCAGCTCGCGCCGTCGGGCAGCTGCCCGGTGTAGTGCGCGGGGGTGGCGGCCTGTGCCGGACTTGCCGTGGTGAGGCCGAACGCGGTCAGCGTCGTCGCGACGAGGGCGCCGACCCGGCGGAGCCACCTGCTCATCCTCGGTGTCCTTCCGGTTGGGCGGCCGCGGGAACACCCGGTTCGGGGGTGAGGTCGCGGCGGTGGGTCTCCCGCAGCGCCAGCATGCAGACGGCGGACAGGAGGCAGAACGCGGCGATGGTCCACGACACCGGCGTGGTCGACCCGCCGCCGTTGGCGCGCTGGAGCTCGGCGAAGATCAGCGGGGCGAATCCGGCGCCGAGCCCGGCGAGCTGGTAGCCCAGCGACGCGCCGGTGTACCGGCTTTCGGTGTCGAACAGCTCGGAGTACAGGGCGGCCAGCGGCCCGTACATCATCGGGTGGATCACGCCCTGGCCGATCACCAGCGCCAGGACCAGCAGCAGCCCGCTGCCGCTGCGGACCATCGGGAACAGCAGGAAGCCGAACACCGCCATCGCGGCCACCCCGGCGAGGACGACCGGGCGGCGGCCGATCCGGTCGGACAGCGCCGACCACAGCAGGATGCCTGCCACCGCGCACGCCGAGGAGAGGGTCAGCGCGTTGAGCACCTCCTGCCGCGGGTGCCCGTGCTGGACGCCGTAGGCGAGCACGAACGTGGTCAGCGTGGCCTGGACGACGAACGCGGCGAGCCCGACGCCGACGCCCAGGAGCAGCACGCGCGGGTGGTCCCGCAGCACGGCGACGATCGGGAGCCGCCGGCGTTCTTCCTTGCGGGCGGCCAGGAACGCCGGCGTCTCGTCGACGCGGGAGCGCACGAACAGGCCGATCGCGAGCAGCACGATGCTGAGCAGGAACGGGATCCGCCAGCCCCAGGCGAGGAAGTCGGCCTCGGAGGTCAGCGCGGCGGTGCCGGACATGGCGAGCGTCGACACGACCATGCCGCTCGGCGCGCCCGCGTTGGTGAAGCCGGCCCACAGGCCGCGGCGCGTCCGCGCGTGTTCGGCGGACATCAGTACCGCGCCGCCCCACTCGCCGCCGACCGCGATGCCCTGGACGACGCGGAGCAGGACCAGGCCGATCGGGGCCGCCGGGCCGATCTGGGCGTAGCCGGGGAGCAGGCCGATGAGGAAGCTCGCGACGCCCATCAGGGTCATGGTCAGCACGAGCATCCGCTTGCGGCCCAGGCGGTCGCCGAAGTGGCCGAAGATCAGGCCGCCGAGCGGGCGGGCGAGGTAGCCGGTGGTGAACGTGCCGAAGCTGGCGACCGTGGCCAGTGCCGGATCGAGGTCGGCGAAGAAGACCTTGCCGAAGACCACCGCGCTCGCCGTGGCGTAGAGGAGGAAGTCGTAGTACTCGATGAGACTGCCGAGGAAGCTGGACGCGACCGCTCTGCGGAGCTGAGTGCTCATGGGGTTCACCCTCGTCTTCGGGGGCGGGGCACTGCGGAGGACAGGTTCGTCCGCGTGCGGACGACGGGGGAGCGGGCCCCAACGTTAGTCAGGGGTATGACGGCCGTCAATATTCTGCACAACATCAAGTGGCGGCGACCCGGGTTACGCTGACGTCCGTGACGCACTCCGCCGAGACCGGCTCCGGGCCCCGCCCGAAGTCCGTCATGCTCACGTTCCTGGGCATCCACCTGCTCGGCCGGGCGAGCGCGATCTACTCGGGCAGCGTGATCGACGTGTTCGGCCGCGTCGGCGTCTCGGAGGAGGCGGTCCGCTCGACGCTGACCCGCATGGCGGGCACCGGGCTGCTGACCCGGCACCGGCACGGGCGGAAGGTCTACTTCGGTCTCAGCGAGCGGCTCGCCGCGGTCCTCGAGGACGGCCGGCGGCGGATCTGGGAGACCGGCGCGGTCAACCGGGCCGAGGACGGCGCCTGGACCCTGGTCGGCTTCTCCCTGCCCGACACCCGCCGCGGCGACCGCCACGACCTGCGCCGGCAACTGACCTGGGCGGGATTCGGCCTGCTGCAGAACGGGTTGTGGGTGGCCCCCGGCGTCCGGGACGTCACGGTCATCGTCGAGCAGCTCGGCGTCGACGGGCACGTCACGGTCTTCACGGCGCACCCGGCGAAGCCGACGGAAGCGGCCGAGCTCGTCCGCAAGGCGTTCGACACGGCGACGATCGCCTCGCGCTACCACGACTTCATGGAGAAGTGGGACGGCGGGAAGCCGTCGTTCCCGGACGACCTCACGCGCCGGTTGATGCTGCACTCGGACTGGCTGCACGTCGTCCGCCGGGACCCGCACCTGCCGGCCGGCCACCTGCCGGGGGACTGGCCCGCGATCCAGGCCGAGACGCTGTTCCGCAAGCTGGACGCGGACTTCCGCGAGGGCGCGGACCGGCTGGCCGGCGAGACGCTGGAACTGATGCCGACCACCGGCGGATAGGCCGCCGGCTTTCGTGTCCGGTCCATTGTGGTCACGCGGTGCGTTTCCGGAGCACGAACTCGGTGACCCGGTTCATCGTCCGGAAATTGTCGAGATCGAGGTCGGCCACCGCGACTTCGATGCCGAACCGGCGTTCGATGTGCGTCACCAGTTTCAGGGCCAGCAGCGAATTCACCAGCCCCAGCGCGAAATAGTCTTCGTCCGGGCCGGGGGTGTTCCCGGCTGTCGCGGTGGCGAAGAACCCGGTCAGTTCGGCCAGGATTTCCTCGCCGGTGACGTCCGCGTCCGCCGGCTGCCGGCCTGTCACACGCCCTCCCTGGGCCGATGCCCCCGTTCGAAGCTAACACGGTCCGCGGCGCACCGACGGCTCCGAACGGCGTAATTGCTTTATGTGTCCGCAATGGACGATCAATTTCTCTTGTGGTCGGCGGCAATTATGGACAGTGACGATCGATCCCTCGATCGGCGGCTTGCCGACGGCAGGAACCCACTGGAAGTATCCGGAGTTCGTGACCGCCGGGATTTCCGGCATCGTGCACGGGGAATTCTGGGGATGACTGGATCATCGAGCAGCGTGGGTGACCTGCTGGCCCACCGGGCGGCGCGCACTCCGGCGGAAACCGCGGTCGTCTGCGGCCGGACCCGGTTGAGCTACGCGGAACTGGCGGCCCGCAGCGACGAAGTGGCGGCGCGCCTGGCCGACGGCGGCGCGGGTCCGGAGACCCGCGTCGGGCTCCTGGTCGAGCGCGGGGCCGACATGGTGGTGGCGCTGTTCGGCGTGCTGAAGGCGGGGGCGGCGTACGTGCCGCTGGATCCGGCGCACCCGGCGCGGCACCGGGCTTCGCTGGTGGCGGACGCGGGGGTCACGCTGGTGCTGACCCGGCCGGAACTGGCCGGGGACCTGCCACCCGGATGCGTACCGGTGTTCCTGACGAGCGGCGACCGCCCGCCGGCCGTTCCCCGGCCGCGGATCCGGCCCGACAACCTCGCCTACGTGCTCTACACCTCCGGCTCCACCGGCCGGCCGCGCGGTGTCCTCGGCACCCACCGCGGTCTCCTCGCCCTGTTCGCCGCCCACCGCGACGGCCTCTTCGCGACCGCGGGCGAGCGGCTGCGGGTGGCGCACACCGCCGCCCTGTCGTTCGATGCGTCCTGGGTCCCGCTCCTGTGGATGCTCGCCGGGCACGAACTGCACGTCCTGGACCGCCTCGACCCGCGGGAGACGGTCGCCGCGCTGGCCGGATCGCGGATCGACGTGCTCGACGTGACCCCCTCCCACCTCCGGATGCTCCTCCTGGCCGGCCTGCTGGACGGCCCCGCGCGGCCGCGCATCGTCGTGACCGGGGGCGAGCCCGTCGATCCGGACCTCGGGGCGGTCCTGACCGCCGCCGGGGTCGTGGTCCGGAACGCCTACGGCACGACCGAGACCACAGTGGACAGTCTCGTGGGTGACACGGTGCCCGCAGGCCGCGCGGTGCTCGGACGACCCCTCGCAGGAACCCGCGCCCAGGTACTGGACGCCGGGTTGCGGCCGGCGGCGGCGGGAGAGCTCTGCCTGTCGGGGGAAAGCCTCGCCCGCGGCTACCTCGGCCGGCCCGGCGCCACCGCGGCGGCGTTCGTCGCGGATCCGGCCGGGCCGCCCGGCTCGCGGATGTACCGCACGGGTGACCACGTCCGCCACCGGGAGGACGGCCTGCTGGACTTCCTCGGCCGCGCCGACGACCAGGTCAAGATCCGCGGCATCCGCGTCGACCCGGCCGAGGCCGAAGCGGCCCTGCTGAGCCATCCCGGGCTGGCCGCCGCGGCGGTCGTGGCTCGCCGCAATGGCCGCGAGGACCAGTTGGTCGCGTACATCGTGCCGAAGACGGCGCCGGTGGCCGGGTCGGAGAGCGCGCCGGTGGCCGGGCCGGAGAGCGCGCCGGTGGCCGGGTCGGAGAGCGCGCCGG
>NZ_MUMI01000459.1 GCF_002155975.1 Amycolatopsis kentuckyensis
ACAGGCCCGGACGCGGCGTGGCAGGAGCCCGCCGGCCGGTGCTCGAAGCGGATCTTCACCATGAACAAGCCCGTGATCGCCGCCCTGCACGGGGCCGCCGACGGCGGCCCCGTGCAGGGCGGCGATCACGGGCTTGTTCATGGTGAAGATCCGCTTCGAGCACCGGCCGGCGGGCTCCTGCCACGCCGCGTCCGGGCCGGTCGACGGATCGAAGTCGAAGCCGCCTTGTGAGAGATCGGCCCCGACGCAGAAGTCCTTCCCGGCGCCGGTCAGCACGACGACCCGGACGTCCTCGTCGCGATCGGCGCGGTCCATCGCGGCCCCGAGCTCGTCGGCCATCCGGATCGTGTAGCCGTTGCGCGCTTCGGGGCGGTTCAGCGTGACCGTGGCGATCCGGTCCGCGACGGCATAGGTGATCTCGGCGTAGTCGGCCATGCGACGAAGCTATTGCAGCCGGACGCTACTGGCAAGATGTCAATAGTGCGGCCGCAGCGCTCGGCGCAAAACAATCAGGCGTGCTTGATTTTTCTCCGGACCGGTGTCACGCTGGCTGCCGGACGCAAGGAGGCGGGCGATGGCGGATCTCGGCGTGATCCTCGGGGATCTCGACGCGGAGACACGGACGATCGACGACGTGGTGGCGGCGCTGCCCGCGGCCGACTGGGCGCGCGCGACACCCGCCGAGGGGTGGACGGTCGCGCACCAGATCGCGCACCTGGCCTGGACCGATCGCAAGGCCCTGATCGCGGCCGCGCACCCGGAGAACTGGCAGGCCGAGGTCGAAGAGCTCCTCAAAGCCGGCGAGACCTACGTCGACGACGGCGCCGCCGCCGGGGCGCAGCGGCCGCCGCGGGAGATCCTCGAAGACTGGCGGGAAGCGCGCGCCGCACTGGCCCAGGCGCTCGCCGCGGGGCCGGACGGGCAGAAACTGCCCTGGTACGGGCCGCCGATGAGCGCCGCCTCGATGGCGACCGCGCGGATGATGGAGACCTGGGCGCACGGCCAGGACGTCTTCGACGCACTCGGCCTGACCCGCGAGCCGACCGCCCGCCTCTGGCACATCGCCCGCTTCGGGACCCGGACCCGCGACTTCGCCTACAAGGTCCACTCGCTCGCGCCGCCGGCCGAGGAGTTCCGCGTCGAGCTCGTCGCACCCGACGGCTCCACCTGGGCGTTCGGCCCCGAGGACGCCGAACAGAAGCTCACCGGCACCGCGCTGGACTTCTGTCTCGTCGTCACCCAGCGGCGGCACCCGGCCGACACCGATCTGGTCGCCCACGGGCCCGACGTCGAGGAGTGGCTCGGCATCGCGCAGGCCTTCGCCGGTCCGCCCGGGAACGGCCGGAAGCCGGGGCAGTTCGCATGACGTATCGCATCGGCAACGCGTCCGGCTTCTACGGCGACCGCTTCTCCGCCGTGCGCGAGATGATCACCGGGGGACCGCTGGACGTCCTCACCGGCGACTACCTCGCCGAGCTGACCATGCTCATCCTCGGCCGCGACCGGATGAAGGACGCGAACCGCGGCTACGCCAAGACCTTCCTGCGCCAGATGGAGGAGAACCTCGGTCTGGCGCGGGAAAAGGGCGTCAAGATCGTCACCAACGCGGGCGGGCTCAACCCGGCCGGGCTGGCGGACGCGCTCCGCGAGCTCGCGGCCAAGCTCGGCCTCGACGTCAGGATCGCGCACGTCGAGGGCGACGACCTGGTGGCCCGCGCCGACGAACTGAACCTCGGGAAACCGTTGACCGCCAACGCCTACCTCGGTGCCTGGGGCATCGCCGAGTGCCTGAACGCGGGCGCCGACGTCGTCGTCACCGGCCGCGTCACCGACGCCTCCGTCGTCGTCGGGCCGGCCGCCGCGCACTACGGCTGGGCCCGTGACGACTTCGACGCCCTGGCCGGCGCGGTCGCCGCCGGGCACGTCATCGAGTGCGGGGCCCAGGCCACCGGCGGCAACTACGCCTTCTTCACCGAGCACACCCTCGGCGTCCCCGGCTTCCCGATCGCCGAGATCGAAGCCGACGGCTCCAGCGTCATCACCAAGCACCCGGGCACCGGAGGCGTGGTGAACGCGGGCACCGTCACCGCCCAGCTGCTGTACGAGATCACCGGTGCGCGGTACGCCGGGCCGGACGTCACGACCCGGTTCGACACGCTGTCGCTGACCGAAGACGGCCCCGACCGCGTCCGCATCTCCGGCGTCCGCGGGGAAGCGCCGCCGCCGACGCTGAAGGTCGCCCTCAACACCCTCGGCGGGTTCCGCAACGAGACGACGTTCGTCCTCACCGGACTCGACATCGAAGCGAAAGCCGCGCTGGTGCGGGAACAGCTCGAGGCGTCCCTGAAGGACCGGCCGCCCGCCGACGTCCGCTGGACCCTCGCCCGCACCGACCACCGGGACGCCGACACCGAGCAGACCGCGAGCGCGCTGCTGCACGTGGCCGTGAAGGACGCCGACCCCAAGGTCGCCGGGCGCGCGTTCACCGGCGCCGCCGTCGAACTCGCCCTGGCCAGCTACCCCGGCTTCCACGTGATCGCGCCGCCGTCGGAGGCCTCGCCGTACGGCGTCTACACCGCGGCCTACGTCGCCGCGGAGGAGGTTCCGCACGTCGCCGTGCTGCCGGACGGGATGCGTGTCGACATAGCGCCTTCGATGTCCACTCAGGACCTGACCGAAGTGGACGAACCGGCCTTGCCCGAACCGCTCGGCCACGGCCCGATGCGGCGGGTGCCCCTGGGCACGATCGCCGGGGCGCGCAGCGGCGACAAGGGCGGCAACGCCAACGTCGGCGTCTGGGTGCGGTCCGAAGAAGCCTGGCGGTGGCTGGTGCACCGGCTGACCGTCGCCGAGTTCCAGCGGCTGCTGCCCGAGACCGCGGAGCTGCCGGTGACGCGCTACCTGCTGCCGAACCTGCGGGCGATGAACTTCGTCGTCGAAGGCATCCTCGGCGAGGGCGTCGCGTCGCAGGCCCGGTTCGACCCGCAGGCCAAGGCCCTCGGCGAGTGGCTGCGGTCGCGGGAGATCGACGTGCCGGAGGGCCTGCGGTGACCGACCCCTTCCGGACGCCCGAACGGGCCGAACTGCGCAAGACCGTGCGGAAGTTCGTCGAGCAGGAGGTCCTCCCGCACCTCGACGACTGGGAGCGCGACGGCGAGCTGCCCCGCGACCTGCACCGCAAGGCCGGTGACCTCGGCCTGCTCGGGGTGGCCTTCCCCGAAGAGATCGGCGGGGGCGACGGCAACTACCTCGACGCGCTGGTCGTCGCCGAGGAAATGCACTACGCGGGCGGCTCCGGCGGGCTGTTCGCGTCGCTGTTCACGTGCGGCATCGCCGTGCCGCACATCGCCGAAGCGGGCGACCCCGTGCAGATCGAACGCTGGGTCCGGCCCACCCTCCGGGGCGACAAGATCGGTTCCCTCGCCGTCACCGAACCGGACGGCGGGTCCGACGTCGCCGGCATCCGTACCACGGCGGTCCGCGAGGGCGACGAATACGTCGTCAACGGCGCCAAGACGTTCATCACCTCCGGCTGCCGGGCCGACTTCGTGACGACGGTGGTGCGCACCGGCGGCGACGGCGCGCACGGGCTCTCGCTGATCGTCGTCGAACGCGGGACGCCGGGCTTCACGGTGAGCCGCAAGCTCGACAAGATGGGCTGGCTCTGCTCCGACACCGCCGAACTGTCCTACGTGGACGTCCGGGTGCCGGTCGAGAACCTCGTCGGCACCGAGAACAGCGGCTTCGCACAGGTGGCCACCCAGTTCGTCACCGAACGGCTGTCCCTCGCCGTGCAGGCGTACGCGCACGCCCAGCGCGCGCTCGACCTGACGCTGGACTGGTGCCGCCTGCGCGAGACCTTCGGCCGGCCGCTCATCTCGCGGCAGGTCGTGCAGCACAAGCTCACCGAAATGGCGCGGAAGATCGACGTCGCCCGCACCTACACCCGCCACGCCGCGATCCGGCACGTCTCGGGCGAGGAAGTCATCGCCGAAGCCTGTTTCGCCAAGAACACCGCCGTCGAGGCCGCCGAGCAGGTGGTCAGCGAGGCCGTCCAGCTGTACGGCGGGCTCGGCTACATGCGCGAGTCCGAAGTGGAGCGGCACTACCGCGACGTCCGGATCCTCGGCATCGGCGGCGGCACCACCGAGATCCTCACCGGCCTGGCCGCGAAGCGATTGGGATACACCTCGTGACTGCTCTGAGGTCCACAGTGGACACGCGGGCCGCCGAGTTCGGCGCGAACCGCGAGGCGATGCTGGAGAAGCTCGCCGAGATCGACGCCGAGCACGCCAAGGCCGTCGCCGGCGGCGGCGAGAAGTACGTCGAACGGCACCGCAAGCGCGGCAAGCTGCTGGCCCGGGAGCGGATCGAGCTGCTGCTCGACGAGGACTCGCCGTTCCTGGAGCTGTCGCCGCTGGCCGCCTGGGGCACCGACTACCGCGTCGGCGCGAGCCTGGTGACCGGGATCGGCGTCGTCGAAGGCGTCGAGTGCCTGATCTCGGCCAGCGACCCGACGGTCAAGGGCGGCGCGAGCAACCCGTGGACGACCAAGAAGAGCTTCCGCGCCGC
>NZ_MUMI01000046.1 GCF_002155975.1 Amycolatopsis kentuckyensis
GCCGCCGGGGCGGTTGTTGCGGTCGGCGACGAGGCCGGCCAGGGTGGCCAGGGCGATCTCCGGCGGGGTTCGGGAGCCGATGTTGAGGCCCACCGGGCGGTGCACGCGGGCGATGTCGGAGTCCGGGACGCCCAGCCCCTGCAGCGCGACCACGTGCGGGCCCGGGTGACGCGGGTTGCCGAGCACGCCCACCCACCGCGGCTTCCCCTCGAGCGCCGCCTTCAGCACCGGCCCCAGCTCGGGCCGGTGGTGGTCGGTGACGACCACGTCCGCGGACGCGTCGAGCGGCGGCAGCACGGTGTCCGCGTCGAAGCCCTCCGGGACGTCGGTGACGCGCGCGGGGTCGGGCTCGAACAGCGCCACGTGGTACCCGAGGTCCTTCGCGAACTTCAGCAGGAACCGCGAAACCGGCGACGCGAACACCGCCACCAGGGTCCGCAGTCCCGGGTCGGCCGGGGCCGTGCCGTGGGCGACGTCGCAAGTCTCGCTCATGGCCTCAGTCTGGCAGCTTCAGAGCTCTTCGAGCACGCTCAACCGGAAGTGGAACGTCGACGTCCGGCCCTCGACGATCACCACGTACCCGCCCGGGCCCCGCAGCACCTTCCGCGACTTCGGCGACCACGGGTAGGCGGGCTGGTACTCGCGCGCCAGCCGCAGCGCTTCGGCCTCGGCGGTCTCCTGGTCGGCGAAGGAAAACCGCTCCGACAGCGCCCAGTGCCGCTCCGAGGTGCGCTGCTCCTCGACCACCACCCACCAGCTCATGGCGTCACCACGCTCTGGCCAAGTGTCACGCGGAAGTGATACTTCGCCGTAGGGCCGGTCGCGATCACCAGATACCCGTCGGCGACCTGCAGCACCTTCCGCTCCGTCACCTTCGACGGGTGTACCGGCTCGTGCGAGAACGCCAGCCGCCGCGCCACTTCGTCGGCGTGCTCGCGGTCCCCGCCCGCGGGCTTCGTCTTCGTGACGTTCCAGGCGCGCGCGTCCCCGCCGCCGCGTTGTTCCTCGACGACCACCCACCACATGTCAGACCTCCGGCTCCGCGAATTCGAAGTACTCCGGCAACGGCGCGGTCCCCGCGAGGCGGAAGTACCGCACCTTCCGCCGCCGCCGCAGCCGCAGCGTGTCGCGGACGGCGTCGTTGTGGACGCGGCGGGCGATCACCACCCGGTGCTCGGCGTCGGTCAGCTCCTCGGCCAGCTCGGCCGGCAGGCCCGCCCGGTCGACGCGGCCCAGCTGCAGCGTCAGCTCGTTCTCCGCGGCTTCGCGCTCGGCCCGCGGCGCCGCTTCGGCACGCTCGGCCGACGTCCGCAGGCCCGGGGAGCCCAGCACCGCAGCGACCGCGCGCGCCACCACCGCCCGGCGCGCCAGCGCGGAGTCCAGCGCGGCCCAGCCGGCGTCCGTGCGGACGTGCAGCCGGTCCAGCCGGTTCGCGGTCGCCACCAGGAAGAGGCCGCCCAGCACCACGACCACGGCGAGCACCGGGAGCAGCCAGCCGAACACGCTCACCGGGCGAGCTCCCCTTCCGGCGCCGCGACCCGCCGCGGGTCGGCCGCGACGGCCGTCTCGTAGACGCGCAGCACCTGCGTGGCCACCACCGACCAGTCGTACATCGTGACGCGCTCCCCCGCCGCCGCGGCCAGCGACGCCCGGCGGGCCGGGTCGCCGAGCAGCTCGCGCAGCCCGTCCGCGAGCGCGGCCGGGTCACCGGTCTCGACGAGCATCCCGGCGTGGCCGTCGTCGAGCACCCGCCGGAACGAGTCGAGCCCGCTGGCCAGCACCGGCGTCCCGGCGGCCATCGCCTCGGTGAGGATCATCCCGAAGCTCTCGCCGCCGGTGTTGGGCGCGCAGTAGACGTCGACGCTGCGCAGCGCCTGGGCCTTCGTGGCGTCGTCGGCCTGGCCGAGCAGCTCCAGGTGCGGGGCCAGCTCCGGACCGGCGTCGCGGCGCAGCTGGTCTTCGTCGCCGCGGCCGACCACGACCAGCCGCAGGTCTTCGAACTCCGGGAGGATCCGCCGCAGCGCCTCCAGCAGCACGCCCATGCCCTTGCGCGGCTCCCCGAACCGGCCGACGAACCCGACCGTGCCCCCGGCTCGCGGGTAGCCGGGCAGCGGCCGCGCCGAGGAGAAGAACTCGACGTCGACGCCGTTCGGGATCTCCACGGCGTCGCCGCCGGCGTGCTCGACCTGGACCCGGCGGGCCAGCGCGGACACCGCGATCCGCGCGGTGATCTTCTCCAGCAGCGGCCGCAGCACCGGCTGGAACGCCGACAGCGTGCGCGAGCGCGTCGTCGCGGTGTGGAACGTCGCCACGATCGGGCCGTCGGCGATGAGCAGCGCCAGCAGGGACAGGCTCGGCGCGGCCGGTTCGTGCAGGTGCAGCACGTCGAAGTCGCCTTCGCGGATCCAGCGCCGCACCCGCGCGTAGGACACCGGGCCGAACTGCAGCCGCGCGACCGAGCCGTTGTACGGGATGCCGAGCGCCTTGCCCGCCGGGTGCACGAACTCGGGCAGCTCCGCGTCCTCGTCCGCGGGCGCCAGCACGGACACCTGGTGCCCGCGCGCGAGCAGCGCTTTCGTCAGGTCGATCACGTGCCCCTGGACCCCGCCGGGCACGTCGAAGGAGTAGGGGCAGACGATCCCGACCCGCATCGGCCGCGCGGCCACGCGTCAGCTCGCTTCTTCGAGGCTTGCCTGTTCGGCGGCCTCGAGGTCGGCCGGCCAGAACTTCTGCACCATGTGCCAGTCGGCCGGGTGCGCGGCGATGTCGCCGGCGAAGATGTCCGCCAGGGCCTGGGTCGCGGCCGGGACCTCGGCGCGCGCGGTGACGCGGATGCGCGGGTGCAGCCGGATCTGCCAGCCGTCCTCGGTGAACCAGCAGCCGGCCGGGATCAGCGCCGCGCCGGTCGTCGCCGCCAGCCGGGCCGGGCCGCCGGGGAAGCGGGCTTTCTCGCCGAAGAACTTCACCGGGATGCCGCTGGTGGTCAGGTCGCGGTCGCCCACCAGGCAGACGGCCTTGTTCTCGCGCAGCCGTTTCAGCAGCACCCGCATCGCCGAGCTGTCCCCGGTGAGCGGCACGATTTCGAAGCCGAGCGACTCCCGGTACTCGACGAACCGGCGGTAGAGCGACTCGGGCTTCAGCCGTTCCGCCACGGTCGTGAAGCCGCCGAGGTAGTCGGCCAGCCACACGCCGGCGACGTCCCAGTTGCCGCTGTGCGGCAGCGCCATCACCGCGCCGTTGCCCTCGGCCAGCGCCGCGTCGAGGTTCTCCACGCCGGTGATCGAGGCCGCGACCTTGGCGCTGACCTCCTTGTGGTCCATCGACGGCAGCCGGAACGTCTCGTGCCAGTAGCGGGCGTACGAGCGCATCGCACGCCGGGTCAGCTCGTCGAGCTCGACCGGGTCGGCCTGCGGCACCACGCGGGCGAGGTTCGCGCGCAGCTGCTGCACGCCCCCGCCGTCCCGGCGGACGGCCAGGTCCGCGCCGAGCGAGAAGACCGTGCCGCCGAACCCGGCGGGCAGCCAGCCGGCGAGCTTCCACCCGGCCGCGTAGCCGAAGGCGCTCAACCGCTCTGACAGCTTGCTCATGCGGGTTGCTCCCCGGCGGCCGCCTCGCGGGCCGCCTTCGCCACCGCGGCCGTGCGCTGCAGCAGCGTCACCACCGACAGCACGGCGAGCAGCCAGAGCGTCACGTCCACGGTGTACGGGATGCCGAACCCGTGCAGGCCGGTGCCGACCAGCGCGATGATCAGCCGCTCGGCGCGCTCGACGAGCCCGCCGTCGACCGGCAGCCCGGAGGCGTCCGCGCGGGCCTTGACGTAGGAGATGACCTGGGCGAGGACCAGGCACAACAGCGCCGCGGCGGCCGCCGGGCGGTTGTCGTCGACGACGAAGCACCACCAGGCGATGGCGGCGAACAGGGCGCCGTCGACCAGCCGGTCGCAGGTCGCGTCGAGCACCGCGCCGAACGGCGTGCCGTAGCCGCGGGCGCGGGCCATGGCGCCGTCGAGCAGGTCGAGCATGGCGAAGCCCCACACCGTGAAGGTGCCCCACAGCAGGTGGTCGGTCGGGAAGAAGACGAGGGCGCAGACGACCGCCCCGGCGGTGCCGAGCACGGTCATCACGTTGGGGGTCAGCCCGGCGCGGACCAGCGCCTGGCCGATCGGATCGGTGACGCGGGAGACGGAGGCACGCGCGAAGATATTGAGCATCGGTTCGTCGAGGCACCTGGCTACGAGGGTCGGGTGGGCGAATGCAGCCTATCCACCCGCCTCGGCGAACCCGACGCGCCGCCCCGGGTCAGCCCGATTTCGTGAGCTCGCCCTCGTGCTCCCGCGCCGCTTCGGCGGCCGCGGCGGCGGCGCACTTCGGCGACAGCCGGCGGCGGATCGCGGCGCTGATCTCGCCGAGCGCCGTCACCTGCTCCGGCGTCAGCGGGTCGAACAGGCTTTCGCGGACGGCCTCGACGTGGCCCGGCGCGGCCGCTTCGAGCGCGGCGAAGCCGGTGTCGGTCAGCACCGCCCAGGCGCCGCGCTTGTCGGTGGGGCAGGCCTCGCGCCGCACCCACCCGTTCGCCTCCAGCCGCGCGACGGCGTGCGAAAGGCGGCTGCGGGACGCCTGCCGGGCGTCGGCGAGCTCGCTCATCCGCAGCCGGCGGCCGGGCGCTTCGGACAGCGCGACGAGGACTTCGTAGTAGGTGTGCGGCATGCCCGAGTCGTGCTGCAGCTGACCTTCGAGATGCGCGCTGAGCATGCGGGTGGCCGCGTTGAACTCACGCCAGACGCGCTGTTCGTCGTCGCTGAGCCATCGGGTTCCGGACATAACTCCATCATACTCTCGGTTGAACACTCAATCAGGAGTTTTCACCGGTCGGGCGGCGCTGGTCCAGACGAGTGCCGCCCGCGCGTCACCAGGCGTCGGCCAGCAGGTCCCTCGTCTCCCCCAGCAGCTGCGGCAGCACCTTCGTCTGGCCGATGACCGGCATGAAGTTCGCGTCCCCGCCCCAGCGCGGCACCAGGTGCTGGTGCAGGTGCGCGGCGATCCCCGCGCCGGCGATGTGCCCCTGGTTCAGGCCGATGTTGAACCCGTGCGCGCCGGACACCGCGCGGATCACCGTCATCGCGTGCTGCGTGAATTCGGCGACCTCGCGCGTCTCCTCGACGGTGAGTTCGGTGTAGTCCGCGACGTGCCGGTACGGCACCACCATCAGGTGCCCCGGGTTGTACGGGTACAGGTTCAGCACCGCGAACACGAGGTCGCCGCGGGCGACGATCAGGCCGGTTTTGTCGTCCAGCGCGGGGATCCGGCAGAACGGGCAGCCGGCGTCATCGTCGCCGTCCGGCTTGTCCTGGCCCTTGATGTAGGCCATCCGGTGCGGGGTCCAGAGGCGCTGGAACGCGTCCTGGACCCCGACGCCCTGCTGCTCGACGAGCTCGGGACCCTCACTCACCGAACGACCGTCTCCAGTGCCTCGGCCGACGGCGACGCGTTTTCCCGGCGCCCGACCCACTCCGCGATCGCCTCGACCGCCTTTTCCACCGGCACGCCGTTGATCTGGCCGCCGTCGCGGAAGCGGAACGACACCGCGCCCGCCTCGACGTCCTTGGCGCCGGCCAGCAGCATGAACGGCACCTTCTGCGTGGTGTGGGTGCGGATCTTCTTCTGCATCCGGTCGTCGCTCGCGTCGACCTCGGCGCGGATCCCCTTGGCGCGCAACGCCTTCTCGATGCCCTGCAGGTGCTCGACCTGGTCGGCGGTGATCGGGATGCCGACCACCTGCACCGGCGCGAGCCACGCCGGGAACGCGCCCGCGTAGTGCTCGGTCAGCACGCCGAAGAAGCGCTCGATCGAGCCGAACAGCGCGCGGTGGATCATCACCGGCCGCTGGCGCGAACCGTCCGGGGCGGTGTATTCGAGCTCGAACCGCTTGTTCTGGTTGAAGTCCAGCTGGATGGTCGACATCTGCCAGGTGCGGCCGATGGCGTCCTTGGCCTGCACCGAGATCTTCGGGCCGTAGAAGGCCGCGCCGCCCGGGTCCGGGACCAGCTCGAGGCCGGAGTCGACGGCGGCCTGCCGCAGCGTCTCGGTGGCCTCCTCCCACTCCCAGTCCTCGCCGATGAACTTGTCGGAGTCCCCGCGGGTGGACAGCTCGAGGTAGAAGTCGGAGAGGCCGTAGTCGGCGAGCAGGTCGAGGACGAACTTCAGCAGCGACCGCAGCTCGGACGGCATCTGCTCCTTGGTGCAGTAGATGTGCGAGTCGTCCATCGTCAGCCCGCGGACGCGGGTGAGGCCGTGCACGACGCCGGACTTCTCGTAGCGGTAGACGGTGCCGAACTCGAACAGCCGCAGCGGCAGCTCGCGGTAGGACCGCCCGCGCGAGCGGAAGATCAGGTTGTGCATCGGGCAGTTCATGGCCTTGAGGTAGTAGTTCTCCTCGTCGAACTGCACCGGCGGGAACATCGTGTCCGCGTAGTAGGGCAGGTGGCCGGAGGTGTGGAACAGCTCGCCCTTGCTGATGTGCGGGGTGTTCACGAACTCGTAGCCGGCCTCCTCGTGGCGGCGGCGCGAGTAGTTCTCCAGCTCGCGGCGGATGATGCCGCCCTTCGGGTGGAACACCGGCAGGCCGGAGCCGATCTCCTCGGGGAAGGAGAACAGGTCGAGTTCGGCGCCGAGCTTGCGGTGGTCGCGGCGCTCGGCCTCGGCGATGCGCTCGAGGTGGGCTTCCTGGGCCTCGGCCGACTCCCACGCCGTGCCGTAGATCCGCTGCAGCTGCGGGTTCTTCTCACTACCCCGCCAGTACGCGGCGGCGACGCGGGTGAGCTTGAACGCCGGGATGAACTTCGTGGTCGGCACGTGCGGACCGCGGCAGAGGTCACTCCAGACACGTTCCTTGGTGCGCGGGTCGAGATTGTCGTAGATGGTGAGTTCGCCCTCGCCGACCTCCATCACCTCGGAGGTGTCCACTTCGGACTTGAGGTCGACGAGTTCGAGCTTGAACGGCTCGTCCGCCAGTTCCTTCTTGGCCTCGTCGACGGAGTCGAAAACGCGCCGCGAGAACTGCTGGGCGCCCTTCACGATCTGCTTCATGCGCTTTTCGAGCGCCTGCAGGTCCTCGGGGGTGAACGGCTTGTCGACGGCGAAGTCGTAGTAGAAGCCGTCCTTCACCGGCGGGCCGATGCCGAGCTTGGCGTCCGGGAACTGCTGCTGCACGGCCTGGGCGAGCACGTGCGCGGCCGAATGGCGGATGACGCTGCGGCCGTCTTCGGTGTTCGCGGCGACCGGCTCGACCTCGGCGTCGGCTTCCGGCGCCCAGGCGAGGTCGCGCAGCTTCCCGTCGGCGTCGCGGACCACGACGATCGTGTCCGGGCCCTTGGTCGGCAGACCGGCTTCGCGGACCGCCGCGCCCGCCGTAGTGCCCGCCGGTACCACCACGCGGGAGGCGGCCACGGGGGAAACGGGGGGCGACTGGGACACGATCGGCTCCTCAAGCTGGAGTGACAGAGATGACGCCGTCGATGCTAGTCGGCGGCGCTCGCGTGCCTCACGCGCGTGGCGCGAACGCCGGACGGGCCGCCTCCGGCTCCGGAGACGGCCCGTCCGATCGAGGTCAGAGGGTTTCGACGACCTGGTCGAAGTCCAGCCGCGGCAGGCGGTCGAACCACGGGTTCTCGCCGGGCTTGCCGACGTTGACGATGACCAGCGAGCGCCACTTCTTGTCCGCGAAGAACTCGTCGTCGACGCCCTGGGCGTCGAAGCCGGTCATCGGGCCGGCAGCCAGCCCGGCGGCGCGGACGCCGATGATG
>NZ_MUMI01000460.1 GCF_002155975.1 Amycolatopsis kentuckyensis
GTCGAGGCGCGGCCCGGCTGCTGATGGCCGGGACGCGCCTCGACCTCGGGCGGATGGCCGCCGAACTCGGGATCTCGCGCACCACCTTCTTCCGCCGCGTCGGCAACCGCGACGACCTGATGGGCGCCGGGCTGCGGCTGCTGTCCGACCGGACCTGGCAGCGGGCGCTCGACGGCTGGCGCGCCGAACACGGCGACGCGGTCCGCACCCCGGACGGCCGGCTGCGCTGCCTGTGGGTCATGGAGGCCTACCGCCGCGAAGTCGCCGGCAGCGAGGGCATGCGCAAGCTCATCGAGGCGGAGTCGGCGGTCGCCCTGCGCGTGCTCACCGACCCGCGCGGCGCCGTGCAGCCCGGGCTGGTCGACGCGCACGTCGAGCTGTTCCGGGCCGACGCCGACGCCGCCGGGCTGGCCCCGCTGGTCGGGCTGCCGGACCTGGCCTTCGCGGTGGTCCGGCTCGGCGAGTCGTTCCTCTACTCCGACGTCCTGGCCGCCCGCTCGGTGGACCTGACCGTCGCGACGACGCTGGTCGACACCCTCGTGCGCGGCGCCCTGGACGCGGCGCGCGTCCACTGAGCGACCGCACAGTTCGTCAGACCACTCCCCCGTTCGGAGGATGTGGAACATTTCGCCAAGGTGTTTCATAGGCGACGGGAAAGCGGTTACCCCGCACCCCGCCCGCGGCACGCCTTTCCGTTGCCGTGCACCAGTTCTGCCGATCCGCCCGTCTGTGTCCGGGCGTGCTTTCGCCTGCCCGGGGAAAGAGAGCGATCCATGTCCGCACCCACCAGCCCGCCGACGACGTCCGGCTTGGGTGAGAAAATTTCCCGCCGACGCGGGTGGCGCGCCAAGGCCGCCGGCGTCGTGCTGGCCGCCCTGGCGCTGACCACCGCGGTCGCCGCGCCGGCACCCGCCGCCGCGAACCCCTACGAGCGGGGCCCCGACCCGACCGACTCCAGCATCGAGGCCACCCGCGGTTCGTTCGCGACCAGCACCGACACGGTCTCGCGGCTGGCCGTCTCCGGCTTCGGCGGCGGCACCATCTACTACCCGACGACCACGACCGCCGGCACGTTCGGCGCGATCTCCATCGCCCCCGGCTTCACCGCCACCCAGTCGAGCATCGCCTGGCTGGGCCCGCGCCTGGCGTCGCAGGGCTTCGTGGTGTTCACCATCGACACCCTGACCACCTCCGACCAGCCCGACAGCCGCGGCCGGCAGCTGCTGGCCTCGCTGGACTACCTGACCCAGCAAAGCAGCGTCCGGTCGCGGATCGACAGCAGCCGGCTCGGCGTCGTCGGCCACTCCATGGGCGGTGGCGGCACGCTCGAAGCGGCGCGCTCCCGGCCGTCGCTGCAGGCCGCGGTGCCGCTGACCGGCTGGAACCTGACCAAGAACTGGTCGACGCTGCGGGTGCCGACGCTCGTCGTCGGGGCGCAGTCCGACACCATCGCGCCGGTGGCGTCGCACTCGATCCCGTTCTACACCAGCCTTCCGTCCACCCTGGACCGCGCGTACCTCGAACTGCGCGGCGCCAGCCACTTCGCGCCCAACTCGTCGAACACGACGATCGCGAAGTACACCCTGTCCTGGCTCAAGCGGTTCATCGACAACGACACGCGCTACGAACAGTTCCTCTGCCCGATCCCGAGCACCAGCCTGTCCATTTCGGACTACCGCGGCAACTGCCCGCACAACGGCTAGACCCCGGGCACGCCGAGGGTGACGACGATCTTGCCCTTGGCGTGCCCCGCTTCGGAATACGCGAACGCGGCACGCAGGTCGTCGAACGGGTAGCTCCGGCCGACGACCGGCGTGACCGCGCCGCGCTCCACGAAACCGGTGAGCTCACGGAGGGCCGCCGCCTTGTCCCGGCAGGCCACGGCCTCCGCGAGCACCACGCGCCGCCGCGCCGGCAGACCGGAAGCGAGGGCCGCGAAGACGTGCCCCGCGGGTTGCACCCACCGCCCGGCCGGGCCGCCGACGGCGACGAAGGTGCCGCCCGGCACCAGCACCCGCCGGCACGCGAACACCGAGCGGCTGCCGGCGATGTCCAGCACGACGTCGTACCGGCGGTCGCCGCGGGTGAAGTCCTCCGCCCGGTGGTCGAAGACGTGCTCGGCGCCCAAACCGCGCACCAGCTCCGCGTTGGCCGCGCCGCAGACCGCGTCGACCCGCGCCCCGAGCGCCTTGGCCAGCTGGACGGCGAAGGTGCCGACCCCACCGGAAGCGCCGTTGACCAGCACCCGCTGCCCGGCGGCCACTCCCCGCAACGCCACGAGCGCGGTGACGGCCGCCATCGGCATCGCCGCCGCCTGCTCGTGGGTCAGGTTCGACGGCATCGGCGCCAGCAGGTCTTCGGGCACGCAGACGTATTCGGCGTGAGCACCCCGCGGCAGGAGCGCGTAGACGTCGTCGCCGGGCGCGAACCGGGTCCCGGCGGTCTCGACCCGGCCGGCCAGGTCGCACCCGAGAACCCCGGCCGGTGGGCGCCGCAGGCCGAAACCCCCGGTCATCAGGCGGGCCACGTACGGCTCGCCTCTCATGAAGTGCCAGTCGTACGGGTTGACCGAAGTGGCGTGCACCCGGACCAGCACCTCGCCGGCGCCGGGGACCGGCTCGGGCACGTCTTCCCAGGTCAAGCTGTCCGGCGGACCGTACGCGCGCTGAACCAGAGCCTTCACGGCGTCTCCCTTACGTTGTAAGTCGTACGTTGTAAGGTAGCTCCGTGCAGCACCGCAGGTCAAGGAGGCCTTACGTTGTACGATCCGATCCATGACCACCGAGGCCCGGATCCCGCTGAGCCGGGAACGCGTGCTGCGGGCGGCCGTCGCGCTCGCCGACGAGCACGGCCTGCGCGCGGTGACCATGCGCCGGCTCGCCGAGGACCTCGGCGCCGAGGCGATGTCGCTCTACTACCACGTGGCCAAGAAGGAAGACGTGCTCGACGGGATCGTCGAGGTGGTCGCCGAGGAGATCAACGACGTGGTGGCCCGCGTGGAACCCGGCCCGGACTGGAAGCGGACGGCCCGGCGGCGCATCCTCGCGGCTCGGCAGGTCTTCCTCCGCCACCGCTGGGCCCCGGGCCTGTTCGGCACGCGCTCGGCGACGAGCATCGCGGTGCTGAAGTACTACGACAGCCTGGTCGCCCTGATGCGCGAAGGCGGGTTCTCGCACGACCGGATCCACCACGCGCTGCACGCACTGGGCAGCCGCGCGCTGGGGTTCAGCCAGGAGCTGTTCGACCCGAACGCCGGGGCGTCGGCCGAGGTACCGGCGGAACTGGCCGCGCAGCTGCCGAACCTGGTGGGAATGCTGGCCGAAATCGCCCACGACGACCCGGATTCGACCCTGGGCTGGTGCGACGACCAGGCGGAGTTCGAGTTCGGCCTGGACCTCATCCTCGACGGCCTCGACCGGCTGCGGTAGCCCACCAGCTGGGACACCGCGCCCACCGGGGCAGAATCGAAGCTGTGTCACGACCACTGCGGAAGCTCGGCTTCCTGACCATCGGCCTGTTCGACGCGGCCGACCCGCGCCGGGGCCACGAGTCGACGCTGGAGATCATCGAACTGGGCGAACGGCTCGGGTTCGACAGCGCCTGGCTGCGCCACCGGCACCTGCAGTACGGCATTTCGTCACCGGTCGCCGTGCTGGCCGCCGCGTCGCAGCGGACCAGCCGGATCGAGCTCGGCACCGCGGTGATCCCGCTCGGCTGGGAGAACCCGCTGCGGCTGGCCGAGGACCTCGCCACCGTCGACCTGCTCTCCGGCGGGCGGCTCAACCCGGGCCTCAGCGTCGGGCCGCCGATGCGCTGGGACGAGGTCAAGCACGCCCTCTACCCGGACACCGCGGACGTCGAGGACTTCTCCTACGACCGCGTCCGGCGGCTGCTGGACTTCGTGCGCGGCGAGCCGGCCACCGGGTTCAGCGGCACCGAAGGGTTCGAGGTCTTCTCGGACCGCGTCCAGCCGCAGGCGCCCGGCCTCGGCGACCGTCTCTGGTACGGCGGCGCGAGCCTGCGTTCGGCGGAGTGGGCGGGCAAGCACCGGATGAACTTCCTGACCAGCAGCGTGGTCAAGGCCGAAGGCGAGAGCGCCGACTTCGCCGAAATCCAGCTCTCGCACATCCGGACGTTCCGCGAGCACCACCCCGCCGGCCGCATTTCGCAGGGCCTGGTCGTGATCCCGACCGACCGCGCGACGCCGGAACAGCGGGCGAAGTACGAGGCCTACGCCGAAAAACGGCTGCCACGCACGGCCGAGCCCCAGGGGCCGGCGCGGATGCTGTTCTCCCCCGACTTCGTCGGCACGTCCGCCGAAATCGCCGAGCGGCTGCACGAACACGCGGCGTTCCGCGAGATCGACGAGGTGGCTTTCGCCCTGCCGTTCACCTTCGAGCACGAAGACTACGTGCAGATCCTCACCGACATCGCGGAACGCCTCGCCCCCCTGCTGGGACGCTGATTACTGGTTGGTGCCCGGCGTCAGCACCTTGTCGATCACGAAGACCGTGGCGTTCTTCGTGGGGATGTTGCCGCACAGGACCTTCGCGCCGTTGATCGTCATGTTCTCGCCCGAGCCCTCGATCTTCACCGGCCCGCCGGCGGTGTTGAGCGTGTCGACCGAACCGGCCGTGGCGAGGCCCTTGGCGTCGTAGCGCTTGCCCACGACGTGGTACTGCAGGATCGGCGCCAGCTCGGCGGGCTTGCCGGCCAGCTCGTTGAACTTGGCGTCACCCAGCGCGGCGAACGCCGGGTCGGCCGGCGCGAAGACCGTGATGGCCTCCTGGCTGTTCAGCGTGTCGACCAGGTTGGTGGCCTTGACGGCCGCCACCAGCTTGGTCAGCAGCGGGTTGGTCGACGCGGCCGAGGCGACCGGCTGCGGGCCCATCGAGTCCAGCGAACCGGGCGCGGACCCCTGCGGCAGCTGCGAACAGGCCGGGCCGAAGACGTCGGCGTTGGTGGTGACGCCGTTGCCGGCACCGGACGCCATGCTGGACGACGGGGCGGGCACCGACGACGACGGGGCCATCGAGCTGCTGGAACTACCCGACGAAGCGGTGTCGCTACCGCTGCACGCGGTCAGCGAAAGCGCGGCGACGGCGGTGAAGCCGATTCCGGCGACACGAAGCTTGGTCACGAAAATCACTCCAATTAGCGGCTGAGAATTACTTCTTGCCCTTGATTCGAACCTGCGGGAAAACCGGATTGGCCCCATTCGGGTGATGTGGGTCACCGCGCCGTGAAGGCGATGCTGTGCCATCCGGTCGCCCCGTCGGGGACGGTTCCGGCGCGCATTTCCGTCTGCGTGTACCCGCTTTTGTCGGTCGCCCGGCAGACGACCTGGTGCCCGCCGGGCGCGAGCTCGAACTCCGCCCACCACATGCGCCAGGTGTCCGGGTTGACCTCCTGCGAAAGCATGGCTTCCCGCCAGGGGCCGTTGTCCATGCGCAGTTCGACCTTGGCGATCCCGGTGTGCTGCGCCCAGGCGATCCCGGCGACCCGCACCTTCCCGGAAGAAACGGTTTCAAACCCCTTCGGCGTATCGATGCGCGATTGTGTCTTGATCGGCGCCTCTTGCCCCCACCCGCGCTTCAGCCAATACGCCTGCCGGGCTCCCCAGGTCGTGACTTCGAGGTCGGTCACCCATTTCGTGGCCGACACGTACCCGTACAAGCCGGGAATGACGAGCCGGGCCGGGAAACCGTGCTCGATCGGCAGTGGCTCGCCGTTCATCCCGATGGCGAGCATGGCGCCGCGCGCCCGGTCCAGCGCCGCGGCGATCGGGCTGCCGGACGTCCAGCCGTCCACACTGGACGAATACAGCTGCTCGGCCCCGGGCCGCACCCCGGCCTCCTCGAGCAGGTCGGCCAGGTCGACGCCGACGAAGTTCGCGGTGGAGACGTAGGTGCCGCCGACCTCGTTGGACACGCAGGTCATGGTGATCGTGCGTTCCACCAGCGGCCGGTTCCGGATGTCGCCGTAGCGGTACCGGACTTCGCGGTCGACCAGGCCGTGCAGCCGCAGGCTCCAGTCCTCGGCCCGCACCTGCGGCACGGTCAGCGCGGTGTCCACCCGGTAGAAGCGGTCGTTGCGGGTCAGGAACGTCGGCGTGCCCAGCTTCGCGAAGTCGGCGTCGGCCGGGATCATCGGCGCGGTGCGGGCCGGGACGAGCCGCCCGACGGCTTCGCGCGACGCCGCAGCGTCCCGGCGGCCGGCGAGCAGCTGCCCGCCGAGGCCGGCGACCCCGGCCCCGGCGACGACTCCGGCGCTCGCCAGCAGCACCGTCCGGCGCGAGGCGTCGGGGGCGACGTCGAGCCGGTGCAGGAAGGCGAACGTGGCCACCCCGGTGACCAGGCTCGCCAGCGGCGCGAGCAGCGCGACCGCGTCGAGGTCGGGCCGCGCGTACACCGCGACGAGACCGACGAGCCCGACCCCGGTGATCACCACCAGCCCCGGCACCGGCGTCCGGCGGGACAGCAGGCCCGCCCCCGCCGCGACGGCCACCATGACGACGGCCATCCCGGACAGCAGCACGAGCTTGTCGTAGGTGCCGAAGGTGCGGACGGCGAAGTCCTTCAGCCACACCGGGGTCAGGTCGATGGCCCCGTTGCCGACGGCCAGGTACGGCGACGCGTTGACGCCGACGAACCCGGCGACCAGGTGACCGGCCGCCAGTGCCGCGGCGAGCGCCAGGACACCCAGCGCCGCCGCCACCCCTCGGCGCAGGTGGGGTTCGGGCGTGCTCATTGCTGCTCCCATCGTCGGGTCACGCGAGGTCGATCCGGCTGACCGCCGGTGTCGTCGGGCCCGGCGAACCACCCGCGGGCTCGACCGTGATCCCGATGCGGTCGACGCCCGGCGGCAGGTCGGCCAGCATCGGGCGCATCCGGCCCGGGGATTCCGGCTGCATCAGCCCGGCCGACCGCGCGCCACCGCCACCGATCAGCCACACCTGGTAGACGTGCCCGGCGTCGAGCGCGGGCAGGTCCGAGGCGAGCAGCACGGCCTGGTTCCGGCTGCGGGACACGACGAGCGTGGCGTGGCCCTGGCCGACGCCCTGCACCGCGGCCGCGTCCGGCGCGGACAGCACCGAGTCGACCGGCGCCGGTGTCGTGACGACGCCGAAGACGACCGCCACCACGGCCGCCGCCGCGGCGCCGAAGAGCGCGAAGCGCACTTGCCACGTCTTGGCCCGGCTCAACCGCCGCACCACCGGCACCCTCGGCGGCAGCTGGCGGGTGCGGGCCACGTCGGCGAGCACCACCAGCTTCAGCGACGGCGGCGGGTCCACCGCGGCCGCCACGCCCAGCCGCGCGCCGGTCGCCCGCAGCTCCGCCACCTCCTGGCGGCAGGCGTCGCACTCGCCGAGGTGGCGCTCGAACTCGGCGCGGTCCACATCGGACACGGCGTCCAGGGCGTACGCCCCGGTCAGCATGTGCAGCTCGGCGGTCATCGGTCCACCCCCAGGCAATCGCGCAGGCGGATCAGGCCGTCGCGGATGCGGGTCTTGACCGTGCCCGGCGCGACCTTCAGCACCTCGGCGACCTCGGGGTAGGTGTAGCCGTTGTAGTACGCCAGCACGATCGACTCGCGCTGCAGGTCGGTCAGCGCGGCCAGGCACTGCCGCACCCGCTGCTGCTCCAGACCGGCCAAAGTGGACTCGGTGACCTCGTCGAACGGCCGCCGCACGTCCATCAGCCCGGCCCGCGCCTCCCGGTCGACGCCGGCCTGGTGCGAGCGCACGCGGTCCACGGCCCGGCGGTGGGCGATGGTCAGCACCCACGACAGCGCGCTGCCGCGCTCCGGCTCGTACCTCGTGGCCTTGCGCCACACCTCCACCAGCACCTCCTGCGCCACCTCCTCGGCCTGCGCGTGACTGCGCAGGACGCGCGTCGCCAGGCCGAGCACCGGACCGGCGACGAGGTCGTAGAGCGACGCGAACGCCGTCTCGTCACCCGCCGCCACCCGTGCGAGCAGCTCTTCGGCGCTCGACGCGGGCACCGGCACCTCGTCCGGTTGCAGCCGCAACCGCCCACGCTCACCCATCCCGGCACCCTCCAGTCACCCCTGACTTGCCGGTGGTTCGCGGCTGGAAGGCGGCCCGGACTGGTGCCCGGTGGCCTTTCCCACCCGGACGGCGCAAATCCGGCGCGGGGACCCATCCGGTGGCCGCGCGGCTCCGAATCCAAGGTGCGGGAGGGTTCAGTCACCGTCGATCACAGTCAGTGAGATGGTTGCCCGTTCGGCCACGCCGACGGTGACCTCGGACACTTCTTGATCACCCTCGCGTGTGAAAGTTTTTCGGATCGCTGGGCGTTGAACTCACCATGGGTTATCCCTGGAACAAGACCGACCCGACCGACGAGTAGCAAAGGGGCCGAAATGGCCGACCCGCACACCGTGACCAGCGCCCGCATCGACTTCGCTCTCCGCACCTTCGGGGCCGGACCGCGACCGGTGCCGGCCGAGCTGGAGTACGACACCCGCGACCCGTACGCGGTCGCCGTGGTGCTGCACGCCGGCCCGAGCGCGGTCCGGTGGCTCTTCGGCCGCGACCTCCTGTCCGACGGCCTGCTCGCCCGCTGCGGCGACGGCGACGTGCGCATCGGCCCGGCCGCCGACCCCGCGCTCGTCGTCGTGGAGCTGACCTCGCCCGACGGCGCCGCGGTGCTCGAAGCGCCCGCCAAGGAGATCGCGGCCTTCCTCGACCGCACCTACGACGTCATCCCGGCCGGCGGCGAGACCGGCTGGTTCGACTTCGACGAGGAACTGGCGAAGCTTTCCTACCAGGACTGAGTACCGTCCCGGGGTGAGCTTCTTCCTGACGAAGGTCCTCGCCGCGCTCGACGACGGCGGTGATCGCCCCCTCTTCATCCAGGACGGCGTCACCACCTACCACCAGGCCCGCGACCGGCTGCGCCGCCTCCACGGCGGCCTGGGCGGCACCGGGACCGTCGCCATCGACCTGCGCAACCGGCCCGAGACGGTCCTCGTCCAGCTGGCCGCCCTCCTGCGCGGCGCGACCGCGCTCATGGTCCCGGCCTCGGCGCCGACGCGCGACCGGCTCGCCGCGGCGACCGGCGCCACCGTCGTCACCGACCGCCCGCACGCCTGGCCCGCGGGTGACGTCCGCACCCTCGACGACCTCGACGGCGAGCCCGAGCCGCTGCACCCGCCGGAAACCGTCCGCCTGCTCTTCCCCACCGGCGGTACCACCGGCACCCCGAAGCTGATCCGCCACAGCGGCATCTACGACGGCATGGCGTACCTCTTCACGCCGTCACCGGACGGCCCGGGCCGCACGCTGCTGGTCGCCCCGATGACGCACATGACCGGCAACGCGACCGTCCTCGGCACGCTGCTGCGGCAGGACACCCTCGTCATCCACGACGGTTTCGACGCGGAAGCGGTCCTCGGCGCGATCGAGGAACACCGCATCGACACGCTCTCCCTGACGCCGCCGCGGCTGGCCGCCGTCCTGGACCACCCGGCCCGGAAGAGCACGGACCTCAGCAGTGTCCGCTCGCTCTCCCTCGGTGCCGCGCCGCTGCCGCCGCACCGGCTCGCGCAGGCCCTCGACGTCTTCGGCCCGGTCGTCGGGCAGGGCTACGGCCTCACCGAGGCGCCGATGATCGCGAGCATCTCCGCGGCCGAGCTGATCGACCGGCCCGAGCGGCTCGGTTCGGTCGGCCGGATCGTGCCGGGCATGGAGGCGCGCATCACCGCGGACGGCGAGGTCGAGGTCCGCGGGCTGTCCATGATGGACGGTTATCTCGGCGGCCCGGAGATCGGCGCGGGCTGGCTGCGCACCGGCGACCTCGGCCGCTTCGACGACGAGGGTTACCTCTACCTGCTCGACCGCGCCGACGACATCGCCGTGGTCGGCGAGCACGGCACGAAGGTCCCCACGACCGTCGTCGAGCACGCGCTGGAGACGCACCCGGCGGTGCGGAGCGCGGCCGTCTTCGGCCGCGGCGATCGGCTGCACGCCGTCGTGGTCGCCTCCGGCGCAGTGACCGAAGCCGATCTCAAAGCCCACGCGCAGGACGCCTTCGGCCAGGAGCACTACGTCCCGGCGGCCGTGGACTTCGTCGACGCGCTGCCGCTCACCGACGTGGGCAAGGTGGACAAGCGCGCCCTCGTTCAGCTCGTGACGGCCCCGTAGGACGACGACCGCACCAGTTTCACGTACTTGCCGAGCACCCCTTCCGGGAACTTGGTCGGCAGCGGCTCCCAGCCTTCGCGGCGACGGGCCAGCTCGGCGGCGTCGACCAGCAGGTCGATGCTGCGCGCCTTGATGTCGACGGCGATCCGGTCGCCGGTGCGGACGAAGGCGATCGGCCCGCCGTCGACCGCCTCCGGCGCCACGTGCCCGATGCACAGGCCGGTGGTACCGCCGGAGAACCGGCCGTCGGTCAGCAGCAGGACGTCGCGGCCCAGTCCGGCGCCCTTGATCGCCGCGGTGATCGCCAGCATCTCCCGCATGCCCGGCCCGCCCTTGGGGCCTTCGTAGCGGATGACGACGACGTCGCCGGCCTCGATCCGGCCCTCGTTCAGCGCCGCCATCGCCTCCTGCTCGCGCTCGAACACGCGCGCCGGGCCTTCGAAGTTGGCGGTGTCGAAGCCCGCGGACTTCACGACCGCGCCCTCGGGAGCGAGTGAGCCGCGCAGGATGGTGATCCCGCCGGTCGGGTGCAGCGGGTTGTCGAGGGGGCGCAGGACTTCGCCGTCGATCGGGTCCGGGTCCAGCTCGGCGAGGTTCTCGGCCACCGTGCGGCCGGTGACGGTGAGCGCGTCGCCGTGGAGCAGCCCCTCGTCCAGCAGGGCCTTCATCAGCACCGGGATGCCGCCGTGGCGGTCGATGTCCTGCATGACGTACTTGCCGAACGGCTTCAGGTCGCCCAGGTGCGGGACGCGGTCGCCGACCCGGTTGAAGTCGTCCAGGGTCAGCTCGACCTTCGCCTCGTGCGCGATGGCCAGCAGGTGCAGCACCGCATTGGTCGACCCACCCAGGGCCATGACCACGGTGATGGCGTTCTCGAACGCCTCCCGGGTGAGGATGTCGCGCGCGGTGATGCCGCGCTCGAGCAGGCCGACGACGGCTTCCCCGGAAAGGTGGGCGTAGTGGTCGCGGCGGCGGTCCGCGGACGGCGGCGCGGCCGACCCCGGCATGCTCATCCCCATGGCTTCCGCGGCCGACGCCATCGTGTTCGCCGTGTACATCCCGCCGCAGGCGCCTTCGCCCGGGCAGATGGCACGCTCGATCCGGTCCAGGTCAGCGGTCCCGAGCCGGCCCGCCCGGCACGCGCCGACCGCCTCGAAGGCGTCGATGATGCTGACGTCCTTCTCGGTGCCGTCGGTGAGCTTCACCCAGCCCGGGGCGATCGTGCCCGCGTAGAGGAACACCGAGGCCAGGTCCAGGCGCGCGGCCGCCATCAGCATGCCCGGCAGCGACTTGTCGCAGCCGGCCAGCAGGATCGAGCCGTCGAGCCGCTCGGCCTGCATGACCGTCTCGACCGAGTCGGCGATGACCTCGCGGGAGACCAGCGAGAAGTGCATGCCGTCGTGGCCCATGGAGATGCCGTCGGACACCGAGATGGTGCCGAACTGCAGCGGGTAGCCGCCGGCCGCGTGCACGCCTTCCTTCGACGCCTGGGCCAGCCGGTCCAGGGACAGGTTGCACGGCGTGATCTCGTTCCACGAGCTGGCGACGCCGATGATCGGTTTCTTCCAGTCACCATCGCCCATCCCGACCGCGCGCAGCATGCCTCTGGCGGGCGCGGCCTCGATCCCGTCGGTCACCGTGCGGCTGCGGGGCTTCGGGTCGATCGTCATCGCGGGCCTCCGATACGACATTCGGGCGCTGGTCACGTTACCAGCGCCCGCGCGGTCCGCTGGCCGGAACGAAGTCCTACCGTGCTCGCGGGGAGCGGCGAAAACTCGGCGGCATGATCGCCACAGTGGTGTGGGGCACGGGCAACGTCGGCCGTGCGGCAATCCGGGCCGTCGACGCCCACCCGGCGCTGAAGCTCACCGCGGTGCTCGTCCACGACCCGGCGAAGGTCGGCAAGGACGCCGGCGAGCTGGCCGGAACCGATGCCCTGGGGGTCGCCGCGACGGACGACATCGACGCCGTCCTGGCCGCGAGTCCGCGCGCGGTCGTGTACGCCGCTTCGGGCGATGTCCGGTTCGACGACGCGCTCGCCGACATCGTGCGCGCGGTCCGGGCGGGCGCGGTCGTCGTGACACCGGCCCTGTACCCCCTCTACGACCAGCGGAACGCGCCCCCGGAGCTGCGGGATCCCGTGCTGGCGGCGATCGCCGGCGGCGGCGGTTCGCTGTTCGTCTCCGGCGTCGACCCCGGCTGGGGCAACGACGTGCTGCCACTGCTGATCAGCGGGCTCGGCACGGACGTCGACGTTGTCCGCTGCCAGGAGATCTTCGACTACTCGACGTACGAGCAGCCCGACTCCGTCCGGTACCTGGTCGGGATGGGCCAGCCGATGGACTACGACCCGCCGATGCTGATGGCCGGCGTGCCGTCGATGGTGTGGGGCGGGCAGGTCCGGCTGATCGCGCGCGGCCTCGGCGTCGAGGTGACCGAGCTGCGCGAGACCCTGGACCGGCGTCCGCTGGACGAGACCGTGACCACGCGGACGATGGGCGAGTTCGAAAAGGGCACCCAGGGCGCGGTGCGGTTCGAGGTGCAGGGCATCGTCGGCGGCGAGCCGCGGATCGTCATCGAACACGTCACGCGCATCCATCCGTCGTGCGCGCCGGACTGGCCCACGCCGCCCAGCGGCGACGGCGCCCACCGCGTGATCATCGAAGGCCGGCCGCGCATCGAAGTCACCGTCGAGGCGACCGACGAAGGCGAAAACCGGTCGGCGGGCGGGAACGCCACGGCCGTCGGCCGCCTGGTCGGCGCGATCGACTGGCTGGCCGCGGCGGAACCCGGCCTCTACGACGCACTCGACGTCCCGCTGCGCCCGGCGGCGGGCAAGCTCGGAAGGAGCCGCTCGTGAACATCGACATCCCCGCGGGCAAGGACCCGATCGGGTACGTCTGGGGTGAAATGGTGCCCGGCATCGGGATCGCCGCGTCGAAGTTCTCGCTGGCGGTGTACGAGCACACGACGCTGGGGCTGCGGGAGTTCGAGGCCGCGCGGCTGCGGATCGCCCAGCTCAACGGCTGCGTCTTCTGCCTCGACTGGCGCACCGAGCGCGACGGGCAGAAGGTCGAGGAGGAGTTCGCCGACGCCGTCCTCGAGTGGCGCACGACGGACCGCTTCGACGACCGCACGCGGCTCGCGGCGGAGTACGCCGAGCGGTACACCTTGGACCACCACAACCTCGACGACGAGTTCTGGAAGCGGATGTCCGCTTCCTACAGCCAGCAGGAAATCGTCGAGCTGAGCATGAGCCTCGGCGCGTGGCTGGCCTTCGGACGGCTGAACCACGTCCTCGGCCTCGACACGGCCTGCGTACTGCCGTCACACCGGTAGTGAGGGGCGGGGGCGG
>NZ_MUMI01000461.1 GCF_002155975.1 Amycolatopsis kentuckyensis
CGGCGGGCCGCCCGCGCCGGAGGTTCAGCATCCGCCCTTCCCGCGTCAGGCCGACGGCTTCTTCGGCCGCCAGCACCAGGCTGCGCGTGTCCTGCTCGCGGGACCGCAGGTGCTCGAGGTCTTCCGGCGGCTCGTCCCGGCGGATCAGGTCGGACAGCGACTCGAGGAGGGCCGCGAGCGCTTTCCCGAGCCGCCCGGCGGCCGCGGCGAGCCGTTCCCCGTAGAGCGGCGGGAAGATCAGGGTGTTGACGGCGACGCCGATGGCCGCGCCCAGCGCGGTTTCCAGGAGGCGGTCGCCGAGCAGCACGGGTTCGCGGGCGGTGCCGTAGGAGATGACGAGCATGCCGGTGACGCCGACCCAGACGCCGGCATCCCCGAACCGCCGCCAGCTCCCGGCCAGCAGCCCGAGAAAGACCACGGCGGCGAGAGCGACGGCTTGCCACGGGATGAAGTGCCCGGCCACGGCGGCGAGGAGGACCCCGGACGCGACGGACCCGACCTGCTGGATCCACCCGCGAAGCGACCGGTAAACGGTGGCTTCGACGAGGAAGACGGCGGCATAGGGAGCGAGGAAGGGCTGCGGCAGGTGCAGCACCAGGGTGGCGAGCAGCCAGGCGGCGGTCGCGGCGAGGGTGGCTTTGGCGCTCTGGACGAGAACCCGCCGCTCCCGGCCGGGGAGACGGAGGGCACGCGCAATCCAGCCGGCGGGGGTGCGGTCACGGGGTTCACTGTCCTCGGCGGCCCCGGCACCCGCGGCACCGCGGTCGAGGCGGAGCATCCGCGTGAAGCGGCTCGCCGAGGCGCGGTCCGCCCCGCCTGAAGCGCCGTCCTGCTGCCCGGACCGGGCCGCGCGAGCCCGGCCGCCGCGATCCGCCCCGCCCGAAGCGCCGTCGCCCCGCACCTCACCGGCGGAAGCCCGTCCACGCCGGTCCCCCGCCGCGGACGCCTCACCACCCGGATCCGCGTCCTCCCCCGAGCCCGGCCGGCGCTCTCCCTGTCTCTCCCGCTGTCCGGTCATGCCGGCGGGGCGATGTGCACGAGCTTCGTCTGGGTCATCTCGTCGAGCAGCTCCGGCCCGTACCCGTAGCCGTTGCCGCTCCGGCCGCGCGGGTGCGCCGCCCCACCTGGGGCGCCGCCGAACACGTTGTTCACCTTGACCGTCCCTGCCGGGAGCTCGCGCCACGCGCGCTGGGCGTGGGCCATCGAGGCCGTCAGCACCGTCGCCGCCAGGCCGTACTCGCCCTTCGCCGCTTCCGCCAGGCCCTCGTCGAAGCTCTCCACCACGCGGACCGGCGCCACCGGGCCGAACGTCTCCTCCGTCATCACCCGCAAGTCCGGCCCGCAGCCGGTCAGCACCGTCGCCGGGTAGTGCGCGCCGGGGCCGTCCGGGACCGCGCCGCCGGTCAACAGCCGCGCGCCGCGGGAGACCGCGTCGGACACGTGGGACTGCACGTGGTCGCGGTGCCGCCGGTCCACCAGCGGCGCGAGCGTGCGCGTCTCGGCCTCCTTCACCAGCGCCGCCAGGAACGGCTCGGCGATCGCCGAGCACACGTAGATCCGCTCGACCGCCACGCAGATCTGCCCCGAGTTGGCGAACGCCCCCAGCGCCGCCTGGCCGGCCGCCCACACCGGGTCGACGTCCTCGTCGATCACCAGCGGGTCGTTACCACCGTTCTCCAGCAACGTCTTCGCGCCCGTCGCGGCCGCGCTCGCGGCGATCGACCGGCCGGTCGCCGTGCTCCCCACATGGGCGATGACGTCGACATCGGAGCGCATCGCCAGGATCGCGCCGACACCGCCGTCGCCGTGCAGGGTCTGCAGCACGCCGTCCGGGAACACGCCGCCGAGGACCTCGCCGAGCAGCTGCCCGGTGTGCGGCGCGCGCTCGCTCGGCTTGTGCACCACCGTGTTCCCGGTCGCCAGCGCCGCACCCAGGAGCCCGCAGGCGACCGCGACCGGGTCGTTCCACGGCGTCAGCGCCACGACCACCCCGCGCGGTTCGGGCACCATCAGGTCCGTCGCGCCGACGTCGCCGAGCAGGCTGCGGCCGCGGTGGACCGGGCCGAGCTCGGCGTACTGGGCCAAGGTGCCCGCCCCGGCGAGCACGCCTTCGCGGGCTTCGTCGCGGGGCTTGCCGGTCTCGGCTTCGTTCGTCTCCGCCAGCTCGTCGGCGCGGGCCCGCAGCCGTTCCGCCGCGGTGTGCAGCAGCGCCCCGCGCTCGGCGGCCGGCGTCCGGGCCCACGGCGTCCGGCGGGCCAGCGCGAGCGCCGCGTCGATTTCGTCTTCGCCCGCGGCCGGCACAGCGCCCACCACGCTGCCGTCGGCCGGGTTCCGGATCTCGATCGTCCCCGCGGTCATCCGCACCTCCTTGTCGTCGCCCGGCGGTTACCCGGGCGCGACGGCTTCGACACGCCGTTTGATCAGCCCCGCCCGGGGTAACCGGTGCCGGTGACGCTCGACTACACCGTGGTGATCCCCACGACGGGCCGGGAGACACTTCGGCCGCTGCTGGAAACCCTGCTGACCGGCCCGGACCCGCGGCCGGCGGAAATCCTCGTCGTCGACGACCGCCCGGACGGGCCCGCGCTGGACGTCCCCGACGGCGTCCGCGTGCTCCGCTCCGGCGGGCGCGGGCCGGCCGCGGCGCGGAACCTCGGCTGGCGCACCGCGAAGAGCGAGTGGATCGCGTTCGTCGACGACGACGTCGTGCTCGCCCCCGACTGGCCGCGGCAGCTCGAAGCCGACCTCGGCTCGCTGCCGCCGGAAGTGGCCGCCTCCCAGGGCCGGATCACCGTCCCGCTGCCGGCGGACCGACGGCCCACGGACGACGAGCGCGGCACCGCGGGCCTCGAACACGCACGGTGGATCACCGCCGACATGGCCTACCGCCGCCGCGCGCTCGTCGAAGCGGGTGGCTTCGACGAGCGGTTCCCGCGCGCCTTCCGCGAGGATTCCGACCTCGCCCTGCGTGTCGCCGAAGCCGGGCACCGGATCGACCAGGGCGAACGGCTGACCACGCACCCCGCCCGGCGGGCCGGGTTCTTCTACAGCCTCAAAGCCCAGCGTGGCAACGCCGACAACGCATTGATGCGAGCCAAGCACGGCGTGCTCTGGCGGCAGCGCACCGGCGCCGGACCGGGACGGCTCGGCCTGCACACACTGTCCACAGTGGCCGGTCTGGCCGCACTGGCGCTGCCGCTGGTCAAACAGCGCGGGAAAGCCCTGCTCGCGGCCGGCGTCTGGGCCGGGCTGACGGCGGAGTTCGCCACCCGCCGGATCCTGCCCGGCCCGCGGACGCCGGGCGAGGTGGCGCGCATGGTCGTCACCAGCGCCCTGATCCCGCCCGCCGCGTGCTACCACCGGCTGCGCGGGGAGATCGCGGCCCGGCGGCCCCGGCCCCCGGTGGCGGTGCTGTTCGACCGGGACGACACGCTCATCGTCGACGTCCCCTACCTGAACGACCCGGACGGCGTCCGCCCGGTGCCCGGCGCGGTCGAGCTCGTCCGGGCGCTGCGGGAGCGCGGGATCCCGGTCGGCGTGGTGAGCAACCAGTCCGGTGTCGCGAAAGGACTGATCACCCCCGAGCAGCTCGACGCGGTCAACGCCCGCGTCCAGGAGCTCTTCGGCCCGTTCGGCACCTGGCAGGTCTGCGTCCACGACGACGGCGACGGCTGCGCGTGCCGCAAGCCCGCTCCCGGCATGGTGTTGCGGGCCGCCGGCGAGCTCGGCGTCGATCCCGCGTCCTGTGTGGTCATCGGCGACACCGGCGCCGACGTCGACGCCGCGCTCGCGGCCGGCGCCCGGGCCGTGCTGGTGCCGACCGACCGCACGCTCGAACCGGAGATCACCCGGGCCCGCCGGCACGCCGCCGTCGCCCGCGACCTGTCCGAGGCGCTGCGCGTCGCCGGGGTCGCCGGATGACCCGGGTGCTCGTCGCCCGCCAGGACAACCTCGGGGACGTCCTGCTCGCCGGGCCCTGCGTCCGCGCGGTCGCCGCGTCCGGAGCCGAGGTGACGCTGCTGACCGGACCGCACGGCCGCGCCGCCGGCGAACTGCTGCCGGGCGTGACCGACGTGCTCACCTGGACCGCCCCCTGGATCGACCCCGAACCGCCGCCGGTGACCGCCGAGGACACCGGGGCGTTCGTGTCGCTGATCCGATCGAAGTCGTTCGACCGGGCGCTGATCCTGACGTCGTTCCACCAGTCCCCGCTGCCGCTCGCGCTCCTGCTGCGCCAAGCCGGTGTGCCGTGGATCGGCGCGATCTCCGAGGACTACCCGGGCAGCCTGCTCGACCTGCGCCACCACGTCGACGGCGATCCGCCGGAGCCGGTCCGCATGCTCTCACTCGCCGAAGCGGCCGGGTTCGCGCTGCCGCCGGACGACCACGGCGCCCTGGCGTTGCGACGCCCGTTGCCGGACACCTCCCGGCTGACCGGCGGCGGAGCGTACGTCGTCGTGCACCCCGCGGCCTCGGTGCCTGCCCGGCAGCCGTCGGCGGCCTGGAGCCGCGAGACGGTGCGCGCCCTGGCGGCCGACGGGCACCGGGTGCTGGTGACGGGCGCGCCCTCCGAACGCGCCCTGACCCAGGAGGTGGCCGGCACGTCGGCGGTGAACCTCGGCGGCCGGACGTCCCTGGCGCAGCTGGCGGCGGTGCTGTCCGGCGCCCAGGTCGTGGTGGCGCCGAACACGGGCCCCGCGCACCTGGCCGCGGCGGCGGGCACGCCGGTGGTTTCGCTGTTCGCCCCGGTGGTGCCGCAGGAAAGGTGGGCGCCGTACGGCGTGCCCACGGTGGTGCTCGGTGACCAGCACGCCCCTTGCCGGGCGACGCGCGCGCGGGTCTGCCCGGTCCCGGGCCACCCCTGCCTCGACACGATCGACCCCGCCGACGTCTGCCGCGCGGTGACGGCACTGGCGCAGCCCGGCGCCGTCGTTCCGGAGATTGCCGGGATGTCGCGGTGAACGCGGCCCGGGCGCACCTGCCCGGGCCGCGGATCGTCAGCCGCCGATCTCCTTGCTCACGCCGCTGGGGCCCTCGTAGGTCCGGTCCGGCAGGCCGCGCACGACGTCCAGGGTGCCCGGGTCCGCGCCGTTCTTCTCGGCGGCGCGCACCAGGTCGTCGCGCTTGGCCGGGTAGTCGACGCCGGACAGGTACTTCTGCAGTTCGATCGGGTTCGGCTTGCTCACGGAGCTCTCCTTCCGTTCCGGGAACCGCGCGATTACCCCGTCCGGACGCCGGCACACGCTCAGGACGGCACCGGCTGCTCCTCCGCCGGGTGCAGCCGGCGCACGGTGGCGTCCGGGTGGCGCGTCAGCGGCTGCAGCGGCAACGGCGTCGATTCGGCGAGCTGTTCCAGGTGGCGCAACAGGATTCCCTCGCGCAACGCCCACGGGCACACCTCGACGCTCGGAACGTCCAGCGCCGTCAGCGTCACCTCCGCCGCCACCGCGCCGGCCACCACCTGCCGGGCCCGCGGCTTCGAAATGCCGCGCAACCCCGCCCGTTCCGCCGCCGGGACGCGGGCCAGCCGCGGGATCCACCCGCGCACGTCCGCGACCACCAGTTCCCGGGTGACGAACGGGCCCTTGCGCTGCGGTGGGGCGCCGGTCAGGCGGGCCAGCTGCTTGAACGTCTTCGACGTCGCGACGACCCGGCGCGGCGGGCCCTCCCAGCGCAGCCGGTCCAGCACCTCGGACAGGGTGTCGCGGACGTGCCGGCGCAGGGCCTTCACCTGCTTGCGCGTCGGCGGGTCGGCGGTGAGGAATTCGCGGGTCAGCCGGCCGGCGCCCAGCGGGAGCGAGACGGCCAGCTCGGGCTCGACGTCCCGGCCGAGCACCAGCTCCATCGATCCGCCGCCGATGTCGATCAGCAGCAGCCGCCCGGCCGACCACCCGTACCAGCGGCGCGCGGCGAAGTAGGTCAGCCGCGCCTCCTGCTCGCCGGAGAGGAACTGGGGCCGGATCCCGGCGCCCGCCTGGATGCGGTCGATCACCTCGTCGCGGTTCACCGCGTCGCGCACGGCCGCGGTGACGAAGGGGTACAGCTGGTCGACGCCGAGCCGCACCGCCGCGTCCACCGCCCGGCGCACCGCGGCCGTCACCCGCTCGATCCCGTCGTCGCTGAGCGTCCCGTCGGGCCGCAGCTCTTCGGCGAGCAGCGTCGGTTCCTTCACCGCGTGCGCCGGGAGCGGCGGGGCTCCGGCGGCTACGTCCACCACCTGCAGCTGGGCCGAATTCGACCCGATGTCCAGCACCGCGAGTCTCATCGGGACGGGATACCCAGCGGCCGCCGGGTTTAGTCCCCGGCGGGGGTGGTAGCCGACGGGGAACGAAAGGAGAGGCCCGTGTCGCTCCCGGCCCCGCTGCCCGCCGAAGCCGCTTCGCCGCGGCGCGCCGTCGTCACCGGTGCCGACTCCGGCATCGGCCGCGCGGTCGTCGCCGCCCTCGCCGGCGGCGGCCTGGACGTGGGCATCACCTACCACTCCGACGCCGACGGCGCGGAGGAAACCGCTGCCGAGGCCCGGTCGCACGGGGTGACCGCACACGTCCGCAAGCTCGACCTGACCGAGTTGCCCGGCGCCGCCGACGTCGTCGACGCGTTCGCCGGAGACCTGGGTGGCATCGACGTCCTGGTCAACTGCTCCGGCACCGGCAGCAGCGAGCTCGCCGTGGACCTCGACTACGAGAAGTGGCGCCAGGTCCTCGACGTCGACCTCGACGGCGTCTTCCTGCTTTCCCAGCGCGCCGCCCGGCACATGATCGACGCCGGCCACGGCGGCCGGATCATCACCATCACCAGCGTCCACGAGCACGTGCCGCGCGTCGGCGCCGCGCCCTACTGCGCCGCGAAGGCCGGGGCGGGCGCGCTGACCCAGGTGCTCGCCCTCGAGCTGGCCGAACACGGCATCACCGTGAATTCGGTGGCGCCCGGGGAGATCTCGACGCCGATGACCGGCCAGACCGACGCCGACCCGCGCGAGCAGGACCGGCCCGGCATCCCGCTCGGCCGCCCCGGCCACGCCGCCGAGGTGGCGGCCGCGGTCGCGTTCCTGGCCACGCCGGCGGCCGGCTACATCACCGGCACGTCGCTCGTCGTCGACGGCGGCCTGCTGCTGATGGGAGCCCAGCACGGGACCGCTCACCGCGGTCACGACTGGCGTTCCCCCTGAGACCAGGGGCCCGCGTCCTGGCTGCAGGGACCGGCGCGGGTCCCGGCCGCGGGCCGGACGGCGGACCTCCCAGCCCGTCGTCCGGCCCCTTCCACTTGTCCGTTTTCCGCACGCGTGACGGGGTATCCGGCCGCGGAAGGAAGGAGAACACATGTCTTCCGCCGAATCCCGGTCCCGCACCCCGGCGTCCTGGCTCCGGCCGGTCGTCGCCGTCCTCGGGCTGCTCTACCTCGTGCTGGGGATCGCCGGGTTCCTGACCCCGGAAACCGCCGCGGTCGGCCACGAGACCGGCCGCGCCGTCTGGATCTTCAGCGTGACGCCGTTGCTCAACCTCGTCCACGCGGCGGTCGGGGTGCTCGGACTGCTCGCCGCGACCCGGCGCACCGGCTCGATCATCTACTGCTGGGTGCTGTTCGTCGGCTTCACCGGGATGACCGCGTACGGCATCCTCGCCACCGCGCTGGTCAACCCCGAAGACCCGATCAACCTGAACTGGGCGGACAACTGGCTGCACGGGCTGACCGCGGCCGCCGGGCTGGTGCTCGGCATCGTCGCCGCGCGGGCGGTCAACCGGACCGCCGCGCGCTCCCGGTGAGCCCGTTTCGGCGCGCGATCACCGGGTAGTCCCAGGGGGACACCGCGTCAAGGGAGGTTTCCATGCACCGCGAAAGCGACCGGCACTCGCCCCGGGAGGACGACGCGATGAAGGCCGAACTGCAGGGGACCTTGCAGGGCAACGGGCCGTCCCGCGCCGAGCAGTGGCGGGACCCCGAGCTCCCGGCCGACGACGAAGCGGACGTCCCGCCGTTGGGCGGCGGAGCATGACCACGGGTGCAGCGGCGGCGGTGGGTGAACCCGCCGTCGTCGTGCACTACCGGCTCCACGCGGAGTTCGCCGTCGGATTCCCGCCGGTGCGCCGGTTCCTGGGTCCGCGCGCCGGTCTGGAACTGGACGCCGCCGGCCTGCGCGTCCGGTTCGGACCGTGGCTGGTCGAGACCCCGTTGAGCAATCTCGCCGGTGCCGAAGCCACCGGCCCGTACCGCGCCTTTCGCGTCTTCGGTGTCCGGCTTTCCCTGGCCGATCGCGGCCTGACCTTCGGGACGACGACGCGAGGTGGTGTGTGCCTCCGGTTCCGGGAGCCCGTCCGGGGTATCGACCCGTGGGGCCTGCTCCGCCACCCCGGGCTGACGGTGACGGTGTCCGAACCGGAACTGGTCGCCGAAGCCATCAACCGGATCGTGGCGGACTCGTGACCGCGGCGCGCATCCTGGCCGTGGCGGTCGACTGCCGTCAGCCCGACCTGCTGGCCGAGTTCTGGTCCGCGGCGCTCGGCACCGCGAAAACCCGCACGTGGACCGACTCCCACGGGCTCACCTACCGCCAGCTCGACTTCGGCGACGGCCCGGCGCTGCTGTTCCAGCCGGTGCCCGAGGGCAAGACGGTGAAGAACCGGCTGCACCTGGATCTGGCGCCGGTGGAGGGCGATCAGCGGGCCGAGGTCGAACGCCTGGTGATGCTCGGGGCGAAGGTCCTCGACGACCCGCCCGACGACCCGTGGATCGTGCTCGCCGACCCGGAGGGCAACGAGTTCTGTGTGCTGCCGGCCCGCTGATTCAGGCCCGGCCCTCCGGCAGGCCATCGGACAGGCTCCTCCGCGTGAGGTGGATGATCCGCTCGCCGGTTCCGAGAAGTCCGGTACGACCGCTGGGACGGAAACCGCACCGGCCATAAAGGCGGAGGGCGCGCTGGTTGCCTTCTCCGGTCCACAGTTGCAGGAGTGCCTGGCCTCGGCGGACGGCCTGCTTGCCCACAGCGTCGAGCAAGAGTTCTCCGATCCGGTTTCCCCAGTGGTCGGGACGGACGAAGACCATGGAAATGTGACACAAACCCGGCAGGATTTCGCCGGTCCCGTCCCGGTCCCTGCCCGGCTCGGCCAGCGCCATGCCCCCGAGTTCGCCGGAGCATTCGGTGACGATGACCAGTGCGGCCGGATCGGCCAGCTTGGCCTGGACACGGGCGATGCGTTCCTGGCCGGGCACTTTGCCCCGGGCGGTGTTGGCGAGCTGCCAAACGTCCAGAGCGTCGGCGCGGTCGCCTGGCCGGGCAAGGCGGGTCACGTTCGTCACCGAGTCATCGTGGCTCCGAGCGGCGTGCTCCCTCAAGCCGATGAAGGTGTCGGCAACGGGGCAACGAGTTCGGTGTGCTGCCGGCCCGCTGATTCAGGCTTGACCGACCGGGTCGCCGGCGTAGGCGGCCAGGCGGTCGTCGAATCCGTCGGCGGTGCCGGGTCTGCGGAAATCCGGCGGATCCGGGCGGCCGGGGTACTTCTCGCCGTACAGGCCGGTCACGAAGTCCACGACGGCTTCCGGCGGCGGCAGGACGTCTTCGCCCAGGTAGGCCAGCACGATGACTTCGTCGCCACTCGAGGACTCGACCCCCGCGGCCCAGCCGTCGCGTTCGTCCCACAGCAGCGCCAGCTCATGGTCCGGGAAGCGCGCGAGCCGACGCTCCAACGCGACATACGCCCCGGCCGGGACGTCCACCTCGCAGAACCAGGCGGGCGCGTTCAGCTTGGCCGCGACGGCCAGCAGGTACTGCCGCAGCCCACGCGCCGCCGCGCCGAGCCCGTCCCGTTCGCTCATCCCGCTCCCACCTCTTCGGTCGGTGACCCCATCGGGTGATACCCCGTCACCCACCCGGTCAATCCGGGGTGCCTCGGGTGGAGTCACGGCGTGAGCAGGGCCAGGACGTCGTCGTCATCCAGCTGGCGGAAATCGGCGTACCACTGGCCGACCGCGCGAAAATCCGGCGGTTCGGCGACGCAGACGACTTCGTCCGCCTCACGCAGTATCCGCGCGGCCGCGCCGGGAGCAGCGACGGGTGCCGCGAAGACGAGCGTCCGGGGCCGGGCCGCGCGGACGTCACGCAACGCCGCCGTCGCGGTGACGCCGGTCGCGAGCCCGTCGTCGACGAGGACGACGTCACGGCCGGTGAGGCCGGCGGGCTCGCGGCCGGTGCGGTACCGCTCGAGCCGGCGGCGTGCCTCCGCCCGTTCCCGGGTCTCGGCCTGGGCCATCCGCGCGGCGGTCAGCTTCAGCGCACGCAGGCCCGCCTCGTCGTAGAACGCCGGGCCGTCCGGGGTGACCGCGCCGACGCCGAACTCGCGGTGGCCGGGCGCGCCGATCTTGCGGGCGACCGCGACGTCCAGTTCCGCGCCGAGCCACCGCGCGACCACGGCGGCCACCGGCACCCCGCCGCGGGCGAGCCCGAGCACGACCGGATCGGCCCAAGCCCGGCGCCGCAGTTCCCCCGCGAGCCGTCGCCCGCCGTCCTCCCGGTCGGCGAAGATCCGCGAACGAGCCGGCCACGCGGGCATCAGGTCACGGGCGCCACTCGGCGCGCCAGTCGGGGTGGGCTTCGTACACCGACGCGATGAGCTTGACGGACGCGTCGTCGTGCGCGTCCCGGATCTCGCGGCGCAGGAACTCGGCCTTTTCGGCGAACGGCACCGGGTGCCGGTCCTCCATCGCCTCGACCGGCCCGCCGGCGAGCAGCAGCCCGTCGCCCTCGTCGGCGTACATGATCCGCAGCCGCCCGCGCCGTTCGGCCTCGTCGATCAGCGGCAGTTCACCCGCCCGGACGCGCTCTTCGTCCTCCGCGAGCCGGGCGAGCACGAATTCGTCGAGCTTCGCGGTCGTGGTGTCGTCGAGATTCGTCATGGGCCCGGGATACCCGCCCGGGCATGGGCTCAAGCGTCCGCGCGGCTCAGCCGCCGGGCCACCGCGTACCCGGTGCCGAGCAGGACGGCGCCGCCGGTGATCCACGGCCACAGCGGCACCCGGTCCCCGGTGCCCGGGCGCGCCACCGCCGCCGCGACCGGTGCCGCGCCTTCCGGGCCCGCCACGGTGAGGTGGAACGGGACGGTGCCGGACACCGGGTGGCCGTCGGCGGAGGTGACGCGGTACCGGATGGTGTAGGCGCCGGCCGGTCCGAGCGGGCGCACCGGCGCGGAAACCCGGGCGTCCACAACGGACGCCGGACCGGCCTCCCAGTGCGAAGCGCCGTCCGGCCCGAGCACCGCGAGTTCGGTGAACCGGTTCTCCACCGGCTCGTTGAACTCGAGCACCACCTCGGCCGGGCTCGCGGCGACCGACGCGCCCGCGGCCGGTGAGCTGGAGACCAGCACGCTGTGCGCGTCCGCCACGGGCGCGCACAGCAGGACCGCGCCGGCCGCGGCCGCCAGCGCGGCGGCGATCCGGACCGGGTAAGACCAGCGGGAAGTCATGGTTTCTCGCCTTCTCGGGAATTCGAGCGACGAACCGAACCGTAGCGAGCGGATCCGGCGCCGCGACGGAAGGCCGTGAAACGGCTGTGTTAAGCAATTCTCACCGCCACGGCGGATCGGCACCGGACAACCGGACAAACCGGGCCATTACTCCGACAGTCCGCACCGCTGGCCATCCGAACAGCGCAACAAACCGGCCTTTCGGCCCAGCATCTCACCGCGCCAGGCCGCCGACATGTCACCGGACTTTACCTGTCCTTCACGCGGAGAACACCCTGCGAAACGTGCCGGCTGGTTTATTGCTCCCACATCCCGCTCTTTCCCCGCCGCTCCGGAATTGCCCGCGAACCTTTCCCGGAAGCGCTTTCCCGTTCTTTGGAGGACGAAACCGTGCGAGGACCCGCCCTGCGCCGTGACCACGTCATCGCCGCGAGCCTGGCCGGCGCGGTCGTGGTCGTCGTCG
>NZ_MUMI01000462.1 GCF_002155975.1 Amycolatopsis kentuckyensis
TGCGGCTCCGAGGACTGCTCTTCCGTCCCGGAGCCGCAACTGGAGCGTCAGCCGGTCCGGGTCGGGGCGCCCGAAGGCGGTGTGCCCTGGCCTTGCCGGCCTTGCGGTCCCGACTCGCCGTCCGTCACCGACGTCGCCGTCGCCGTGCTGCCGGACTCCGTGGCCACCACCGTGACCGTGTCGCCCGTCGCCAGGCCGGTCGCCTGCGCCGACGTGATCGTGTACGTCTTCGAGAAGCCGTCCTCGCTCTTCGCGGTCAGGGACGTCGCGCTCAGCTCCGTCACCTCGCCCGTCTGCATGATCTTCGTGACGTAGCCGCCGTTGCCGTCGGACGCCACGTACTCGCCGTGCAGCGCCCCGCCCAGGCCGCCGCCCGGCATGCCGCCGGGGCCGCCCGTCATGCCGCCCGGCCCGGCCTGGGCGTCGGTGGCCGCGGACGACGACGCGGCCCAGACCGCCGCTCCCCCGCCGGCCACGATCACCGCCGCGACGGCGCCCGCCGCGATCTTCTTGCCCGGCGACCAAGCCTGCTTCGGGGCCGGCGCGGGCGTCGCGCCCCACGTCTGGTCCGGAGTGGACGGTGCCTGCGGTGTGGTCATGATGCTGCTCCTCAACGTGATCCTTCGGTGAAGTCCACGGTGGAGCCGCACGCTGTGTACCGACTGTGCCTGCCGTCAGCTGTTCCTGTGACCACCCGAACCGGACATCCCGCAACGGGCCGGTCACCGCACAGCCGCTTCACAGGCAGCGCACAACCCGCACACACGGCGCGGACCGACATTGGTTCCATGGCCGCGCGAACCGTCCCGTCACCTCCCCGCCGGGGGCGGCTGTCGCTGCGCGCGAAACTGACCGGCTCGATGGTCGTGCTGCTCACCGTGGTGTGCCTGATCGTCGGCGTGGTCAGCGAGTTCGCGCTCGACCTGTTCCTCACCCGCCAGATCGACCAGCAGCTCTCGGCCGCGGCGAACCGCTCGCTCGTGTTCGCGAGCAACACCCTGCCGCAGGACGGCGGTCCGCCGCCGCAGAACCTGGGCCAGCACCCGCTCGGGCAGAACGTCGGCACGGTGAGCGGCACCTTCTCGGGACAGGAACTCGTCCGCGACGACAGCATCTCCGAACACGGCGGGCGGCTGGAGCTGACCCCGGACCAGCAGGCCCTCATGCTGTCGGTGCCCACCGACGGCCGGCCGCACACGCTGTCCTTCGACGACCTCGGCGAGTACCGCTTGATGGCGCTGCCCGTCCCCGGGACGGCGGAGGTCGTGGTGACCGGCCTGCCGATGAAACCGGTCAACGACACCCTGCTCACCGTCGGGCTGATCCTGTTCGGCGTCGCCGCCGCGGGGGTGCTCGGTGCGGCCTTCCTGGGCGCTGTCGCGGTCCGCCGCACGCTGCGCCCGCTCGACCGCGTCGCAGCCACCGCCGGCCGCGTCACCGAGCTGCCGCTCGACCGCGGCCAGGTCGCGCTGTCGATCCGCGTCCCGGAGGGCGACACCGACCCGCGCACCGAAGTCGGCCAGGTCGGCTCGGCGCTCAACCTGATGCTCGGCCACGTCGCCCAGGCCCTCGAAGCGCGGCACGACAGCGAAATCCGCGTCCGGCAGTTCGTCGCGGACGCCAGCCACGAGCTGCGCACGCCGCTGGCCGCGATCCGCGGGTACGCCGAACTGGCCGCCCGCGGCAGCGCGCTGGTGCCACCGGACGTCGCGCACTCGATGGGCCGGATCCAGTCCGAAGCCGTCCGGATGACGGCGCTGGTCGAGGATCTGCTGCTGCTCGCCCGGCTCGACGCGGGCCGTCCCCTGGACGTGCGCGACGTCGACCTCACCCGGCTGGTCGCCGACGCCGTCGGCGACGCCCAGGTCGCCGGGCGGCAGCACCGGTGGCTGCTGGAGCTGCCGCCGGACCCGGTGCTCGTGTTCGGCGACGTCCAGCGCCTGCACCAGGTGCTGGCGAACCTCCTGGCCAACGCCCGCACGCACACCCCGCCGGGCACCACGGTGGTGACGGCGCTGGCCCGCACGAAGGACACCCGCAGCGCCGTGCTCACGGTGACCGACGACGGCCCCGGCATCGCGCCGGACCTGCTGCCGGACGTCTTCGAGCGGTTCGCCCGCGGCGACTCGTCGCGCTCCCGCCACGCCGGCAGCACCGGGCTCGGGATGGCGATCGCGTCCGCGGTCGTCGTCGCCCACCACGGCTCGATCGAGGTGCACAGCCGGCCCGGCCGGACGGAGTTCGCGGTGCGCCTCCCCGTGGCCGTGCCCGCACAGCGGGTGCACAGCATCGGCACAACCCGGCCCCAGCTGGGCACCGGAAGCTGAGCTCATGACCGCACTCGCGTCACGCGAAACCGTCGTGACTCCCTCAGCTCCGGCCCGCCGTTCGTGGCACCGGCCGCTCCTGGCCGTCCTCCTGCTCGGCACCGCGGTGCTCTACCTCTGGGGCCTCGGCGCTTCCGGCTGGGCCAACGCGTTCTACTCCGCGGCCGCGCAGGCGGGCGCCCAGAGCTGGAAGGCGCTGTTCTTCGGCTCCAGCGACGCGGCCAACGCGATCACGGTCGACAAGACCCCGGCGGCGCTGTGGGTGATGGGCCTGTCGGCGCGGCTGTTCGGCGTCAACGCGTGGAGCATCCTGGTGCCGCAGGCGCTGATGGGCGTGGGCTCGGTCTGGCTGCTGTACGCGACGGTGCGCCGCACGTCCGGCCCGGCGGCTGGGCTGGTCGCGGGCCTGGTGCTGGCGCTGACGCCCGCCGCGGCACTGATGTTCCGCTTCAACAACCCGGACGCGCTGCTCGTGCTGCTGCTGGTGGCGGGCGCGTACTGCGTGGTCCGGGCGGGTGAGAAGGCGAGCCCGCGCTGGCTCGCGCTGGCCGGCGTCGCGGTCGGCTTCGGCTTCCTGGCGAAGATGCTGCAGGCGTTCCTGGTGCTGCCCGCTTTCGCTGTCGCGTACCTCGTCGCCGCGCCGGTTTCGCTCGGCAAGCGGCTGCTGCACCTGCTCGGCGCGCTGGTCTCGGTCGTGGTGGCGGCGGGCTGGTACCTGGTGGTGGTCGCGCTGTGGCCGGCGGCTTCGCGGCCGTACATCGGCGGCTCGCAGACGAACTCCCTGTGGGAGTTGATCTTCGGCTACAACGGCTTCGGCCGCATCACCGGCGACGAGGTCGGCAGCGTCGGCGGCGGCGCGGGCCGCGGCTGGGGTTCGACGGGCCTGACCCGCCTGTTCGGCAGCGAGATGGCGGGCGGCATCGCCTGGCTGCTGCCGGCGGCGCTCCTGGCGCTGGGAGCGGGTCTGTGGTTCACCCGCAGGGCCCCCCGCACGGACGCGTCCCGGGCCGCCCTGCTGCTGTGGGGCGGCTGGCTGCTGGTGACGGCGCTGGTGTTCAGCTACATGAGCGGCATCATCCACCCGTACTACACGGTGGCCCTGGCCCCGGCGGTGGCGGCGCTGGTCGGGACGGCAGCGGTCCAGCTGTGGCGCCTGCGCGCCCACCCGGTGGCATCGGGCCTGCTCAGTGGCGGCGTCGCGGTGACGGCACTGACGGCGTACCTGCTGCTGGACTCGTCGTCGTGGCAGCCGTGGCTGGCCCCGACGGTGCTGGTGGGCGGCCTCCTGGCGGCGGTGGCACTGTTCTTCGCAACCCACCTGACCCGCGGAGCGGCTTCGATCGTGGCCGCCTTTTCGCTGGTGGTGCTGCTGTCCGGCACGGGCGCGTACACCCTGGCAACGGCGGCGACGACCCACAGCGGCGCGATCCCGTCGGCCGGTCCGTCGTCCGGCTTCGGAGGCCGAGGTCCGGGCGGCGGTTTCGGCGGTCCCGGCGGCGGCCGCGGCGGCGGCCCGGGTTCGCTGCTTTCGACGACAATGCCTGGCACTTCACTCACCGCGTTGCTCCGCCAGGACGCCTCGAAGTACACCTGGACGGCGGCCACGGTGCTGTCGAACGCCGCAGCGGGCTACCAGCTGGCGAGCGAAGCCCCGGTGATGGCGGTGGGCGGCTTCAACGGAACGGACCCGTACCCGACGCTGGAGCAGTTCCAGCAGTACGTGGCGAACGGGCAGATCCACTACTTCCTGGGCGAAGGCATGACGATGCAAGGGAGCACTGGCGCGGATACGGCCCAGCAGATCGCAGAGTGGGTGGCGGCGCACTACGAGGCATCCACTGTGGACGGCGTAACGGTGTACGACCTGACTGCGACCGTGTGAGACACGACGAAAGCAGGGTGTGACGCCGGTCCGGGCCCGGGCAACCTGGTCAAGCACCGGCTCACTCCGGCACACTGGTGGTGCCCAGGCGAACAGGGAGTTTCTGCCGATGACCGAGCCCTATGTAAGGCCGGCCCACTCCGCAGACCTCCTTTCGTTCGCCGCGACCCTCGGTGACCACCGATTCCTCGCCGACCGGCTTGAGCGCCAGCGGAAAAACCTCGGAGTACTTTTCCTCGCCTGGCTGGATTGCCACCCCGCCGGGGACGTCTACCTGTGGCTGGAGGAAGCCGAGGAATGGCCGATACGCCGACACCTCCCCGGCGTCGCGCTGCTCACCCACCTGCAGGTCCACGATGAGTTTCGCAACCGCGGCATCGGCCGGTCCCTGGTGGGAGCCGTGGAGCAGTACCTCGTCGAGCATGGTCATGAGCGGGTCGCATTGGCGGTTCGAACGGACAACAACGACGCGGCTCGCCTGTACCGGCGGCTCGGCTACCGGGACTGGGGCCACGGCGAAGTCATCTGCCACGCGCAGCGATCGCTTGCCGACGGCGGGATTCGGAAAGAGCCGGAGCTGTGCCACGTGCTGGCGAAGGACTTGCCCCGCCCTTCGCCACCGATTCCCCGGTCCGGAGCCGGGACGGTCGGCGCCACCCGACCGGTGTGATCCGACCATCGATCCCCGGCTGAGCGAAGTCGGCAACCCCCAACATGGCGAGCGTGTGGTTGATGTCATCGCGTTCACCGTAATCTCGCCGGAGCCAGGTGACGTGATTGCGCCACCGAACGCAGTCCGTCTTCCAGGCGCGCAGGTACTGCACGCACAGGTCAGGCGTGATCCGCTGACTGCTGCCGATCGCCGCTTCGAGCGAGCGGACCATCTTAGCCTGCTCCGCCCGGTCCATCGCCGAACCTCGAATCCCGGCTATCGTCATACGGATGATCTGCCGTCGGTGGGACAGGAACTCGGTCCAGTAGGCGCTGTTCGCTTCAGTCAGCGGACGACCGTTGTCCAACAAGCCGTACAGTCCCTCAGCGAGGGTGTCACCCAATTCCTCCGCGCGTGCGCGCCGGACGTTGTACGGATCGTATGGGCGCTGGATCGCCATGCCGGTCACCGCTGTCGACCGCAGTTCGCACCCGTCGAGCAGAAAGAACCAGTCCTCGTTGTAGATGTTGGGAAAGAACGAGGAGAAGGCCTTCTCACCGACCACGAGCGCGCCACCCCCGATGAACGATTCCTGAGCCGCGCCGATGCCGCGAAGAGCGTGGCACACGACTGAGTTGTCCGGCATCCCCGCGTTCCGGAGGCCGACCACCGGGTGCTCCCGCAGCAGTCCCGCCGCGGCCGCCAGGTCATCAGGCTCGGGCAGGACTATGTCGTCGTCGAGGAAGAGGATTCGCTTCCAGCCGGTGAGAATCGCGATGAGGAGACCGAGGTTCCGCTTGAGGCTGGTGTCCACTTTCCGGTGGAACTCGCCGCGACGGAGCAGTTTGTCGGTGACGAATGTGGGCACGAGCCAACGAGGCAACCGATCGGTGTCGATCGCGGTCACCCGGACACCCGCCCGCCTGGCAGCGAGCGCGGCCCTCAAGGCATCGCCCTCAAGACTGCACAGCAGCAACAGATGGGCATTGGCCTGCCGGGCTGCCCTGATGGCCGGCTGCAACTCGAAGACGGCGCGTCCGTTGGGCACGATGATGGCGTCGAGGCGAGCGTGGGGGGCGGTGCTGGCCTCGACACTGGTCAGCAGTCCTGCGTGCGTTCGGTGTTGCCGCGCGTTCACTCGGCCTCAGGCCACTCGTGCAGGCGGTTCTCCGCCACCGTCCAGTCCGGAGTCAGCCCTTTTCCGCCCACCACCGGCACCCGGCTGATGATGCTGAACGACTCCGCTTCACCGAACCGACTCCGGAGGTAGGCCTGGTTCCGATCACGGAACCGCTCGTCCGTCAGCGCCCGGACCGCACCCAAGGTGCCGCGACCGTACATACCATTGCACACGGTCACCGAGCGCTTCCGGTTGAACGGGCTGACGCCTTTGTAGAAATGTGCCACGTCTTCCAACAGGTGACCTTCGCTGTCCAGCAGGGGCGGGAAAAGTTCCGACCCGCCGGCGCGCTTCACGAGGAAGCCGCCGGGGCTGCTGGTCGGCGCGTCATCGTCTCGCGTGACCTGCTTGACCGGCAGGTCCACGCGCTCGATGACGTCGCGAGTAACTGTATTCCAGTCGACCCCACCGAGGAGGACCAGGTGGCTCGTGTAGTGGTCGGGGGTCAGTTCCTCCGTGGTGTGGAAGCTGACGCGGTGATGAGGGTTGACGGCCCTGATGTGGCCGAACAGTTCGATGAGGGCATCGGGGTCGGCGTAGGTGTACAGCGAGACGAAGTCGGCACTCTCCGGGTCGGCGTACGTCAGGTGCTGCCGCAGCGCCTGCGGAAGCGGCGCGCAGACGATCGTGATGTCCTCGTTCTCCGGGAAACGCCAGCCATCGATCTCGGGCTCGACAGCGCCTTCACGTCCGTCCCGGAGCCAGAGCAACTCCTCGATCAGCTCGTCGTACTGGCGGCGCTCGTCATCGGTCAGTTCTTCGAGCGGAAGGACCCGCACACTGTCTCCGCTCACCGACCGCCGCGTGGCGAAGAGTGCGGCGTAGGCGTTCAGCCGACGGGTCGGCGGGGCCTTGTCGGTGTTCTCCCACGACGAGATCAACGAAATACTGAGCGAATTCTCCCCGCCGAGAGCCTGAGCGAGCTGCGCCTGGGTGATGCCCGCCTCTTCCCGCAGCGCGCGCAGACGGCGCGCGAGCACAGACCGAGGCTCGGCTGGGGACACGACTGGCCGCCCTTCAGAAAAGTTCAGTCTACTTCAGTACGGTAGGTAAGGGCAAAACCTTAAGCTTACCTACCCCCGCTCCGGCCGACGCCATACCGAAGCTGCGACCAAACCGTGACCTACGACCACATTTTGTTCGGACACCAAACAGGTAACACCCGATTCGTCTCTGTTGTTCAAGGGCACTCCAGGCCATACAGTCAACTTGACTGAACTTCAGTTCTGACCTGAAGGCAGGAGCGGGCCATGGACACTTCAGCTGACTTACCGCGGCACCGGGCCATCGTGGCGGTCGACATCGAAGGGTCGACCGGGCGGACGAACTCGGTGCGTACCCAGCTCCGCGCGGTTCTCTTCCAGCTGCTCGATGCGGCCTTCCTGGCCGGCGGGATCGCCGGCAGGCACCGTGATCCGCTCCTCGATCGCGGAGACGGGGCGCTGTGCTTCGTCCGCCCGGTGGATCAGGCACCCAAGGCCCTGCTGCTGGCAGCCGTTGTCCCGGCGCTCAACGAGTTGCTCGCCAGGCACGCGGAAAGTCGCCCGGAACTCGCTTTCCGGCTTCGCGTCGCTGTACACGCCGGGGAAGTCCACCGTGACAGCCGCGGGCCGTACGGAGAAGACGTCGACATCGCCTGCCGCCTGGTGGACGCCGACGAGCTCAAACGACGGCTGCGCGAGACGACCGAACTGCTCGTCCTCGCTGTCTCCCAAGAGATCCACCGCGCGGTCGTGCGGCACGGATACCCGGGTGTCGAGCGCAGTGCGTTCACACAGGCGGTCCCGTTCAAGCTGGGCGACGAACGGCTTCGAGGCTGGCTGTACACCCCCGAAGCCAGTCGGCCGCAGCAGATTCTCAGCGCGTGACCGAGGAGGGCCGGCACATGGAGACGAACGGATTCTGGGTCGGCCTGCACACCGCCGACAGGCAGGCGCTCGCCGATTCCGCGACCCGGCGCTCCTATCGGTGCGGCGAGACGATCTGCCGGGAAGGCGACCTCTCCAGCGGCGTGCTTTTGCTACTGTCCGGGCACGTGCGGATCGTCAACACCGCTTCCGACGGCCGCGAAGTGATCGTCGGGGTCCGGGGCGCGGGCGACATCGTCGGTGAACTCGCGGCGATCGACGCGATGCCACGCTCGGCGACCGTCGAAGCATTGGAGGACCTGGAAGCGCTGGAGGTGCCGGGGGTCCGGTTCGCGTCACTGTGCCGTACTCGGTCGAGGATCTCCTGGGCACTTCTGCGAGTGCTGTCCACACGTCTCCGGTCAATCGGCAGACAGTGGTTGGATCTGGGCACCGGCGCTGCGTCGCGGCGGGTCGCCGCGCACCTGATGCAATTGGCGGTCCAGCGCGGCGTGCGACGGGGCGGGAACATCGAAATCGCCCTTCCGGCCACGCAGGCCGAACTGGCGATGACCGCGGCGATCTCTCGCGAGTCCTGGGCACGCGCGACGCGTGACCTCCGTCGGCAGGGGGTGATCAGCACCGGCAGAAAGCAGGTGACGATCCATCGCATGGCCGAACTCCGGCGGCTGGCGAACTGAGCCCCGCGTTGTGTCACTACTAGTCCGCGGTGCTGGGCCGGGCGACGGTCTCCTGGATCCAGGGGCAGAGGGGCTTCCACCGACACCGATGTCACCCGTCACGTTCTAGCCGCTGGCACCGAGGCGTCATGTTGCCGGCCTCGTCATCCTCTTCACCGCAGGATGGCACTGGCCCCTGGCAGCTCGGGCAGGACCGGGACCGCCGGCCCGAGCACGACCCGAGTACGCGAATCCCGGCACGGCGTCCGCACCTCGATCGTCGCGGCCCTCGTGGCAGGCATCGCGGCCCGACGTCTCTCGCTCACCTCGGTGGCCTGTTACACCGCCGGTTGCTCGGAAGGAGCACGGAAATGACCGACAGGCGCACACCCGTGAGTTCGTTCCCCGCTCGGCTTTACCAATGGCGGCGGCAGATCCTCGCCGTCCACTGTGGACGTCGGCGGTCTTCGGCGCAGCCATCGTCCTCGCGATGCTGCGGCGCCAGCACCGCGCCGTCCTCGCAGCTGCGAGCCTGGTGACACTGACGATCAGCTCCACCGAAGTCCTCCGGGAGCGATCCCTGCACCCGGGCAACGTGGTCCCGCTACGCGCCCACAGCTGACCCTCAGCGCCTCGCCAGCACGCTGGTGATCAGTGTGGACGGCTCCCCACCGTGCCACGAACTGGCCGAGAACCGCTCCTGCGCGATCCCCTGCCAAGGAGAGGCTCCCATGGTGAGCGAGGTGCCCGCGATGAGCGTCCCGATTTCCTGCGCCGCCACACCCTCTCCGCGCAGCGTCTTCCTGACCAGCCCGGCCTCCTCGGCCCGGACCGCGACGACCAGCCCCCAGTCGCCCCAGGTCTGCGCGAGGTCGAACGGCCGGACACCGCACTGGGCAGCCACCTCGGCCACCGGCTCGTCCAGCTCGAACTCCCCCGTGACCTCCGCGCCTAGTCCGTTTGCTTCGCACAGCGTCCGAACCGTGGCGAAGAGGCCGTCGGAGACATCCATCGCCGCCCGCACGAGTCCGGTGGTGGCCAGCGCCCGGCCCGCCTTCAGCTGGGCCATCGGCCGGCAGGCTCGGTGCCAGACCTTGTCCCGGTCCCCCTGCGGGAGCGTCGCCTGGCCCGTCTCCAGCAAGGCCGCGGCCCAGAGGTAGCCGGGTGAGCCGATCAGCAGGAGGCGGTCGCCGGCCTTCGCTCCGGTCCGCCGGAGCCTGCTACCCGGCGAACACCGGCCGATCGCCGTGGCCGTCAGCTGCATCGCTGCGCCGTCGCGGATGTCTCCGCCGGCGACC
>NZ_MUMI01000463.1 GCF_002155975.1 Amycolatopsis kentuckyensis
CATCAGCGACAGGTGCAGCGTGCCGCCCGGATCGACGACGAACCCGGGCGTGCCGTGGTTGACGACCGCGACGGAGTAGCTGTCGGCCGGCTCGGCGGTGCTCCCCAGCCCGTCGGGAACCCGCACGTCGAGGGTGGCTTCCGCGCGCAGTTCGGCGACGGCGGCCTTGACGTCGTCGAGGATCACCACCGGCAGGTCCCGGAGGCCGCGCAGGTCGGCGTCGGGCACCCAGGCTTCGCGCCGGGTCCGGGTCGCCGGGACGAACACCCGGCCGTGGCGTTCCAGGGCGTCCCGGTAGCCGGGGTCGGCGGAAGCGAGGACTTCGGCGGCGTACGGGTTGTCCGCGCCGACGACGATCCGGACGTCGGGCAGGTTCGAGTCGGCGTCGAGGGCGCCGTAGCGCGGGCCGCCGGGGCGGGTGCAGGTCGCCGTCACGCCCTTCGCGGCCAAGGCCGCGACCAGGGCCCGGACCTCCAGTCCGGGGGTGAGGGGCTCGACGACTTCGGCGACGCCGATGGCGTGCGCGGTCCGGGTGCCGTCGGCGCGGACGAGCGCGACGCGGGCGGTCGCCGACAGCCCGGCCCAGGTGTGGGCCGGCGTGTCCAGCGTCCACAGGTGTTCCGCCGCGTCGACGTCGGGGAAGCCGAAGGACCGGCCGATCGCGCCGAAGCCGACCTCGGCCACCGGCAGGGCGCCGGGGATGGCGAAGTCGAAGCGGGCGCGCAGCAGCCGGTCCTGGCCGAGCGACCCGTCGACGTCGGTCCGGACGTCCACTCGGGACACTCCGCGCCACAGCGTCGTGCGCTGGGTGATCCGCAGGCCGTCCAGGGAGGTCGTCGCGACGAGCCGCTCCCCCAGCGGGCTGGTCTCGGCGACGACGTCCGCCGCGCCCGGGCCGTGGCCGGGTCCCTTCGGCAGCAGGTGCCACGGTCCCTCGCCCCACACCGGGTGCTCGGCGTGCTCGTCCTGGACCGCCAGCCCGGCGGCGAGCCCGCCGTCCCGCAGCAGTTCCCGGCCGCTTCGCCGGTCCTGGACGCGGTTGAGGGCACCCCCGCGCACCGGGTCGGCTTCGACCGCGAAGACGTCGTTTTCGATGGACGGCGGACCCGACCGGGCCGTCCAGCCGGGCGGCACGGTGGCCGCGTCGACGACCCGGTAGACCCGGTAGCCGAGTGCGGGCACCGCCGTGGCGAGGAAGGTGAGTGTGACCTCGGCGAGTGACCCGTCGGGGTGGCGCACGACCGCGTCGGTGACGGCGGGGACCGGACGGCCGTCCGGATCGACCACTCGCACGCCCTCGGTCCCCGGCGTCACGGTCACCGACGTGATCGCATCGCGGGTCCAGGACAGCGTGTTGAGCACGAAGACGGCCACGCCGTCTCCGGTCGTGTCGGCGTGGCGGGCGAGCTCGGCGATCGCGCCGTCCAGGACCTCGCCGCCGCGTTCGGCCGCTTCGCGCCAGCCGGTGAGGAGGTCGAGGTAGACCTGGTCGGATTCGGTGCCGGTGATCGCGTCGTGGTGGGCGCCGTAGACCAGCTGCCGCCAGGCCTTGTCGAGGGCTTCGTGGGGGTAGAGCGCCCCGAGCAGGGCGGCGAGGGTGGCCGCCCGCTCGCCGTCGAGCACCGCCACCTCCGCCGCGCGCTGGGCCTGCTTGGTGTCGATGTAGGAGACGTCCTTGCCGGTGTAGACCGGGTTCATGTCCCGGGTCTGCACGCTGATCGCCGTGCCGCGCGCCGCCGCGTCCGCGCGGACCGCGGCGAAGAAGTCCCGGGGCAGGCCGACGACGAACCGCGGCCAGGCGTACCGGGCGTTCCAGGCGCGGTGGATCTCGGTGCAGAACCGCGACGGGATGTTGTGGTCGTGCCCGACCGGCAGCAGCACGTTGCGCGTGGCGGCCACCTGCCGCAGCGTGCTGAACTGCCGGTAGGCCTCCGCCATCGCCTCTTCGAGGGTGTCCTGGCGTTCGATGCCCCACCCGGCGACGTAGTGGTCGGCCATGTAGGCGGTCAGCAGCCCCCGCCCGCTCGGCGAAATCCACTCGAACTCCGACGGGAACTGCATCCGGCCGATGTCGCCGGTGTGCCGCTTCGCCCCGACGTGGTGCCACGGGCCGCGTGCCCACGCGCTCGACTCCAGGCCGGCGTCGGCCATCAGCCCGGGGTAGGCCGGGTCGTGGCCGAACACGTCGAGCATCCACGCCGAACGCGGGTCGCCGCCGAGGACGTCCCGCTGGTAGCCGACCCCGTAGACGGCGTTGCGGATCGTCGACTCCGGGTGGGTCAGGTTCGTGTTGGCCTCGTTGTAGTTGCCGCCCACCAGCTCGATCCGGCCGTCGCGGAGGAACCGCCGCAGGTCGTGGCGGTCGCCGGGGAAGGCGTCCCAGTGCGGTTTGAGGTAGTCGACCTCGGCCAGGACGAACCGGTAGTCCTCGTCGTCGCGGGCGGCTTCCAGGTGCGCGCGGACGAGGTCGAACGCCGACCGCTGGAACTGCATCCGCTTCTCCTGCGCCAGCGGCAGGTCCAGCCAGGTGTCGGTGAAGCCGGCCTGGGTGTTCCACCAGACCGGGTCGTAGTGGAAGTGCGACACCATCCACATCGTCCAGCCGGTCTCCGCGACGACGAGATCGGCTTCGGCGGTGACGCGCTGCCCGGCCGACTCGGCGACCACGGTGACCCGGTGTCCGGAGCCTTCCGGCGCCTGGAAGACCACGCCGACCTCGACGGTCACGCCGTCCGGGTGAACGTCGGCGGTGACCGGTTCGGGCGTGAACACCCGCTTGCCCTCGACCCGGATCCGCACCGGCGCCCGCGGCCCGCTCATCGTCACCCTGACGACTTGGCGGGCCGCGGCCGCGGAGCCGACGAACAGATCGGTGCCGCGGACGGCGTCGATGCGCACAGTTCTCCTACTTCGCGTTGGCGAGGGCGTTCTTGGCGTCGCTGAAGAACTGGGTCACGCCGGCCGCGATCGACATCTTGCCGAAGGCGATCTGCTTGGCCGCCGAGTCGAGCGCCGTCTTGACGTCGCCGTAGCCCGGCGGCGCGGTCGGCGCGGTGGGCAGGCCGTCCTTGGCGACCTGGGCGGCCACGTACTCGCCGAAGTCCATGTCCGCCTTCTCGGGAGCGGTGGCGGTCGGCGCGAGGAGGTTCTTCGCCTTGTCCGACGGCGGCAGCCCGCGCTGCAGCTTCATCGTCTTGATCGCGTCGTCGTCGTTGAGGAAGAAGTTGATCAGCTTCGCCGCGCCTTCCGGGTTCTTGCTCTTCACCGGGATGCACAGCAGGACGCCGCCGGACAGCGCCTGGCCGGTCTTGCCGTTCGCGCGGGGCACGACGACCAGCTTGAGCTCGTGCTGGGTCAGCGGCTGCATCTGGGCCAGGCCCCAGCCGGTGGTCATCGCGATCTGCCCGGTGATCAGCGGGTGGTTGCCGGTCGCCGCGTCGGTGTTGCTCAGCAGCGTCGGCGGGCAGATCGCGCCGGACTTGCGCAGGCCGTCCCAGAAGGTGAACCACTCGGTCAGGTCCTCGGGACCGAACCCGAGGGTCTGGTCGGGGGTGTAGAGGTCCTTGCCGCGCTGGCGCAGCCACGGCTGCAGCGCGCCCGAGTCGTCCTTCGACGCGTCCAGCGCGCCGTACTTGTTCGGGCCCCACGCCTTGGAGATCTCGCCGGCCAGGGTGCCGAAGTCCTGCCACGTCCAGTCGCTGGTCGGCGGCGTGATCTTGAGCTGGTCGAAGACCGTCTTGTCGAAGAGCACCGGGGCGTTGCCGGAGCCGGAGGGGACGCCGTAGGTCTTGCCCTTGACGGTGCCCGCCGTGCGCAGCGGCGCGTAGAGGGTGTCCAGCCCGATCGTGCCGGGGACGTAGGTGCCCAGGTCGGTGAGCACGTTCCGCCCGGCGTAGGTGCTGACGAGCGCGGTGTCCATCTGGAAGATGTCGGGCGGGTTGCCGCCGGCGAACTCGGTGTTCAGCTTGTCGAAGTACCCGTCGTAGCCGGAGTACTGCGTGGTGACGGCGATCCCGGTCTTGTCGGTGAAGATCTTCACCGCCTTCTGGTAGGCGTCGTTGCGGGCGTTGCCGCCCCACCAGCGGAAGGTCAGGGCGTTGTTCCCGCCGCCGGATCCGCTGTTGCTGGGCGGCGCGAAACCGCAGCCGGCGAGCGCGGCGGAGGCCACCCCCGCCCCGGCGATCCCGAGGAACCCCCTCCTGGACAGGTGCTGTGCCATGACGGACTCACTTTCTGCTGTTGGGGTTCAGCCTTTGATGCCGGTGTTGGCGACGCCGTCGACCAGGCGTTTCTGGCAGATCAGGAACACCGCGACGGTGGGCACGAGGGTGACGACCGACATCGCGAGCATTCCGCCGTAGCTGGACCCGCTCGCCCGGTCGATGAAGGAGTTGAGACCCAGCGGGACCGTGTACCGCGATTTGTCGGACAGGTAGACCAGCTGGCGGAGGAAGTCGTTGAACGTCCAGATGAACGTCAGGACGCCGGTGGTCAGCAGGGCCGGGCGCAGCAGCGGGAGGATCACCGAGAAGAAGACGCGGGCGTGCCCGGCGCCGTCGATGGCCGCCGCTTCGTCCAGTTCGCGGGGAATGCCCCGGATGAACTGGACCATGAGGAAGATGAAGAAACTGTCGCAGGCGAGCAGCTGCGGGACCACCAGCGGCAGGAACGTGTTGATCCAGTTGAGTTTGTAGAAGATCGTGTACTGCGGGATCATCGTGGCCTGGAACGGCAGCATCAGCGTGCCGAGCATCAGCCCGAACCAGATCTTGCGGAAGGCGAAGTCGAGCCGGGCGAACGCGTAGGCGGCGAGCGAGCAGGACGCGATGTTGCCGATCACCACGCAGAGCGCGATGGTCGCGGAGTTCGCGAGGTAGACGGTGAACGACGTGCCCGTCGCCGTCCAGCCGCCGAGGTAGTTCTCCAAGGTGAAGTGCCACGGGATGGGGTCGAGCGTGCTGAAGATCTGGTTCTCGGGTTTGAAGGAAGCCCCGACCAGCCACACCAGCGGGTAGATCATCACGACGACCGCGGCGAGCAGCACCGTGTGCGCGCGCCAGTGGATCTTCGCCGGTGTCTTGACGTTGACGGCCATTCCGGTCCTTTCAGTCCGCGTAGGTGACCCAGCGCCGTGAAGACGCGAAGTAGAGCGCGGTGAAGAGGCCGATCACCACGAACAGGACCCACGCCATCGCCGAGGCGTAGCCCATCTGGAGGCTCGAGAACCCCTTGCGGTAGAGGTAGAGCGTGTACAGCATGGTCGAGTCGATCGGCCCGCCGAGCCCGCCGCTGACGACGTAGGCCGGGGTGAACGTCTGGAACGCGTTGATCGTCTCCAGGACCAGGTTGAAGAAGATCACCGGGGACAGCATCGGCACGGTGATCCGGAAGAACATCCGGATCCGGCCGGCGCCGTCGAGCTCCGCGGCCTCGTACAGCTCCTTCGGGATCTGTTTCAGCCCGGCGAGGAAGATCAGCATCGGGGTGCCGAACTGCCAGCCCGAGAGCAGGACCAGGGTCCACAGCGCGAACCGCGGGTCGCCGATCCAGTCCGCGCCGCGGATGCCGAAGATCCCGAGCACCTGGTTGAGCAGGCCCTGCTGCGAAAAGATCTGGCGCCACATCACCGACACCGCGACGCTCGCGCCGAGCAGCGACGGCAGGTAGAAGACCGAGCGGTAGAAGCCCAGCGCGCGCAGGCCCCGGTTCAGCACCGCGGCGACGACGAGCGCGGCGGCGAGCTTCAGCGGCACCGAGGCGACGACGTAGGTGAGCGTGACCTTGACCGAGTGGAGGAACTTCTCGTCCTGCCACATCGCCAGGTAGTTGTCGAAGCCCACCCACTGGGGTGGGCTCAGCAGGTCGAACTTCGTCAGCGACAGGTACAGCGAGTACGCCATCGGCAGCAGGACGAACCCGAAGATCCCGAGGAACCACGGTGACAGGAAGAGGTACGCCGCCAGGTTGTCCTTGTGGCGTTTCCGGCGACGCCGGGCAGGCGCGGTCTTCGCCGCCGGCCGGATCCCGGCTTCGACAGGGTGCGTTGCGGCTTCGGCTGACATCGTCTGCTCCCGGGACTCCGGCGTGGACCGGCAACGCTCCGGAAACGGGGCTGCTGCCGTGGCACTTCTTCCGACGCACGCGGTTCCAGTGGTTCCGTCCCAGGGAGCTGGAAGCGCTTTCTCGGCACTCTAGGCAGCCCGCTCCGCCGCTGTCAACGACTCGTTCACCCCTCCTCCAGCACCGCGCGGATGCCCTTCTCCCTGGCCAGGTGCGCGGCGCCCAGCACGGTCGCGCGCGCCCCCAGCTCGCTCACCACGACTTCGGTCGGCCAGCTCAGCCGCTCGACAGTGGCGGCGACGCCGGGCCGGAGCAGCCTGTTCCGCCCCACCCCGCCACCGAGGACGACCAGGCCGGGGTCGACGACCGCGCAGATCGACGCGGCCAGGTTGCCCACGGCTTCGGCGTGTTCCGCGACGATCCCGAGCGCCACCGGGTCGCCCTTCTCCGCCAGCGCGAACAGCGCGGCGGCCGTCTTCGGCGCCGGGTCCGGGCGGCGTTCCCGGGCGCGGCGCAGCAGCTCCCGCGAACCGAGCCGCGCTTCCAGCGCGTCCCGGACCGGCGGCCGGTCGTCCGCCCACGGGTAGGCCAGGCGGGCGACCTCCCCCGCCGCGCCGCTCGCCCCGCGCACGAGCCGGCGCCCGAGCACCACACCCGCCCCGATCGCCACGCCGACCTGCAGGAACACGAAGCTGTCGTGGTCCTTGCCCGCCCCTTCGGCCAGTTCGGCGATGGCCGCGCAGTTGACGTTGTTCTCGGTGTGCACGGCCGTGCCGCCGGGCAACCCGAGCGCCGCCACGGCATCCCGGACCCGCGCCATGGTCGCCGGCTCGCCGCGGCCGGGCGGGGAGACCACTTCGGACACCGCGACCACCACGGCACGAAGCGGACCACGGGCGCTTCCGCGGCGGAGCACGGCTTTCACCATGGCGGCCGCGGAAGCGGGTCTCGACGTCTGGTCTTCGTCGAGGAGCTCCCCGCCGAGGGTGGTCGCCCGCAACGCCACCTGCGTCGAGCCGCGGTCGACCGCCAGCACGTACCCGGCCCGCGGGCCCAGCCGGTAGACCGCCGCGGTCCGCCCGGTGGCGCCGGACGAGCTGCCGCTGCGCTCGGCGAGCCCCGCGGCCTCCAGCTCCGCCATCACCAGGGAGACCGTGGGCTTCGACAGCCCGCAGGCCACCGCGAGCTGCGGACGGGTGGCCTGGCCGGCGGCCGCCAGCGCGGCGAAGACCTCGCCGGCCCGGTCACCGATGCCCGATTTCGCCATCTGCACCCTGCTTTCGCCGAAGTGAAACTGTCGAACGCCCGCCGTCCCCGGTCCGGCCCGTTGACAACGTGCGGGTTCGTTTGTTTACTACTTAACCAAGTGCGGGTCCCAGCCGCATCATCGTTTTTCCGGTCCACCAAGGGCAAGGCTCCGGAAAGCGCTTTCCCGACCACGTCGACCGGTCCGGTGCCCAGGACGGCAGGGAGGCTGCGAAGCGGATGGATCCGATCCTGCTGCCGAGCCAGCACGCGAGCTCGCACGACCTGCCCGACGACCCCGCCCGCCTCGACGCCGTCCTGGCCGCCGCGGCCGCCGACGCGCTCGCCGCGCAGCAGCCGGACGGCAACTTCGAGGACCCCGCGGCCGACGACGACCTCGGCGACATGGGCCTCGGCGTGCTCTCCCTCCTCTGCCTGGCGTGGCGGCGCGGCGCGGCCGGCGACCCGGCGCTCACCGGCGCGGTGCGCCGGGGCTGGGACTTCTTCCTGGCGCACCGGGTGTTCCGCACCGACAACCCCGGCGAGCCGTTCCTGCGGGTCCGCCACAGTGGCCTGCCGTACGCGCGGTACATGCCCGGAGAAGGCGAACACCCCTTCGGCGACTGGCCGAGCACGGTGTGGGCGATGCTGCACGCGGTCAACGTCCTGGAACTCGGCGAAGGCCTGCTCACCGAAGAGCAGTACGCCGCCGTGACCGAGCTGGCGCTCGGGTACTGGCGGTGGCTGACCGAAGCGAGCATGTTCAACCCCCAGCAGACGGGCAACCAGGCCCTCGGCGCGATCGTGGCGGGCCTGATGCTCGGCCGTCACCTCGACAGGGTGTCCCGCAACCGCGAAGGCAACCGCGTCACGACGGCGGCCATGCGGCTGTACACGGACGTGATCCGGCCGTCCCGGGTGACCGACCGCGGCTTCGCGCTGCCGGCCGAGCACGGCGCCGGCCACGACCAGAACTACCTGCCGATCTCGCTGTCCTTCCTGGCCCAGGCCCACCGGGTGACGGCCGACCGGCTGTTCCTCGACGACGGCGCGGAGATCGCCCGCCACCTCGACTCCCGCCTGTCGGCCCGCGGCTTCGACTACGGCGGCCCCCGCTACAGCGAGCAGCACTGCGGCGCCGAAGGCCTGCTGGGCCTCCGCTACTTCAGCGCGCACCTGAAGACCGACCTCGGCCGCTACCTGGCCGACCGCCGCGTCCCGTACTACCCCCTGGCCCGGACCGGCGCGCCGAGCGGGCACTTCGCGTTCACGACGGTCTGGCTGTACCAGGACGGCAGCACCTGGCACCGAACGCCGGCGTTCCCGGTCACGACGTCGTATTCGCTGCGCCACCGCGCCGCGTCCGTGTCCTGGACGGGCAGCCACACCCCGTACCTGATCGACGCGAGCCGGGCCGCGGTGATCGAGTCCGTCGTGGCGGGCCAGCACGGCATCGGCCCGGTCCTGGGCCGCACGCTGCTCACCCGCGCGCTGGGCCCCCTGCGCGTCCGCGACGCCCGGGACGGCGACGTCGCCGCCCGGCTGGTGACCAAGGCGGTGGTCACCCGGGACCAGGTGATGCTGAGCGTGCAGCAGGTGTGCGTGACCGAGGAGCGGCGGGTGACGCTGGTCGCGGTGGTCCCGGCGGCCGGCTGCGAATTCCTCGCCGGGCTGCCGTACATCGAGGAAACGGAAGCGGGCCAGCGCAAGATCGTCACGGTGGCGCCGCCGGGCGGGGCGCCGTTCGACCTGAGCACGCCGGGCGCGGAGCTGCCCACGGACGGCACGCTCCTCGCGGGCAGCCTGGCCATCACGTCGGCGGCGTCGTTGCGGGTGGTCAACCCCCCGGCGGGCCGCACGAGCTTCAGCAGCCCGGAGACGCTCGCGCTGACCCAGGAGCAACTGGCGTTCTCCCTGGCCGACGACCCCCGCGGCTACGGAAACCCGGACGCGGGCTGGCACCGGGTGACGGACACGAACCACGTCCTGGCGGGCCCCCTCCCCTCGTCACCGGCGGGCTCATCGGTCTTCGCGGTCCGGTACGGGCCTCTTGACGACGTCCCGTTCACGGTCGGGCTCCACGAGTCGGCCGAGGGCCTGGTCCTCGAGACGCCGGGCTTCTCGCTGGTCGTCGGCGACCCCGCGGGCGATGCGGACGGGGAACCGACCCTCCGGCTGACGGCGAGGCCGTGACCGCTGCCCGGTGAACCGCGCGATTCTGTAACGCGGCACCGCCGGCCGGACGACTCCCGGGTGGGGTCGGACCGGAAAGGAATTCCATGGCTGTCGGTGTCGAGGCCGAACGGAGCCGGCATTGCGGCCGCTGCCGGTCCGTCAATCAAGCCGGTGACAAATACTGCCAGCGTTGTGGCGCTTCCCTGGCCAAACGGGACGCCACGACGCGCTACCTCTGCGCGGCGGCGCAGCTCAGCGAGAAATTCGCCGACACGGCGATCAAGGAATTCCTTGTCGAGCCTTTTCGCGCCCTTCCGCAGACGCCCGGCGTGGACACCACCGCCGTGCTGCGCGAAGCCGTGGCCGCCCGGGCACGACGGCGCATCCGCGACGGCGTACTGCTGGTGCTGCAACTGGTGCTGCTCGTCCTGAACCCGGTGGTGTTCTTCTCGTGGCTGGTGGTCGCGGTGGGGCTGACCGTCACCCTCGGGCGGAGGGAGCTCGGCAAGCGGGGCGGCGTGCTCGTCGGCGTGCTCCTCCTCTTCGTCCTCGTACCGCTGGCCGCGCTCGGCGTGTTCGGCCTCGGGCTGGCGGCGATGCTGGGCTCCGAGGCCGGCTCGCCGGGGTTCGGGTCGACCGCGGCTTCGGCCGCGGGCGCCGGGGTGGGCGTGGCCACGCTCGTCCTCCCGGTCGTCGCCGTGCTGCTGATCGCCGGCGTGCTCACCGTCGACGAGTTCGCCGTGCACTTCCTGGTCTTCGACCGGTTCCGCGCGAACACCTTCGTCCCCAACCGGGTCATGAGCGGCGACGAACGGGAACGGCGGCTGCGCGGGCTCGGGCAGGACCAGTTCTCCGGGCCGCTGGGCGACATCGCCCGGGTGGAGCAGGAGCTGGCCCGGCACCCCGGCAAGGTCGACGTCGTCGTGCACCGCGGGTTCTCGCCGTTCGTCGGAGCCGGGATCCCGGTGCACCAGCAGGTGATCACCCTGCCGCTGGAACCTGCCGACGACACCGGAAAACCCGCCACCATCAGCGTCATGGAGCTGCAGGACCAGGTGAGCGAGGCGGTGGGGCGGCTGCGCGGGAAGTCGTCGTTGGGCCCCGGCCGGCGCCTCGAAGACCTGACGCTGCACGAACAGGTCCTGATCCCGGCGGACCGGCTCGTGGCCGATCCGCAGGCGGTGCCCGATGCGCTGCCCGGCTTGAACGAGCGGCCGGCCGCGCAGCTCGACCCGGAAGCAGCGCGCAACCTCGCCGACGCCTCCGTCGAGTGGGCGCGGTACTACCGCTGCTACCGCATCGAATCCTGGGACCGCGACCTGACCACGTCGTGCTACCTCCACGTCGGCACGAACCAGCGGATGCTCTTCCTCGAATGGCAGTTCCTCGCCCTGCTGCCGATCGATCCGCGGTACCGGACCATCGACCAGCACCGCGCGCCGGTCCTCGGCCCGCTGCGGAACGCCGCCGCCGAACTGTGCCTGCTGCCGGCGACGGTCCTCCGGCGCGCCGCGCGGGTGTTCCGCTCCTTCAAGGCCCTGCCGCAGCGACCCGGCGAGATCGTGCCCGCCAAGTACGGGGCCGACCGGAGCCTGCGCGAACTGGCCCAGGCCGACCGGGTGCAGAGCTACTTCCAGGACGTCGACGTGGAACGGTACGTGCGGATCCTCGACTCGACGCTGTTCCGCGCGGTCGGCGCCTACCTCCAGGAACGCGGCTACTCCGTCGTCGAGTTCACCAAGCTGGCCGACCCGGTGCACAACTCGTACGACCTGCGGGGCAGCACCCTCGTCGACTCGGCCGTCGGCACGCACAGCAGCGCCGGCGGCCGCACCAAGACCACGAAGGAGAAACGAGATGGGTGACCGGTTCGACCTGCGCGGCGCGCAGGTCAGCGGCAGCGCCGTCGGCTCGCACGCCCGCGTCTACCACCAGTCCGGGCCGGAGCTGTCGGTGGCGGATCTGCTGGCCGCTCTCGCCGCGGCGCGGCCGGACGTCGTCGCCGCCGCACCCGAAGCGGACCGCGACGAGGTCCGTGCCGAACTCGGGAAGATCGAAGAAGAACTCCGGCGGGACACCCCGCGCGGCACAGTCGTCGCGAACCGCTGGCAGACCGTCACGACCGTCGTCGGGGCGATCTCCGAGCCGCTGACGAAGATCACCGAGCTCATCGCCAAGCTCTTCGGCTGACGCCACACCGTCAACGCTGCTTGGAGTTGCCGGCCGGTCCGCCCGTGTGGGTGAGCCGGCCGGCGTGGCAGTCCTCCGGCGCGAAGCCCTGCCGGTCGCACCAGGCGTTGGCCTCGTCGGCACTGCCGAAGGTTTCCGCCTTCAGGGTGACGAAGAAACCCTTGCGGGAGAAGTTCTTGTAGTCGCCCGAGTCGACCATGACGGCGTCCGGGTAACTGGCCTGCAGCCGCCGGAAGTCTTCCATGATGTCGGGGTAGTCGTAGGTCGTGCCCCGGACCACCAAGCCGACGCCTTTCGACGACAGCTGCGGAACCCAGCTGCCGACCAGGCCTTCCGCGACGGCGTGGTCGTGCGCGACCTGGCCCCGCACATCGGCCTCGGTGACCGTGGTGCTCGGGGTGACCGGCGCCGGCATCGTCCAGGTCGAGTCCGTCGTCGTCGGTGCCCATTCCTGCGTGGGGACGATGACCGGCTCGGGCGTCTGCTGCGCCGCGGGGGCGGCCGTCTCCTTCGAGCGCGAGACCGCGAAGACCACGGCCGCCGCGGTGATCAGCACCACCACCACTCCCCCGGCCACCAACGGAATCATGACATTCCGCGACGGCGGTGCGGTGGTGGGCGCCGGGGAAAGCGGATCGACCGGCGTTCCGCAGGTTCCGCAGAATCGCGCCTCGGGGCTGAGTTCTCGTTCGCACGCCGTGCAGGAGCTCATGGTCTTAAGTCCGCGTCGCGTCGCGGCCTGTTACAACCGGAACCAGAAGAACGCCGGCCGGAAATACGATCTTCGCCGTCGTTTCGCGCATTTCCGGACCGGAATTCCCGGGCACCCGGGCAACGGGCCGCGGAGTCTGGCACGATCAGCCCGTGACCGGCAGCCGGTGGACCCGCGGACTCGCGATGGCGGCCGCCCTGCTGCTGGTGCTCACCGCCTGCACCGCCGAGTTCGGTGAGCTCAAGCTGCGGATCGCCGCGGGCAACTCCGGCGGCGTCTACTACAAGCTCGCTCAGCCCCTCGCCTCCGCCTGGCAGGCCGATCTGGGCATCGAACGGCCGCAGGTGCTGCAGACCCAGGGCTCGCCCGACAACGTCGCGAAGGTGCTCGCCCGCCAGGCCGACGTCGCGTTCGTCGCGGCCGATGTCGCCGCGAGCCGGTACCAGGCCCATCCCGACTTCGCCGCGCTCGCCCGGATCCACGACGACTACCTGCACATCGTCGTCCGGGCCGACTCCGACATCCGGTCGGTGTCCCAGCTGAGCGGCCACCGGGTCGCGATCGGCTCACCGCAGTCCGGCGTCGAGTTCATCGCCACGTGGCTGCTCGTCGCGGTCGGGCTGCAGGACTCGGTCAGCACGACCCCCCGCGGCCTCGACGAGTCCGTCGGCGCGCTGCTGAACCACGAGGTCGACGCGTTCTTCTGGTCCGGCGGGCTGCCCACGCCGAAACTGGCGGAAGCGGACATCCGGAGCCGGGTGCGCCTGCTCGACCTCGCCGACGTGCTGCCGAAGCTGCAGACGCTGAACCAGGTCTACAGCACCGCGACGATCCCGGCGAGCACGTACAGCCAGCCCCTCCCGGTGACGACGCTGCTGGTGCCGAACTTCCTGGTGGTCCCCAAGTCGATGCCCGACGACGTGGCGGAGGCCCTGGTCCGCGGCCTGTTCGACGCCCGCCGCCAGCTCGCGAGCGCCAACCCGGCGGCCCTATCGATCGACGTCCACCCGGGCATCGAGACCCAGCCGGTCCCGCTCCACCCGGGCGCGCTGCGGTACTACCGGGCGCAGAAGACCTAGGCGACCGGGAACACCATCGCGATCCGCAGCCCCCCGCCCTCGGGCAGATCCAGCTCCAGCTCCCCATCCGAGTGCGCGACGATCTCACTCACGATCGCCAGCCCCAGCCCGGACCCCGGCACGTTCTGGTGCGCCGGACTGCGCCAGAACCGGTCCAGCGCCCGATCGAGCTCATCCGGCCGCAGCCCCGGCCCGTGGTCACGCACCGACAGCCGCACCCGGTCGTCCTCCCGGACCACCGCGATCCGGATCTCCGTGCCCGCCGCGGTGAACTTCAGCGCGTTGTCCAGCAGCGCGTCCAGGATCGTCTCCGCGCCGCGCGGTGGCATGCACACCCGCGCGCCGTCGCCAGACGTCTCCACGACCAGCCGGACGTCGCGGGCCTCGCCGACCACTCCCCAGTCCGCGACGCGGTCGGCCACGACCTCGTCCAGCACCACCGGGTCCAGCTCGCCGCCGGAGGCCTCGGCGCGGGCCATCGACAGCAGGCCGTCCAGGATCTGGTGCAGCCGGCCCGCGTCGACCCGCGCGGCTTCCAGGTCGGCCGCCGCCGGCTCGTCGTCGACGTGGCCTTCGAGGTTGCCGAGCCGGATCTTCAGCGCCGTCAGCGGGTTGCGCAGCTGGTGGGACGCGTCGGCGACGAACGCGCGTTGTGCCGCCAGCGCGCCCGAGACGCTCGACGCCATCCGGTCGAACGAGCGGCCGAGCTGCCGCAGCTCCGGCGGCCCGCCGCTCTCCCCCACCGGCTCGGCCTCCCGGCCGCTCACCACCGACGCCACCAGCGCACCGGTCGCGTCGTCGAGCCGGTGCACCGGCCGCAGGATCCAGCGGACCACCGGGATCGCCACGGCCAGCGCGAGCGTGAACGCGAGGATCCCGCCCGCGGCGAGCAGCAGCCACCACCAGAGCACGTCCGCCCGCTCGGTGCCGGTGTCGGACACGGTGAGCACCGCGCCGTGCACCTCGCCGTCGGCGAGCACCGGTTCGGCGAGCACGAGCGGCGTCGAATCCCACGGCATCAGCACCCCCGTGGGCTGGGACCGGCGGCCGGCGAGCGCCTCGTGGACCGGCCCGCTGATCCGCTCGTCCTTCAGGTCGATCCGCGCGGCGGGCCCGGTGAGCGAAGAGGCGAACAGCTTGCCGTCCTGGTTGACGACCGCCGCCTGGACGCCGTACACCTCGGTGTAGCGGAGCAGGTCGGGCTCGATCAGCCCCGGCTTGTTGTCCAGCAGCGGCCGCTGCGCCAGCGACGCGAACCGGGCCGTGTCGGTCAGCCGGTCCAGGAACAGGTCCTGCTGCGCGCCGGCGGCGATGCTCCTGGCCAGCGGGATGCCCAGGCCGAACACGAGCAACGCCACCAGCGTCAGCACGATGCCCTGCAGCCGGACGCGCACGCCCCTCAGCTCCGGGGGACCTGGCCGCCGAGCCGGTACCCGACCCCGCGGACGGTCTCGATCAGCGCCGGGCGGCCCAGCTTCGTCCGCAGCGTCGCGACGTGGACGTCCAGCGAACGGCTCTCCGCCGCGCCGCGGTGGCCCCACACCTCGGTGAGCACGTGCTCACGCGAGCACACCGCGCCGCGCGCGCCCGCCACCAGCGCCAGCACCTGGAACTCCTTGCGGGAGAGCGCCACCGCCTTGCCGCCGACCAGTACCTCGTGCCGGGAGACGTCGACGGTGACGTCCCCGACCCGGATCACCACCGGCTCGGCGGCGGGGTGCTCGCCACGGCGGCGGCGCACGGCCTCGACCCGGGCGAGCAGCTCCTCGACGTCGTAGGGCTTGACCAGGTAGTCGTCGGCGCCCGCGCGCAGGCCCTGGATCCGGTCGTCGACCTCGCCGCGGGCCGAGACGACGATGATCGCGACGTCGCTGACCGCACGGATCTGGCGGCACAGCGTCACGCCGTCGATGTCCGGCAGGCCGAGGTCAAGCAGGACGACGTCGACCTCGTGCACCCGATCGAGGACGCCGGCGCCGGTGGCCAGCCGGGCGATCGCCAGGCCACGGCGTGTGAGCGCCGGGATCAGGGCGCCCGCGACCCGGTCGTCGTCCTCCACCAGCAGCACCCGCACCCGTCCGCCTCCCATGGTGACCTGCTCCACCGGCCGGTAGCGCGAACTCTAGGACCTCCGGGCGGCTCCCGCACCGGCCACCCGGACGGTGACTCCCCGTGACCTCGGGTGGACACCCGCCAAAATGGACATCGATACTCAGTTGAAACCCTAAGTATTGCTCAAGCGGCCTTGCCAGCCGGTACGACAACGGTAGGTTCTCGCCCATCGCGTGGTGACCCATGCCCGATTTGCACGAACGACCCGGGAGGCCAGATGACCGCGGAGGTGGCGGCGCCGATGATCAAGGCGTCCGCCGTGAACAAGTACTTCGGCGACCTGCACGTGCTCAGGGAGATCACGCTCGAGGTGCCTCGCGGCCAGGTCGTCGTGGTGCTCGGCCCGTCGGGCTCGGGCAAGTCGACCCTGTGCCGGGCCATCAACCGGCTGGAGCCGATCAACTCGGGCGAGATCGCCGTCGACGGCGTCCCGCTGCCCGCCGAGGGCAAGGCGCTGGCCGCGCTGCGGGCCGACGTCGGCATGGTGTTCCAGTCGTTCAACCTGTTCGCGCACAAGACCATCGTCGAGAACGTCATGCTCGCGCCGGTGAAGGTCCGCAAGACCTCGCAGGCCGAAGCGCGCAAGACGGCGATGGAGCTGCTGGAGCGCGTCGGCATCGCCAACCAGGCCGACAAGTACCCGGCGCAGCTTTCGGGCGGCCAGCAGCAGCGCGTCGCCATCGCGCGGGCGCTGGCGATGCGGCCCAAGGTCATGCTGTTCGACGAGCCGACCTCGGCGCTGGACCCGGAAATGGTCCAGGAGGTCCTCGACGTGATGACGGGCCTGGCCAAGGACGGCATGACGATGCTGGTCGTCACCCACGAGATGGGCTTCGCCCGGAGGGCAGCCGATCGGGTGATCTTCATGGCCGACGGGGAGATCGTCGAGGACACGACGCCGGAAGCGTTCTTCACCGCGCCGAAGAGCGAGCGCGCGAAGGACTTCCTCGGCAAGATCCTGACCCACTGAGAACAACCGCTGAGAACGTTCCGCGGCGCCGTCGGCGTCCGGGTGACGACACACAGGAGAGATTCACATGAGGATCCGCACCCTCGCGGTGGGACTGCTCGCCGGCGGCCTGGCGCTGACCACGCTGACCGCCTGCGGCAAGGAAGGCACGCCGACCACGCCGGGCTCGGGCGACCAGAGCGGCACGAACGCCGCGGCGCTGCCGACGTACCCGGTGGCGACCGGCGTCGACCTGCAGGGTTCGCCGGTGTTCGCCAAGATGAAGTCGGCGGGCGCGCTGACCGTCGGCGCCAAGGACGACCAGCCCGGCCTCGGCCAGAAGGACCCGACGACCGGCAAGTTCGGCGGCTTCGACATCGAGATCGCGAAGCTCGTCTCGGCCGGCCTCGGCTTCGACCCGGAGAAGATCACCTTCCGCACGGTCGACTCCGGTGCCCGTGAGCAGACGATCGCGAACGGCGACGTGAACTACTACGTCGGCACCTACTCGATCACCGACAAGCGCAAGGCGCTGGTCTCCTTCGCCGGCCCGTACTTCGTCGCCGGCCAGGACCTGCTCGTCCGCAAGGACGAAAGCTCGATCACCGGCCCGGAGACCCTCAAGGGCAAGAAGGTCTGCTCGGTCACCGGCTCGACCCCGATCCAGAAGGTCCGGCAGCAGAACCTGACCGAGCCGGCCAACATCGTCGAGTTCCAGAAGTACTCGCAGTGCGTCGAGAAGCTGCTGTCGAAGGACGTCGACGCGGTCACGACCGACGACGCGATCCTGAAGGGCTACGCGGCGCAGGACCCGGACAACCTGAAGGTCGTCGGCAAGACGTTCTCGACCGAGAAGTACGGCATCGGCCTCAACAAGGACGACAAGGTGCTGCGCGACAAGGTCAACGAGATCCTGCAGAAGGCGCTGGACGACGGCACCTGGGACAAGATCTACGCCGCGACGCTCGGCAAGTCGGGTTCGGCCGCCACCAAGCCGACCCTCGAGAAGTACTGACGTGAAACGAGGCCGGTGGATCGGGTTTCCCGGTCCACCGGCCTTCCCACATCCACCACCTGACCACCGCTTGAAAGAAACGGACGCGGGGAAGGTTCCATGGACGTCCTGCTCAACAACCTGGACCTGTTCGGTCCGTTCTTCCTGCGCACGATCGAACTGTTCGTGCTCTCCGCCATCGGCAGCCTGATCTGGGGCACGATCCTGGCGATGCTGCGGGTCAGCCCGGTCCCCGTCTTCCGCGCCGTCGGCACGACGTACGTGACGATCGCCCGGAACACCCCGCTCACCCTGGTGTTCGCGTTCTTCGTGTTCGCCTACCCGCTGCTCGACATCGTCAAGCTCGACTACTTCCCGGCCGCCGTGGTCGCCCTGACCGTGTACACCTCGGCGTTCATCTGCGAGGTCGTGCGCTCGGGCATCAACACCGTGCCGGTCGGCCAGGCCGAGGCGGGCCGGGCGCTGGGGCTCACCTTCGCCCAGATCCTCGGCCAGGTCGTGCTGCCGCAGGCGCTGCGCTCGGTCGTCCCGCCGCTGATCAGCACCCTGATCGCGCTGCTGAAGAACACCACCATCGCGGCCGGTTTCTCGGTCGCCGAAGCCGGCGCGATCCGCTCGTACCTGTCCGAGCGCGGCGAGAACCAGCTGATCGGCCTGCTGTGGGTCGCCCTCGGCTTCATCGTCCTGGTCACCGTGCTGTCGTTCGTCCAACGCAGCCTGGAGAAGCGCTGGAGCGTGGCCCGATGAGCAACGTGCTGTTCGACGTCCCGGGCCCGAAGGCCCGGCTCCGGTACCGCACGTACGCGGTGATCGGGACGCTCCTGGTCCTGGCGTTCGTCGGCTACATCGGGTGGCGGTTCTACGACAGCGGCCAGTTCACCGCCCGCAAGTGGGAGTGGCTGCAGTACGCCCAGGTGCAGCGCGACCTGCTCAACGCGGTGCTCCAGACGCTCCAAGCGTTCGCCGCCGCGGCCGTGCTCGCGCTGGTCTTCGGCGCGATCTTCGCGGCGGGGCGGCTGTCCGACCACGTGTGGATCCGCCGGATCGCCGGGTTCGTCGTGGAGTTCTTCCGCGCCATCCCCGCGCTGATCCTGATGTTCCTGTTCTACTTCGGCCTGCCGACCGTCGGCGTGCCGACGACGCCGTTCCTCGGCGTGGTGCTCGGCCTGACGCTGTACAACGGCTCGGTGCTCGCGGAAGTGTTCCGCGCGGGCATCCAGTCGCTGCCGAAGGGGCAGAGCGAAGCCGCGTACGCGCTGGGCATGCGCAAGACGCAGGTGATGTTCCTGGTCCTGCTGCCGCAGGCGATCCGGGCGATGCTGCCGACGATCATCAGCCAGCTGGTCGTGCTGCTGAAGGACACCGCGCTCGGCTTCATCATCACGTTCCAGGAGCTGCTGTACTACGCGCGCTACATCGGTTCGCAGGGCACGTTCGGGCGGCCGATCGTGCCGTCGACGATCGTGGCGACCGGCATCTACGTCGTGATGTGCTTGCTGCTGACGGCGCTGGCGACGTACCTGGAGCGGCGCAACCGCCGCAACAAGAAGGTCGTGGCGGCCCCGCCCTCCGCAGCCGACGATCTCGTGGCCGCTTCGGCCTGAGTCACCCGTTCGAGGCCCCCGGGACCAGTCCCGGGGGCCTTGTCGTG
>NZ_MUMI01000464.1 GCF_002155975.1 Amycolatopsis kentuckyensis
GGCAGCACCGCCGCCCAGACCGTCCAGTTCAGCCTCGACGGCGTCACCTTCGAAATCGACCTTTCGGACCGGAACGCGACCGCCCTGCGCGGCGAACTGGCCCGGTACATCGGCGCCGGCCGCCGGGTCGGGGGGCGCAAGGTGCGGGTGGCCACCGGCCAGTCGACCACCGCCTCCGATCGCGAGCGCAACCAGCGGATCCGGGCCTGGGCGAACGCGAACGGCTTCGACGTCTCCGAGCGGGGCCGGCTCTCCTCCGAAGTCGTCGCCGCCTTCGAGCGGGTGCACGGCGACAACGCGGAATCGTCCGCGTCGTCGCCTCGAAAGCGCGCTCCGCGCAGGAAAGCCGCCGCCTGACGACCGAATACGGCAGGCGCGGCTGAAGCCGCCGGAAAGAACAAGACTGTTTTCCGGCCGAATCTCCGTGCACCCTCGATGTCACCGATCACCGGATGACAAGGGGAGCTCAGGCGTGCCCGCCAGGAACGAAATCGACGTCGAACAGGAATACCTGACCACCCTGTATGCCGAAGCGGACGCGCTGCGCGAACAGGCTCGGCTGGCCGCGGCGGACCCCGCCGGCGCGCCCTTCTGGCAGGCGGAACTGCGCCGGCTGGAGGCCGCGGAAGACGGGCTGTGCTTCGGGCGCCTCGACCTGCAGGACGGCAGCCGCCTCCACGTCGGGCGGCTCGGGCTGTTCCGCGACGACGAGCCGCTGCTGCTCGACTGGCGCGCGCCCGCGGCCCGGCCGTTCTACACCGCGACCATGGCCGACGCCCACGGCGTGCGGCGGCGGCGCCGCATCACCACCCGCGACCGGAAGGTCGTCGCGCTCGACGACGAGCTGCTGGACGCCGAAACGGAAGACGCCCTGGTCGGAGACGGCGCGCTGATGGCGGCCCTGACCGCCGAGCGCACCGGCCGGATGCGCGACATCGTCACCACGCTGCAGGCCGAGCAGGACCGGATCATCCGCGACGACCACCCCGGCGTCCTGGTCGTGCAGGGCGGCCCCGGCACCGGCAAGACCGCCGTCGCGCTGCACCGCCTGGCCTACCTGCTCTACACCCGTCCGCACCTGCGCGGCCGCGGCGTCCTGGTCGTCGGCCCGAGCCAGGTCTTCCTGACCTACATCGGGCAGGTCCTGCCCGGCCTGGGCGAGCACGCCGTGGTGACGTCGACCGTCGCCGGCCTGCACCCGGGCCTCCGCATCGGCCGGACGGACCCGCCCGAGAGCGCCGTCGCCAAGGGCCGGGCCGAGATGGCCGGCCGGATCGCGGCCGCGGTGCGGGCCCGGGTGCGGCCGCCTGCCGAGCCGGTCGGGATCGCGTTCGAACAGGAAACGCTGGTGCTGGACCCGCGCACGTGCCGGGAGGCCATCGACGCGGCGGCGCGCACGGGGTTGCCGCACAACCAGGCGCGGCTCGACTTCCAGCAGCGGATCGTCGCCGCGCTCGCGCGGGACCTGCTCGACCGCATGGAGAACGTCGTGTTCACCGAGACCGGCGAGGCCCTCGACGGCGGCAGCGCCGACGGCCGGCTCAGCGACGCCGACCTGCGTGCGCTGGCCGCCGCCGGCGTCGTGGTCGACCCCGGCCAGGACGGCCCGCGGCAGCTGCTCGACGAGACCGACGCGGCCCGGCTGCGCACCGCACTGCTGGCGGACGCGGAGGTGACGGCCGTGCTGGACGAGGTGTGGCCGCCGCTGACCGCGCCGGAGGTGGTGGCCGACCTGCTCGGCGTCCCCGGCGGCTCCTGGAGCGCGGCGGACGTGCCGCTGCTCGACGAGGCCGCCGCCGTGCTCGGCGACCTCGCCGGTGCGACGTTCGGGCACGTGGTCGTCGACGAGGCGCAGGAACTGTCCGCGATGGCGTGGCGGATGCTGCTGCGGCGGTGCCCGACCCGGTCGATGACCGTCGTCGGCGATCTCGCGCAGACCGGCGACCCGGCCGGTGCGACGTCGTGGGCGGGCCTCCGCCCCCCGGCTTCCAGCTTACCGGGGACCACCGACAGTTCCGGGCGGGACGACGGGCCGGGGTCGCATGTGGACGGTCGATGGCGGCTGGCGGAGCTGACCGTGAACTACCGCACGCCGGCGGAGATCATGGCGGCCACCGCCGGGTTGTTCGCCGCCCACCACCCCGGTCTCCGGCCGCCCCGGTCCGTCCGCCGCACCGGGGAACACCCGTGGCGGCGGCGCACCGCGGTCGCGGAGCTGCCCGGTGTCCTCGCGGAGCTCGCCGGCGGCCACGAGGACGGCCGGCTGGCGATCATCGCCCCGGCGGCGCACCACGACCGGATCACGGCGGCCGTGCCGGTGCGCACGCCACCCGACCTCACCGACCCCGTCGTCGTGCTGAGCCCCCGGCAGGCCAAGGGCCTGGAATTCGACGTCGTGATCGTCGTCGACCCGGCCGCGATCCTCGCCGGTCCGTTGGGGCACAACGATCTCTACGTCGCCATGACCCGCGCCACCCGGCAGCTGGGGATCCTGCACCCCGGCCCGCCGCCCGCCGAGCTGGCCGGCATCCGGGAACGCTCCCACTGACCGATCGGCCCTTGTGGTCCAGACCCGGGCGCCCTACGGTCGGCGGGGTCCGGGTCGTCGCGGGGAGGAGCCTCGGGTGCTGGGAACCGTTCTGGCGAGCGCACTTCTGCTGACCGGCGCCGCGCCCGCCGTGGCCGACGCCGGCTGGACGCCGTCACCGATCGTCTGGACCGCCTGCCCCGACGACCCGGACAACCCCGCTCCGCCGGACGGCGAGTGCGGCACGCTGCGGGTGCCGCTCGATTGGCGTTCACCGCACGGGCCGTCGATCTCCCTCGCGGTGGCCCGGCACCGCGCCACGGATTCCGCACACCGCCTCGGGGTGCTGCTGGCGGATTTCGGCGGCCCCGGCTCGTCGAACGCGGAACTCGCCGTGACGCCGAGCGTGTTCAGCCCGGAGGTCCGGGCCCGGTTCGACGTCGTCGGCTTCGACGTGCGCGGCACCGGCCGCAGTGCGTTCATCGAGTGCGAGAACACGGGCGAGGCGCCGAGCGACGAGCCGGCCGGGCCGGCCGAGTTCGCGGCGCTGCGGACCTACAGCGAGCACAAGATCTCCGCGTGCCGGGCCCGCAACCTCCCCGTCTTCGACCACGCCGACACCGGCGTCAACGCCCAGGACATGGACGCGGTCCGCCGCGCGCTGGGCGAAGCGCGGATCAGCTTCTTCGGCATCTCCTACGGCACGCTGCTCGGCCAGCAGTACGCCGAAGAGCACGGCGACCGGGTGCGGGCGCTGGTGCTCGACAGCTCCATCGACCACAGCGCCGGCCTCGGCCGGTTCCTCGGCGACCGGGCCGCCGCCGCGGACGACGCGTTCCGCCAGTTCGCCGCGTGGTGCGACCGGACGACGACCTGCGCGCTGCACGGCCAGGACGTCTTCGCCGCCTGGGAAAAGGCCCTCGCGATGACCGCCGCGGTGCCCCGGGCGCAGAGCGAACTGCGCGACCGGGTGCTGAAGGACATGTACCACCCGGTCTGGGACGACCTGGGCCAGGCGATCGCCGACGCCGCCGCCGGCAATCCGCCGATGACCGCGCAGTTCTCCTACAACTACGAATCCATCCGCCTGGCCGTCGTCTGCCAGGACTTCGACCTCCGGATCCGGAGTTTCGCGCAGTACTCGGTGCTGCACGCCGAAGAGCTGCGCCGCGGGCCGCTCATGCGCGGCAGCACGCTGAGCCACGGCGAAGCGATGGCGTGCCTGGGCGTCCAGGGCCCGCCGTCGAACCCGCCGCACCGGCTGAGCGTCCCGCGAGCGCCGCGGATCCTCCTGCTGAACTCCCGCCACGACCCGGCGACGCCGTACGCCTGGGCCCTCGCCATCCACCGCCAGGCCCCGGCGAACACGACGTTGCTGACGTACGAGGGCTCGGGCCACGGGGTCTTCGACCGGAACACCTGCACCCGGTCGGCCGTGGACCGCTACCTGCTGGCGCTGGCGGCGCCGGAGCACGACGTCAGCTGCCCGGCCTGACCGCTACCGGTATCCGGGAGTCCACCGGCTCTCCCGCACCGCCTTCGCGACTTCGTCTTCGCTCTGCTCCGGCGCGACGCCGTCCGCGACCGCTTGGACGGCGACCGCGGTCGCGATGCGGGTCGCGATCTCCGGGACGTCGGTCCACGCGGGCAGCAGCGGTTCGTCCGGGTCGGCCAGCGCCGGGGACGCCTCGCCGAGGGTCTTGGCCGCCACGCGCATCATCGCGTCGGTGACCCGGGTGGCGCCGACGGCCGTCACCGCCAGCCCGATCGCGGGGAAGATGTAGACGTTGTTGCACTGCGCGATCCGGCGTTTCCGCCCGTGCCGCTCGACCGGCGCGAACGGGGAGCCGGTCGCGACGAGGGCCCGGCCGTCGGTCCACTCGTCGAGCTCGCGCGGGTGCGCTTCGGCGCGGCTGGTGGGGTTGGAGAGCGGGAAGATGATCGGCCGGTCGGTCTTGGCCGCCAGTTCGCGCACGATGTCCTCGGTGAACGCGCCGGCCGCCGTCGACAGGCCGAGCAGCACCCCGGCGTCGACGTGGTGGACGACGTCGGCCAGTCCGGTGCCGTTCCAGTCCCGGACGCGCTTCGCCGGTTGCGCGAACCGGCGCTGCCCGTCCGAAAGCCCGGTCCGGTCGTCGGTGAGCAGCCCGTCGATGTCGACCACCCAGATGCGTTCGGCGGCTTCGGCGTCGGAGAGCCCCTGCACCACCATTTCCTGGCGGATCATTTCCAGCACGCCGATGCCGGCCGAGCCCGCGCCGAGCATGACGACCTGCTGCTGTGACAGGGGCCGTCCCGCTGTCTCGGCCGCGCCGTGCAGCGCGCCGAGCGTGACCGCGGCGGTGCCCTGGATGTCGTCGTTGAAGGTGAGCAGTTCGCCGCGGTAGCGCTCGAGGATCGGCAAGGCGTGCGACGTCGCGAAGTCCTCCCACTGGAGGAGCACGTCCGGCAGTTCCGCGCGGACCGCCGTGACGAACTCGTCGACGAAGGCGTAGTACTCGTCGTCACCGATCCGGCGGTGGCGCCACCCGAGGTAGTTCGGATCTTCGAGCCGTTCGACGTTGTCGGTCCCGACGTCCAGCACGACCGGCAGCGTGCGGGCCGGATCGATGCCGCCGATGAGGGTGTACAGCGAAAGTTTCCCGATCGGGATCCCCATCCCGCCGATCCCCTGGTCCCCGAGGCCGAGGATGCGCTGCCCGTCGGTGACGACGATGACGTCGACGTCCTCGTTCGGCCGGTTCCGGAGCACCTCCTCGAGCCGGCCCCGATCGGGGTAGGAGACGAACAGGCCGCGCGGGCGGCGGTAGATGTCGCTGAACCGTTCGCACGCCTCGCCGACCGTGGGCGTGTAGACGATCGGCAGCATTTCTTCGACGTGCTCGGCGAGGAGCCGGTAGAACAGCGTTTCGTTGCGGTCCTGGAGGGCTCGCAGGTAGATGTGCTTGTCCAGATCGTCCCGGCGGCGGGAAAACTCCTGGTAGGTGTGGGCGACCTGGTCGTCCAGGGATTTCACCGCGTACGGCAGCAGACCGAGCAGTCCCAGGTCGGCGCGTTCGGCACGGCTGAAGGCCGTCCCTTTCGTCGTCAACGGGTCGAACAGCCTGGTCTGTCCTTTGTGTACCATCAGCTCCTCCGCGGGCCGGGTGCGGTCGTCCACACCCGACCCTGCCACAGGAGCCGCCGCGGGGCAGGCCGGTCACCAGCGGTAGTTGCGGCGCAGCGCCCGCTTCACCACTTTCCCGGTCGCATTGCGGGGCAGCTCGTCGACGAACACGACATCCCGCGGCACCGCGAACCGCGCCAGCCGCTCGCGCACGTGCGAGCGCACCGTGTCCGCGTCCAGCTGGGCCCCCGGGACCAGCACCAGGTAAGCCGCCAGGCGCTGGCCGTACTTGGCGTCGCGGACTCCGACCACCGCCGCCTCGCGGACCTCCGGCAGGCTCAGCAGGATTTCCTCCACCGGCGCCGGGGCCACGTTCTCGCCGCCGGACACGATCATCTCGTCCTCGCGGCCCTGGACGAACAGCAGGCCGTTCGCGTCGACGTAGCCGCGGTCGCCCGTGTCCATCAGGCCGTCGCGGACGTCCAGCTGCGCTCCGTCGGTGTACCCGTCGAACAGCAGGCGGTTGCCGACGTACAGGCGGCCCGTCGCGCCGGGTGGGACCGGGTTGCCCGCCCGGTCCAGGACGCGGATCGCCGTGCCGATCGGGGGACGGCCCGCCGTTCCCCGGGCCGCGCGGAGGTCGCGGGGGCCGGCGATCGCCGCCCAGGAGACCTCCGTCGAGCCGTACAGGTTGTAGAGGATGTCGCCGAACGCGTCCATGAACTCCTCGCCCAGCCGGCCCGGCAGGCCCGCGCCGGAGCTGGCGACCACGCGCAGCGAGGACAGGTCGTAGCGCGCCCGGGTCTGCTCCGGCAGGTCCAGCAGCCGCCGCAGCATCGTCGGCACCGCGAACAGCGCCGTGCACCGCTGCCGCTCGATCATCGACAACGTCGCTTCGGGGTCGAACCGCCGGGGCAGCACCAGGCCCGCCCGCAGCGCCATGCCGAGCTGGAGCGCGGCCAGGCCCCAGGTGTGGAACAGCGGGGCGGCGACCAGGATCGGTTCCCCCGCCCGCAGCGGGATCTCCGACAGCACCGCGGCGGAGTCGGCGACGTTGTTCGGCGTCGGGCGGCGCGCGCCCTTCGGCGGGCCGGACGTGCCCGAAGTGAGCACGACGAGCCGGCCGGGCTTGGCCGGCGGGGCGATCCGGGCGGGTTCCTGCGCTTCGATCAGTTCTTCGATCGTCGGCCCGTGCCACCCGTTGCCGGGTGGCCAGGTCCACAGCTGCGGGATCTCCGGCGGCAGCTGCCCGCGCAGGGCGGCGAACTCGGCGTCGGCGAGGACGAGCTGGGAGCCGTGCCGCAGGGTGAACTCCGCCGCCTGCCCTAGGGCCAGCCCGGTGTTCATCAGGGCCACGTCCGCACCCAGCTTGCTGCAGGCGATCATCGCCTCGACCATCGCGTTGTGGTTGCGGCACATCAGGAGTACCCGCGACCCCTCGGTGATGTCGTAGCGCTTCAGCACCCCGGCCAGCCGGGTGGTGCGGTCGTCGACCTCGCCGAAGGTCCGCTCGGAGCGCTCGTCGCACAGCGCGAGGGACTCCGGCGCGCGGCGGGCCACCGCCTCGTAGCCGCCGGCCAGGGTCGAGCCCCAGCGGCCCACCGCCCTCAGCTGCCGCAGCGTCCCGGTGGGCTGGGCCGGGGTGAGGACACCGGCCCGGACCAGGATCCGCGCCAGCTCGCGCTTCGACGGGCGGGGCGGCAGCGGATCGGCCGCGGGGACGCCGCCGAGGTGGTCGCTGATCGCCGCGACCGCGTCCAGGATCCGCTGCCGGATCCGCGGGAGGGCCGGCGACCGGCCGTCGAGCAGGGTGAGCAGGAGGGTGATCGCGCAGCCTTCGGGTACCGCGCGCAGCACGACGGACATCCGGTGCCGGCGGCCGGACCAGGCCAGGTGCTCGTCCCGGCGGTGGACGAAGATCTCGGCCTCGCCCTCGCCGCCGGCGCGGTACCGGTAGCGGGCGCCCCGGCCGGTCGCCTCGGAAACCGGCTCGCACGCGGTGATCCCGCGGACGAACCGCGGGTAGAGCTGCGGGCTGCCGACGATCGTCCACACCGCCGCGGGGGTGTGGGGAACGGTGACGGTGATCTCGAGGAGTTCCGGCTCCATCAGGACGCAACGGGAGGTGTCGCCGGCACGGTGGTCATGACTCGGCTTTCTCCCTTTGTCGATCCGGGGGTTCGGCCTTTCGGCCGGTACGCCGAGCATCCGTTTGCGCCGGCCGTCGTGTCAACACGCGGTCGCACGATTCGATGTATTCAATCGCGAAGAGCGAGCAAAAACCAGGGAACCGCGGAACGCTTCACGTGTTTCTCACGCCGGCGCGGATCACCACGGCGGCGGGCCGGTGCTGCCCCGGACCACCAGCGACACCGGAACCCGTTCCAGGGTCGCCGCCCGGACTCCCGACCTGATCTCGCCGACCAGCGTCCGCACCACCTGGTCGCCGAGTTCGCCGAACGCCTGCCGGACGGTGGTCAGCGGCGGCCAGAAGCTCCCGGCCTCGGCCATGTCGTCGAACCCGACCACGCTGACCTCGCCCGGCACCGAACGGCCGGATTCGTGCAGCGCCCGCAGCAACCCCAAGGCCATCTGGTCGTTGGCCGAGAAGACCGCGGTGACCGCCGGGTCGTGGGCCAGCACCCGGCCCAGTGTGTACCCCGACTCGGCCGTCCAGTCCCCCACCACCGGCACCGGGACCGTCCGGTCGAACCGCGCCAGCGTGCGCCGCCAGGCCCGTTCCCGGTGTTCGGCCGCGAACGAATCCGACGGCCCCGCGATGTGCCACACCGTCTCGTGCCCCAGGTTGAGCAGGTGCTCGGTCGCCAGCACCGCACCCTGCGCCTGATCGGTGTCGACCGTCGGATAACCGGCCCGCGCGTTCGAATCGACGACCACCACCGGGATGTCCTCCGGGAAAACGATTCCGGGCCAATCCAGGTCGTATTCTTCGACGAGCACGGCCAGCCCGTCGACGTCGTGGTTCCGCAGCTCCCGGAAGGCGTCGGTGACCGCCTCGCGGGTCGGTTTGCCCAGCGGCATCAGCTTGATCGCGTACCCCTCGGCCGCGGCCGCCCGCGCGATGGCGTCGAGGGTCCGGCTGTTGCCGAGCGTGGTCAGGGTCGAGGTGAGCACGCCGATCGAGCGCGCCGGGTCCGGCAGCACCACGGCCGTGCCACCGCAGAGGTCCCCTCTGGTTCGTCCCGGCACGCTGCCCACCCCTCATCGGTCATCCACGCAACGGCTTCGGTCACTTCGAGGTCACCACAGCGACCGGCGATGTTCACCTTGACGTGGGCAACACCGTCGTTCGCGACGCTCGTCAGCCACCCGCCATCCCGCTGTGAGAAGCGGCTCCGACCTGGGCACCCGGATCGCCGAAGGCCCGGGCGGCCGACCGCCGTTCCGGGCGGCTCGTGAACAAGATCACTAAGCGACCGCTCAGTAACATGCTAACACTCTGGCGAGTTCCCGCCTCCCACCGGCGCCGAGGGCGGGGCACCCCGCCCTCGGAACACCACGGTGGCGCACCCCGAGAGGGGGTGCGGCCGTCGGCCGCACCCCCTCTCAGGCCGACTCCCGGACGACGAGCGTCGTGCCCAGCACCACCCGCCGCGGCTGGACGGCCGTGCCGTCGAGGAGCGCGAGCAGTTCTCCCGCCGAGCGGGCGCCGAGGGCCTCGACCGGCTGGCTCACCGTCGTCAACGGCGGGTCCGTGGTGCGCGCGACCGGCGCGTTGTCGAAGCCGACGACCGCGACGTCGTCCGGGACGCGGCGGCCGGCGCGGCGCAGGGCCCGCAGCACGCCGACCGCCATGACGTCGGATGCCACGAACACCGCGTCCAGCTTCGGTCGCCGATCCAGCAGGCGCCGCATCGCGTGTTCGCCGGAGGCCTGCCCGAAGTCGCCGTGGGCCACCGATCCCGCGTCGACGACGCCCGATCCCGCGACCGCGGCGACGTAGCCGGCGAGCCGGTCCCGGCCCGGCGCCATGTCCTTCGGGCCGGCGACGGTCGCGATCCGCTGCCGCCCGGCGGCCTGGAGGTGGCGCACCGCGGCTTCGGCGCCCCCGCGGTTGTCCACGTCCACGTAGGTGTACCGGCCGGGGTCGGGGACCATCGGCCGGCCGGCGCTGACGACCGGGAAGTCCGCGTGGGACAACGCCGTCGTGCACCGCGCGTGCGTGCTCACGAACAGCGCCCCGTCGACGTGCCCCGCGCCGAGGTAGCGGAAGGTCGTGGCCTGGGCCGCCGCCTGCATCATCAGCACCACGGCCTGCACGCCCGCCGCGGTGAACTCGCGGTTGATGCCGCCCATGATGCGGCCGAAGAACGGATCGGAGAACATGCGCAGGCCGTCCTCGCACATCACGACGGCCACCGTGCCCGTCCGCCGCCCCTCCCCCGCCCGGGCCGCGCGCTGCCGGACGTACCCGAGGGTGCGCACGGCTTGTTCGACCTGGCGCCGGGTCTGGGCGCGGACCTGCGGGAATCCGTTGAGCACGCGGGACGCCGTGGCCGACGAGACACCGGCGGCCCGGGCCACGTCGGCCAGGGTCGGCCGCGGATCGGGAAGGTCGAGAACGGTCATGGTCACCTCCGTGGGGACGGCACGCACCGGGGCGCTTCCGCTCGGTCCCCGTTGTCGGGAAAGCAGTGCGAAAAACGCACTGTTAACGCTAACATTTTGCCGGAAAGGCAATCCTCGCTCGCCGAGGGCATCGGCGGGCGACGGCGCTAGCGGGGATCGGCGCGACGGGGGCCGGGATACCGGTTCTTGGTCACATTCGCACATCCTCGGGCGAGTGGGTTCGAACGGGTTAGCCGCGGAGCGTCCGGTGATCTTTTGACCGTTTGCTCGGCAGCATTGATGCTGGAACCAGGCGCCCCAATGTGTCAACGGGCTGAACAAAAGTGCCCGGAAAGTCGTGATCCGCCGTCGAATGCCGTCGAACGGGTTCAGCCCTTGCCGGCCCGGCGCCGGCCGGGTACACCTCGGATGTGGCGACACAGCACCCGGGAGCGCGCCCGGGGAACCACGAACGGGTCGTCGAGCTCCTGCGCACCCGCGGCCCGTTGACCCGGGCGGACATCGCCCGGCTGCTGAACGTTTCGCGGGCGACGGTGTCGAACGTCGTCGGCGCGCTGTACCAGGACGGCCTGATCGTGGAGAGCGGCAGCCCGGGCGCCGGCGGGCCGCCGAAACAGGGCCGGCCGGGCACCCTGCTCACCCTCAACCCGTCGGCCGGCGCGGTCGTCGGCATCGACTTCGGGCACACCCACATCCGCGTGATCGTCGCCGACCTGGCGCACACGGTGCTCGCCGAGCAGCTCCGCCCGCTCGACCGGGACCACGACGCGCGCGACTCGCTGCGGATCGCCGCCGCGCTGGCGCGGGACGCGCTCGCCACCGCGGGGATCAAGACCGGCAAAGTGATCGGCGTCGGCGCCGGGCTGCCCGGTCCGGTCAACACGCTGACCGGCACGGTCGGGTCGTCCAGCATCGCGCCGAGCTGGGTCGGGCTGCGCCCGGCCGAGGAGCTCAGCGCGCTGCTCGGGCTGCCGGTGATCGTCGACAACGTCGGCAACCTCGGCGCGCTGGCCGAAGTCACCTGGGGCGCCGGCCAGGGCGCCCAGGTCGCCGTCTACATCAAGCTCGGCACGGGTGTCGGCGCTGGGTTCGTCCTGGGCGGCAGGCTGTTCCGCGGTTCCTGCGGCACGGCGGCGGAGTTCGGGCACATGACCGTCGACCCCTCCGGGCGGATCTGCCGCTGCGGCAACCGGGGCTGCCTCGAGACCTACGTCAGCCTGCCCACGCTGCTGGACCAGCTGCGCGCCCGCCACGGCACCGAACTCGCGGCCGGCGACCTGATCCGCCACGCCGTCGCGGGCGACCGCGCCTGCGTCCGGGTGCTGACCGACGCGGGCCACCGCCTCGGCACCGCCATCGCCGTCCTGGGCAACCTGGTCAACCCGGACCGGGTGATCATCGGCGGGGAACTGGCCGCGGCGTACGAAATCCTGCTCCCACCGCTGCGCAGCGCCCTCCTGCGCGACGCGCTTCCGTTCGCGGGCGCGCAGGTGTCCGTCCGCAAAGGACAGTTGGGGGACCGGGCGGTGGCTCTCGGCTCGGTGGTGACGGTCCTGCACGCCACCGCCCGGCTCGCCGACCGCGCCCGCGCCGTGGCCGCGGCTTCGCGCTGAAAGTTTCACCTTTCGCGCTGGGCCGGCCGGGTGGTGCCGCCGGCCGGGCCGGGCCCGCGTCCGCCGCAGGTCCCGGCGGGTACTCCCCCTGCCGCACCGCCGTTTCGCCCCCGGGACGGGCTGGACAGGCACCGCCGCGAACGGCCACTTTCTCCTCACGACCGCACCGGTTTTCGACGGGAGTCAGCCGCATGGGAAACGCCTCACCCGGCCGGCGCCGGGCCCGGACCCTGGCCTGCGCACTGGCTGTCGCGGCTTCGGGCGTGCTGCCGGCGGCACCCGCCGTCGCGGCCGCCGCCCCGATTTCGGCGCCGCCGATGGGCTGGGCGTCGTGGAACACGTTCGCGGCGAAGATCACCGCGAACGTGATCAAGGCGCAGGCGGACGCCCTGGTGTCGTCGGGCATGCGGGACGCCGGCTACACCTACGTCAACATCGACGAAGGCTGGTGGCAGGGCACGCGCGACGCCTCGGGGAACATCACGGTCGACCTGAACGAGTGGCCGGGCGGCATGAAGGCGATCGCGGACTACCTGCACGGCAAGGGCCTCAAGGCGGGCATCTACACGGACGCGGGCAAGAACGGCTGCGGCTACTACTACCCGACCGGCCGCCCGGCCGCGCCGAACAGCGGCAGCGAAGGGCACTACGACCAGGACTTCCTGCAGTTCTCCCGGTGGGGCTTCGACTACGTCAAGGTGGACTGGTGCGGCGGCAGCGCCGAACACCTCGACCAGGCCCGCACGTACCAGTCGATCAGCGCGGCGATCGAGCGGGCGACCGCGCAGACCGGCCGCCCGATGGTCCTGTCGGTGTGCGAATGGGGCAGCGGCGCGCCGTGGAACTGGGCGCCGGCCATCTCGAACCTGTGGCGCACCAGCCAGGACATCATCTACTACGGCGAGCAGGCCTCGATGAGCCGCGTCCTGGCGAACTTCGACGCGGCCCAGCACCCGTCGGCGCAGAGCCCGGGCCACTCCAACGATCCGGACATGCTGGTCGTCGGCATGCCGGGCTTCGGCGGGGCGCAGAACCGCACGCACCTGGCGCTGTGGGCCGTTTCCGGAGCGCCGCTGCTGGCGGGCAACAACGTGGCGACGATGACCGCCGACACCAGGGCGGTGCTGACCAACCGCGAGGTGATCGCGATCGACCAGGACCCCCTCGGCAAGCAGGGGGTGAAGGTGGCGGACGACCGGGCCGGGCACCAGGTGTACAGCAAGGTGCTCTCGGGATCCGGCCGCCGAGCGGTGGTCCTGCTCAACCGGGGCGGCACAGCGGCGACGATCACGGCCCGCTGGACGGACCTGGGCCTGAGCGGCCCGGCCCAGGTCCGCGACGTGTGGGCGGCCCGCACGGCGGGAACGTTCACCGGCAGCTACTCGGCTTCGGTACCGGCCGGGCAGGCGGCGCTGCTGACCATCTCGGCGGGGTGAGGTCGGGGGCTTGCCGGCCGGGCGGGCGGCAGCTATACGGCGACACCGGCCGACCTCCCGACCGCACCCCACCAAACCAGCGGCAAGTTTTCCCTCGCGCGCCACCGAAAACCAGCCCACCGGCCGGTGAGCGGCAGGTTCCCCACACCGCCGGGCACGGTCAGCCGCAATACCGGCCGTGGTTTGCCGGTGCACTTCCGCGCGTCGGCTGGTCGTCCCCCTCTCCGGCTCAGGGCCCTGCGGGCCGCCCGCACCGCCCGTTCCACGCGGCCGTCCGCCTCGGTCGTGGCTAGGCTGGGCACGCCTGACCGATCAGAGGAGTTCGCCACCGCTCATCGCCCCGCGAAAGGTCCCCGCCATGTCGCAGCAGGTGCCTCACGACACTTCGGCCAACGGTGGGGTGAACCGGCGCCGGGTGCTCGCCGGCCTCGCCGGTTCCGTTGCCTCCGCCGGGCTGCTCGCCCCCGCGGCCGAAGGACAGACCGGGCGACCGGACCGGGATCCCCGCGTCGAGGCGCTGCTCAAGCAGATGACCCTCGCCGAGAAGATCGGCCAGCTCCAGCTCGTCGGCGACGAGACCACCGCCCGCGCCGCCCTGGCCGGTGGCCGGCTCGGCGGGGTCTTCTCCGTCGTCGGTGCCGCGAAGCTCAACGCCCTGCAGCACATCGCCGTCGAGCAGACCCGGCTGAAGATCCCGCTCATCTTCGGCCTCGACGTCATCCACGGGTACACCACCAACTTCCCGATCCCGCTCGCCCAGGGCGCGAGCTTCGACCCCGCCGTCGCGGGCACCGACGCCGGAGTTTCGGCCAAGGAAGCGCGCAGCAGCGGCATCCACTGGACCTACGCGCCGATGATGGACGTCACCCACGAGCCGCGGTGGGGGCGGATCGCCGAGGGGTACGGCGAAGATCCCTACCTGGCGACGCAGTTCGCCGTCGCCAAGGTCCGCGGCTACCAGGGGAACGACTACTCCGCGCCGGACCGGGTTGCCGCCTGCGCCAAGCACTTCGTCGCCTACGGCGGGGCCGAAGGCGGGCGGGACTACAACACCGTGGACGTCTCGCTGCAGCGGCTGCACAACCTCTACCTGCCGCCGTTCAAGGCCAGCGTCGAAGCGGGCGTCGCCACCGTCATGGCGAGCTTCAACACCATCAGCGGTGTCCCGGCCCACGGCAACGGCTACGTCCTGCACGACCTCCTCAAGGGCGCCTACGGCTTCCGCGGGTTCGTCGTCAGCGACTACACCGGCATCGAGGAACTGATCCTGCACGGCCTGGCCGGCGACGGCGCGGACGCCGCGGCGGCCGCGCTCCCCGCCGGGGTCGACATGGAGATGGTCAGCACGAACTACGCCCGCTTCGCCGAGCGGCTGCTGGCCGAGCGCCGGATCACCCGCGACCAGCTCGACGACGCCGTCCGCCGGATCCTGCTCGTCAAGTTCCGGCTCGGCCTGTTCGAACGCCCGTACGCCGACGAAGCGGCCGAAGTGAAAGCGCCTTCCGCGGCCGCGCTCGCCGCGTCGCGGCAGGCCGCCGGGCGGTGCATGGTGCTGCTCAAGAACGACGGCCCCGTGCTGCCGCTGGCGAAGACCGTCGGCTCGGTCGCCGTCGTCGGGCCGCTCGGCGCGGCGACCTACGACCTCAACGGCACCTGGGCGGGCCTCGGCACCGGCGCCGGGACGACGCCGCCGGTGACCGTCGTCGACGGGATCAAGGCGGCCGCGCCCGGCGCCACCGTGAGCTACACCCCCGGCTGCACCGTCGACGGGACGGACACCGGTGGGTTCGCCGCCGCGCAGCAGGCCGCGCGGGCCGCCGACGTGACGGTCGTGGTGGTCGGCGAAACCGCCGCGATGAGCGGCGAAGCGGCGGCCCGCAGCACCATCGACCTCCCCGGCGTGCAGCAGCAGCTGGTGGCCGCGATCGAGGAGACCGGGAAACCCTTCGTGGTCGTGCTGGTCAACGGCCGCCCGCTGACGATCCCGTACCTGCACGACAACGCTCCCGCCATCCTCGAGGCGTGGGCTCCCGGCGTGCAGGGCGGTCACGCGATCGCGGACGTCCTCTTCGGCGTGGTGAACCCGGGCGGCAAGCTGCCGGTGAGCTTCCCGCGCGCGGTCGGCCAGATCCCGGTCTACTACAACCACGAGAACACCGGACGCCCCGCCGACCCGGCCAACAAGTACACGTCCAAGTACCTCGACCTGGCGAGCGGACCGCTCTACGAGTTCGGCCACGGCCTGTCCTACACCACGTTCCGCGTCGACGGCCTGCGGCTGTCGGGCCCGCGCCTGCCCGCTCGCGGCGGCCGGATCGACGTCAGCGCCACCGTCACCAACACCGGCGGCCGCGCGGGCGACGAGGTCGTCCAGCTCTACCTGCGCGACCCGGTGGCGAGCATCGTCCAGCCGGTGCGGCGGCTGCGCGGCTTCCGGCGGGTGACGCTGGCCGCGGGCGCGTCGACGACGGTTTCGTTCACCCTCACCCCGGACGACGTCGGCTTCTACGACAACACCGCCCGGTTCCGCGTCGAGCCGGGGCAGATCGAGGTCTACGTCGGCACCAGCTCCGCGGCCACGCTTTCGGCGAGCTTCACCGTGGTCTGACCGCGGCTCAGCCGGCGGATGCGTGCACGGCCGGGAGGTGCAGCCACGCCCGGGTCGTGGTCTCCTTCACGGCCGCGAACACCGAGGTGTAGCTCCCGGGATCGCCGAGCTGGATGTGGCGGATGACCTCTTCGTAGAACCAGTTCGACGTGATGACCGCGATGTCCCCCTCCGAGACCGACAGTGCGTCCTTGACCGCCCGGGAATCGAGGAGCCGGAACGTGTGGATGATCGCCGACCCGGTGAAACCGTGCGCATCGCGGGTTATCTCGCCCGCGTGCAGCGCCATCCGCAGCCGGATCTGCTCTTCGGCGGTGTGTGCGATGTTGTGCGCGAGCAGGTTCTTCGCGAGTTCCTGCGGGACCCGTTCCCCGAAGACGGCCTTCGGATACGCTCCCGGCGCCAGCAGGAGCACCCCGTCGCCGAGGTCGCTGCGGTGGCAGCCCTGCCACCGGACGCCCGAGGTGGTCAGGGCCTCCTCGACCGCGCGGTACAGCCCGGATCGGACGGCGACCCGGTGGAGATTGGTCCGTTCCGGAGCGTTGAAGCGTTCGACGTCGACGGCGAGGATCGTGTAGTGCATGGCGTCCGCGATGGGCTTGATCCTTTGCTCGGTGGCCCGCTGGGGGGCCGGGGTCTTCCGGTAGGGCATCTGTTCTCCTGGTTTCGCGGGTGGGTGGCCGGTCAAGATCCCGGCCGCCCGGACATGAGCATGGTCGTGACGGTGAACGGCGTGGACAGCATCTTCTGGCTCAGCATCAGGTCCGCGACGCGCTGGAGGTCGCCGAGGTCCACGTAGGCGGGGTAGCTGCCGACCCGGACCTCACGGGCGGTCCCGGCGTCGATTCCCAGGTACTGCTGGAACACCTGCTCGCGGACGTCGCGGTTCTGAACGTCGCCGACGCCGCGGGCGAGTGCCCGCTGGAAAGCGCCGATCACCTCCGGCCGGCTCGCGGCGAAACTCGCCGGGGCGACCCAGCCGGACATGGGGATCTCGAAGTTCAGGTCGAGCCCGAGATCGAGCAGCTGGACCGCGCCGGCTTCGGCGGCCCTCGTCACGAACGGTTCGGCGACGACGGCGCCGTCGATCTCGCCGCGCTGCATCGCCGGGACCATCGCCCGCATGTCCATGGTCTTCCAGTCGATGTCGGCCGGATCTCCGCCGGCCTGCCGGATCTCCGAGATCGCGAGCAGGTCCGAGATCGATCCCCGGCTGGTGACCCCGATCCGCTTGTGCGCGGCCTGGTCGGGCCGGGTGAAGGAACGGTTCGGTGCGCCGACGAGCATCAGGTGGCCGGGTTTGGCGACATAGGCCGGTGCGATGACCTTCAGGTCGGCCGCGTGGGTGGCCTGTGCCATGAACATCCCCGGATAGCTGCTGAACGCGATGTCGATCCGGCCCGTCTGAAGCCCGCGAACCGCTTCCGGGCCGCTGGCCACGGTGATGACCTGGACGTCCAGGCCGGCCGAGCGGAAGTACGCCTGGTCGACGGAGCGGTAGAAGGCCGCGACGTCGACGAGGGGCAGTACGCCCACGCGGACCGTGATCGGCGGCGGCGCCGCCGGTTGCCCGGACCCGCGGTACCAGTAGAAGCCGCCGACGACGGCCGACAAGGCCAGCACCACCGTCAAGACGACCGCGGCCGCCTGCTGCCGGCGCTTGCCGGAGGCCCGACCGTGGCCCGCGGCGAGGTCGTACCCGGCGGTGTCGCGGCGTCCGGCTTTCCGCCGCGACCCCACCAGCCACAGCGGCACCTCGACGGCGGCCGGCCGCGCGTCCGGGCCGTGGCCGCTGACGGCGAGGAGCTCCCGGCGACCGGCCCGACGGCGACGCGCGGCGTGGTCGGCCCCGAGGCCACCCCGTTCCGACGGCGCGGAGCCCAGCGCGCACCGAAGATCCGCCAGGCGCCGGTCGAGCTCGACGTCGTCGATTTCGCCGTCCGTTCGGCCGAACCATCCGAGAACCATGCTCCCCGCTCCTTTGCTCGTTCTGTCCATTGCGCTCAGCCGGCTCACGTGATCTCAGCGGTGGATGCCGAGAGCCCGCCGGAGCCTTTCTCGACCTTTCTTGTAACGGCGCTGCACCATCCGAAGGCTGATTCCCAGGATCCGCGCCGTTTCCGGTAGGGAGAGTTCGTCCAGGCAGACCAGCGTCACGACCACTTGCAGGTCTTCGGGGAGCGCGCGGAGTGCGTCCAGGGCGTCGATGATCTCGGCACGCCGGTCCGCGAAATCCTCTTCCCGCAGGGTTTGCACGGTGATCAGGCTCTCCGCCGGCAGCAACACCTCCCGGCGGTCGGTTCGCGACTGATCGATCACGAGATGGCGAGCGATCGTCAGCGCCACCGGAACCAGGTTCGCCGCCTCGACATCGGGGTTGCGGTCGAGGTGGTGGCTGAGCCGCAGTACCGTTTCGGCGACGATGTCGTCCGGGTCCGCACGGCGGCTGTGAACGCACGCATATCTCCGGACCTGCGGACCGACGAGCTCGAAAAGTTCGGTGAGGTACGGCCTCCCTTGATCGACGGGCCAGGTTTCCCGGTCACTGGTCACACTCACTCGCCTTCGACGAGCCGCCGGCCGGCACGGCGACCGCCGGCCGCCATTGCTTCGGACGGCAAGTGCACCCGCGGGCCATGCGCTTTCACAGGTGATTCCTGATCAGTGGCGTCGACGCTCATGCCCAGGAAGACGAATCGATCACGCCACCGCGACAGATATCACCCGATCGGCCGATGTCATTTCCGTGACGGAAAATCAATCGCCTACGCGATCGGCGCCTATTCGGCTCTTCGCGTGATTCATCGGATCGGAGCTGAACCGCCGTCGCTGCGCTACCCGGCGCGGCGTCCGTTTCGGCCCGCCGTGTCGTCGCGGAAGGCCGTCACGACGCACTCGGTCGCGCCGCTCGGGCTGTCCGCGGCCACGACGACGCTGCCGGCAATCGTGATCGCGGGCTCGAACGGGATCGACCGGACCCGGGTGGAGCGGATCTCGGCGGCCTGGTCGGCGGGCAACACCGTCCAGCTCCGTGGATCCGAGCCGACCTCGACGATCGTGTCCTGGAGCGTTCCCGCCGGCCGGCCGGCCCTCGGGCACAACCCGGTGTCGTGCAGCGCCGCGACGACGGCGTCGTGCACCGGCGGGTCGTGCTTGCGGGCGGGAACCCGCAGTGTGTGGCCGGCCAGCTCGGCGAGGCCGACCGCGCCGCGATCCGCAGCCGGATGCCGCCTGGATACCACCGCGAGCAGGGGTTCGCTCCAGGCCGGCAGCACCGTGAGCCCGGGCGCCGACCGCACGCCACGAGCCAGCGCCAGGTCGAGTTCCCCGTGCCGGAGAGCGTTGAGCCGGGCTTCGACCGGCAGATCGACGAGCACCACGTCGAACTCGGGTGCGCGCTCGCGCAGCCTGTCGATCCCCCGCTCCAGGCGGGCGGTCAGGCCGGCGGCGGTGCCGATGCGCACGGTCGCCGGAACGTCTTCGGCGGCGAGCTGGACCTGCTCGGCGGCGGCGAGCGTCTTGCGCGCCGCGTCGAGCACCCGGTGACCGGCCGCGGTGAGCCGGACCCGCCGCGGCGACCGGTCGAGCAGCCGGACGCCGAGTTCCCGTTCCAGCCGGGCGACCTGCTGGCTGACGGCCGGCTGCGCGATGTGCAACCGCTCGGCGGCCCGGCCGAAGTGCAGTTCGTCGGCGACGGTGACGAAATAGCGCAGTGCCCGCAGCTCCATCGTTTCCCGCCCGGTGTGCCATCGACGATAAGGCGAGCTTATCGCAACGCGGGCCGGTCGGATCTGGTTCGCCGCACCGGCCGGTGCTGAAGTCGGGGCATGGCAATCGAACTGGGAACGCTGGGCGCCTACGTGGCCGCCGCCGACGCGACCGCGGCGCAGGCCGTCGCCCTGGAGCAGGCCGGATACGGCGCGATCTGGCTGGCCGCGTCCCCGGCCGCCGATCTCGGCCAGGCGGAGCGGCTGCTCGAGGCCACCAGCCGGATCGTGGTCGGCACCAGCGTGCTCAACGTGTGGCAGTCCGACGCGGGCACCGTCGCGGACTCCTATCACCGGATCGCGGCCGGGCACCCCGATCGGCTCGTCATCGGGATCGGCGCCGGCCACCGGGAACAGGACGCCGGATACACCTCGCCCGTCGCGAAGGTCGCGTCCTACCGGGACGCCTTGACCGCGGCCAGCCGCAGCATCCTGGGCCCGAGGGCGGCCAGCAGCAGCCGGTCGGCGGGCACTCCGGCCGCGGTCAAGGCGTCCC
>NZ_MUMI01000465.1 GCF_002155975.1 Amycolatopsis kentuckyensis
GCGGCCCGATCGACCCGGCGACGAACCGGCCGCCCGCCTCGTCGGCGGCCTGGCGAGCCAGCTGCGCGCCGCGGACGTTCATCTCGTGGACATGCGCCTGCAGGCCGTAGTCGGCCTGGCCGATGCTGGTGGCGGTGAAGGTGTTGGTCGTGGTGATGTCCGCGCCGGCCGCGAGGTACTGGCGGTGGACGTCGAGGATGACGTCCGGCCGGGTGAGGTTCAGCAGGTCGGGGTCGCCGGTGACGTCGTGGATGTGGTCGCCGAAGCGGTCGCCGCGGTAGTCGGCCGGGGTGAGCCCGGCGCCCTGCAGCATGGTTCCCCAGGCGCCGTCCAGGACCGCCACGCGCTGGTCGAGCAGCTCGCGCAGGCGTGCTTCGGACTCGTGCGGGGTGTTCACCGGCAGCCTCCCTTGGTCGGGAGGCGCCCTTGGTTGGTCATTCCCGGCCGAGCGTGGCGGACCCGGTGGTCCGTTGCAGCGCCTCTCGGCCTGTGGTCCACGGTATCGGAACCGGGCCCGTACACGCCATCCCGCCCCGCCGACGCGTCCACGGAGTGGGACGTTGTCTGTCCACAATGGAGCATCCAGGGCAGCCGGCCGGCGACGGAGGGTCACCGTGGCCGGCCGCCACGGAGCGGGACCGGCTTGAAAACTGAAACACGTTCTAATACGCTCCGCCGGTGGACTACGGAATCGTGCTGTTCACCAGCGACCGGGGGATCACCCCGGCAGCCGCGGCGCGCGCCGCGGAGGCCGCGGGGTTCTCGACCTTCTACGTCCCCGAGCACACCCACATCCCGGTGAAACGCGAGTCACCGCACCCGCGCACCGGGGACGCGTCGCTGCCCGACGACCGCTACAGCCGCACGCTCGACCCGTGGGTCGCGCTGGCGACGGCGGCCTCGGTCACTTCGCGCATCCGACTGTCGACCGCGGTGGCCCTGCCGGTCGAGAGCGACCCGATCACGCTCGCCAAGACGATCGCCAGCCTCGACCACCTCTCCGGCGGCCGCGTCACGCTCGGCGCCGGGTTCGGCTGGAACGTCGACGAGCTGACCGACCACGGCGTGCCCGGGAACCGCCGCCGCACCGCCCTGCGCGAGTACCTCGAGGCGATGAGTGCGCTGTGGACGCAGGAGGAAGCCGCCTACGACGGGGAGTTCGTCTCGTTCGGGCCGAGCTGGGCGTGGCCGAAGCCGGTCCAGGCGCACATCCCGGTCGTGCTCGGCGCGGGCCCGACCGAGAAGACGTTCCGCTGGATCGCCCGCCACGCCGACGGCTGGCTCACCACCCCGGCCGACACCGACCTCGACGGGCACGTGGCGCTGCTGAAGGAGATCTGGCGCGACGAAGGCCGTCCGGGCGCTCCCCTGATCTGCGCGCTCGGCGAGCGCCCGGACCCGGAACGCCTGGCGCACCTGGATTCCCTGGGCGTCACCGAGACGATCTTCGGCCTCCCGGACCGTGCGCCGGACGAGGTCGAGGCGTGGATCGGGCGGCTGGCCGGGAAGCTCACCCTCGCCCCCGCCCACTGAAACCGGCGGGACACGGACGAATCCGTGCCCCGCCGGTGATCGACCCCCCGGGGTCAGCTCTTGGCGACGACGCCCTGGCGCGCCCGCAGGTCGAGCTCGATCTGCTCCAGCGTGCGGCCCTTCGTCTCCGGGACCAGCCACTTGGTGAGCACGAACAGCACCACGTTCACCCCGGCGAACAGGAACATCGAGCCGCCGATGCCGAGGGACTTCGGGTCGGAGATGATTGGGAAGACCGCGCTCACGATGCCCGTCGCCGCCCAGAGGACCACGCTGCTGACGCCCATGCCCGTGGCCCGGTACTTCAGCGGGAACACCTCGGACATCATCACCCAGACCACCGCGCCCCAGCCGAGCTCGTAGCCGACCAGGTAGAGCACCATCATCACCAGCATCAGCAGGCCGCGCGTGCCGGTGTCGTGGACGTTCAGCACCACCAGGCCGGCCGCCACCAGGGTCAGCACCATGATGACGTTGCCGATCAGCAGCAGCGGCTTGCGGCCCCAGCGGTCCACCACGAACACGACCCAGGCGGTGAACAGGAACTTCGTCACGCCCAGCAGCACGCCGGACAGCAGCGCGGCCTGCGTCGCGAAGCCGAGGCCGATGAGCATCGTCGGGAAGTACGCGTTGATCGCGTTGACGCCGCTGAACTGCTGGCCGATCGCGAGCAGCAGGGCCACGACGAGCATCGGCCGCACGAACCCGGAGAACAGGTCGCGGATCCGCGGCTTCTCCTCGGTGTCGAGCCGGATGACCTCGTGGATGGTCGCGATCTCCTCGTCGAGGTTCACGGTGCTGCCGTGCGCGCTGGCCAGCACCCGCCGGGCCTCCTCCTCCTGGCCGTTCTTGACCAGCCAGCGCGGCGTCTCCGGCAGGAACACCAGGCCGACGAGCAGCACCACCGCGGGCACGATCGCGCCGGCGAACATCCAGCGCCACGCCGAGATCGGGCCGAGCCAGTAGCTGACCAGGAACGCGATCAGGATGCCGAGCACGATGAAGATCTGGTTGAGCGCGCCCATCGCGCCCCGCCACTTCGCCGGGGCCAGTTCGGACAGGTACGTCGGGACGGTCGACGACGAAAGGCCGATCCCCAGCCCGATGACCAGGCGCGAGATCACCAGCAGCACGAACGTCGGCGAGAAGCTCGCCGCCAGCGTGCCGACGATGACGATGCCCGCGGCGACCATGATCGTGCGGCGCCGGCCGAGCGCTTCGTTGGTGCGGCTGGACAACAATGCGCCGACGATCGCGCCGACCGACAGGCTGGCGGTGATCACGCCCTTGTCCCAGCTGGTCAGTGCCCACAGTTTCCCGATGAACGGGAGCACCCCGGAGATGACGCCGAGGTCGTAGCCGAACAGGATGCCGCCGAGCGCGCCGAAGAAGTACAACGTGGTCCGGCCGATGTGCCGTGCTGTCGGTGTACTTGACTGATCGGTCATGTGCCGGGTCGCCTCTTTCGTAGGTCCAGTCCAGTCAGCGGCACCACACTCACACGCCGGAAAATGGCGGGCAAGCAGATCCGAGGTAACAATTCAGAAACCTGATCGACGTTCACGTATGTGATTCCGACAAACCCGGCGCCGGCCGGTCCGAAATCCACTGTGGACAGTGCCGATCGCCGAAATCGTCGAACGCTTTACAACGCTCCGAACGCTGGTTTACCGTCCCTCTGGAAGCGCTCCCAGAGTGTGGAGGCCAAGGTGCACAACGTCGTGCCAAGAACGCATTCCCCGTCCAGGTTCCGCTCGGCGAGACGGCTCTTCGCCGGCGCGCTCGCCGTGCTCGTGCCCGTCGCCGTCGCGGTCACCGTCGGCGCACCGGCGTCCCCGGCCGCCCCGGCGGCCACCACGTGGCGCAACGCCGAGATCGCCGGCGGCGGGTTCGTCCCCGGCATCGTCTTCAACCAGACCGAACCCGGGCTGGTCTACGCCCGGACCGACATCGGCGGCGCGTACCGGTGGAACACCGCCACCGGCCGCTGGCTCCCGCTGCTGGACTCGGTCGGCTGGACCGACTGGGGCCACAACGGCGTCGTCAGCCTGGCCACCGATTCCGTCGACCCGAACCGCGTCTACGTCGCCGCCGGGATGTACACCAACAGCTGGGACCCGAACAACGGCGCGATCCTGCGATCGGCCGACCGCGGCGCCACCTGGCAGGCCGCGGCACTGCCGTTCAAGCTCGGCGGCAACATGCCCGGCCGCGGCATGGGCGAACGGCTCGCGATCGACCCGAACCGCAACAGCGTCCTCTACCTCGGCGCGCCGAGCGGCAACGGGCTCTGGCGCAGCACCGACTCCGGCGTCACCTGGGCGAAGGTGACCAGCTTCCCCAACCCGGGCAACTACGCGCCCGACCCGACCGACACCACGGGCTACTCCAGCGACATCGAAGGCGTCACCTGGGTGACGTTCGACCCGTCGACCGGCACCCGGGGCAGCACCACGCAGACGATCTACGCCGGCGTCGCGGACAAGCAGAACACCGTCTACCGCAGCACCGACGGCGGCACGACGTGGGCGCGGCTGGCCGGCCAGCCCACCGGGTACCTGGCGCACAAGGGCGTCCTCGACCCGGTCGGCGGCTACCTCTACCTGGCGACCAGCGACACCGGCGGCCCCTACGACGGCGCGAAGGGCGACGTCTGGAAGTACGCCACGAAGACCGGCGTCTGGACGCGGATCAGCCCGATCCCCTCCGACAGCAGCGACGACTACTTCGGCTACAGCGGGCTGACGATCGACCGGCAGCACCCGAACACGCTGATGGTCGCCACGCAGGTGTCGTGGTGGCCGGACGTGATCTTCTTCCGCAGCACCGACGGCGGCACCACCTGGACCCGGATCTGGGACTTTTCGAGCTACCCCGAGCGAAGCCTGCGCTACACCCAGGACATCTCCTCGGTGCCGTGGCTGAACTTCGGCCTCCAGCCCGCTCCCCCGGTGCCCTCCCCCAAGCTCGGCTGGATGACCGAGTCGGTGGAGATCGACCCGTTCGACTCGAACCACCTGCTCTACGGCACCGGCGCGACCATCTACGGCACGTCCGACCTCACGAAGTGGGACAGCGGCGGGAAGATCACGATCAAGCCGGTCGTCGGCGGCCTCGAGGAGACCGCGGTGCTCGACCTGATCAGCCCGCCGTCGGGCGCTCCGCTGCTGTCGGCCCTCGGCGACATCGGCGGGTTCCGGCACGACAGCCTCGACGCGGTCCCGGCCACGATGTACACGCAGCCGGTGTTCACCACGACCACCAGCCTCGACTACGCCGAGCTGTCGCCGGCGACGATCGTGCGCGCCGGCACGCTCGACCGGTCGGCGCGGCCGAACGACAACCGGATCGCCTTCTCCACCGACGGCGGGAAGAACTGGTTCCAGGGTGCCGAGCCGGGCGGCAACGCCAGCGGCGGCACGGTGGCCGCGGCCGCCGACGGCAGCCGGTTCGTCTGGAGCCCGGAGGGTGCGGCCGTCAGCTACTCGGTGGGCTTCGGCTCGTCGTGGACGGCCTCCACCGGCCTCCCGGCGGGCGCGGTGGTCGAGTCGGACCGGGTCGACCCGAAGCGGTTCTACGGCTTCGCGGCGGGCAAGTTCTACGTCAGCACCGACGGCGGCGCGAAGTTCACCGCGACCGCGGCCACCGGGCTGCCGTCCGGCTCCGCGCACTTCAAGGCGATGCCGGGGGTGGCCGGGGACATCTGGCTGGCCGGCGGCTCCGGCACGGCGTACGGCCTCTGGCACTCGACCGACTCCGGGGCGTCCTTCACGAAGCTGGCGAACGTCGCCGAAGCCGACAACGTCGGGTTCGGCAAGGCCGCACCCGGCCGGACGTATGCGACGTTGTACACGATCGCCAAGATCGACGGGGTGCGCGGGATCTTCCGTTCGGACGACGCCGGGGCTTCGTGGACGCGGATCAACGACGACCGCCACCAGTACGGCAACATCGGGGCGGCGCTGACCGGCGATCCGCGGGTGTACGGCCGGGTGTACGTCGGCACGAACGGCCGTGGCGTGATCGTGGGCGAGTCCGGGGGCAGCGAGCCGCCTCCGACGAGCACCACGCCGACCACACCGACCACTCCCACCACGACCACGACTCCGCCGACGACCAGCACCCCGGTGCCCTCGGGCTCCTGCACCGCGGCCTACACGGTCACCAACCAGTGGCAGGGCGGGTTCCAGGCC
>NZ_MUMI01000466.1:0-182 GCF_002155975.1 Amycolatopsis kentuckyensis
CCGCCGGGCAGCCGCGCCGCCGCGTGCTGCTCACCGGCGGCGAAGACGGCACCACCGCCTTCTACACCGGCCAGCGCGATCTCTTCCGCCCCGCGTCGGTCGTCCGCACCCCCGGCGGCGTGCTCGTGACCTACCCGCTGTTCGCGCCGCCCGGGCTCCTGCCCCGGACCCGGTAGGTTCCG
>NZ_MUMI01000466.1:236-11209 GCF_002155975.1 Amycolatopsis kentuckyensis
CCGCCTACGACCAGGTCCAGATCCTCGACGTCGCCTGCCCGAGCGGCGCGCTGGAACTGGCCAACTCGCACGGCGCCGCGCCGCCGTACCGCGTCGAACTGGCCACCGTGTCCGGGCAGGGCGCGCGCAGCTCGGCGGGGATCGTGCTCGCCGGGGCCCGGCGGCTCGCCGCGATCACCGGCCCGCTGGACACGCTGCTGGTCGTCGGCGGGGCCGGGACGCGCGCGGCCGTGCTCGACGAGCCGCTGCTGGCCCAGGTCCGCCGGCTGGCCGGGCGCAGCCGCCGGATCGCCTCGGTGTGCACCGGCACGTTCGTGCTCGCCGCGGCCGGCCTGCTCGACGGGCGGCGGGTCACCACGCACTGGGGTTACGGCGAACTGCTCGCGGCCGCGTTCCCCGCCGTCACCGTCGATCCGGCGCCGCTGTACCTGCGCGACGGCAACGTCTACACCTCGGCCGGGGTCACCAGCGCACTCGACCTGACGCTCGCGCTGATCGAAGCCGACCACGGCCCGACGCTGGCCCGCGACGTCGCCCGCGAGCTCGTGACCTACCTGCACCGCCCCGCGGACCAGGCCCAGATCAGCATGTTCCTGGCCGCGCCGTCGCCGGGGAACGGGGTCGTGCGGGACCTGCTCGGGTACATCGCCGGCCACCTGGACGCCGATCTGAGCCCACCCGCGCTGTCGGCCAGGGCGGGTGTGACGACGCGGCACCTGACCCGGCTGTTCGCCACCCACGTCGGCACCACCCCGGCCCGCGCGGTCCGCGCCGCGCGCACCGAAGCCGCCGCGCACCTGGTGCGGGGCACCGAACTGCCGCTCGCCGCCGTCGCCCGCCGGTGCGGGTTCGGTTCGGCCGAGACGCTGCGGCAGGCGTTCCTCGACCACTACGGCGTCACCGGGGACACGCTTCGCAGGATGACGGACTTCCCGCGGTTCCCGGGCGCGGTGGCCGCCCAGACTCCGGGAGCATGACCACCACACAGACGACCCGCCGGACCGTGCTCGGCGGGCTGGCCGCGGCCGCGCTGGCGCTGCCGGTCGCGACCGGCACCGCGGCCGCCGCGGCCGGCCGGCCAGGACCGAAGATCGGCATCCTGCTCTACGACGGCTTCAGCCTGCTCGACCCGACCGGCCCGGCGGAACTGCTGTCCCGGCTCCCGGGCGCGACGGTCACCATGATCGGCGAACGCCGCGGCCCGGTGCGCACCGACACCGGGCGCACCGCCGTCTTCGCCGACCGCGCGGTGTCCGAAGTGGACCGGCTCGACGTCCTCCTGGTGCCGGGCGCGGGCAACCGCGGCACGGTCGCCGCGATGAACAACCCCGTGCTGCTGGACTGGATCCGCCGCGTGGACCGCCACACGAGCTGGACGACGTCGGTGTGCACCGGCGCCCTGATCCTCGGCTCGGCGGGCCTGCTGCGCGAGCGGGCCACGACGTACTGGGCGTCGGCGCCCTACCTGGAGGCCACGTTCGGCGTCCGGTACGTACCCGAGCGGTACGTCCAGGTGGGCAAGGTGATCACCGCGGCCGGCGTCTCCGCGGGCATCGACCTGGCGTTGTTCCTCGCGGCCGAGCTCGCCGGCGAGGAGGTCGCCCGGGCGGTCCAGCTGGCCGTGGAGTACGACCCGCAGCCCCCGTTCGACGCGGGCGACGCGGCGATCGCGAGCCCGCAGCTCAAGGAGCTGGCGTTGCGGCTGCTGGCCGAGTCACAGCAGTAGTGCCGGTGGTGCGGGGTGCCGCCCCGCACCACCGCTACAGCGCGGCGACGGCGCGCTCCGGGTGCGCCGGCCGGAGCCGGGCCGGGACGTCCGCCAGCAGGCCGCGCCGGGCCAGCTCCGGCCGGACGCCGTCGCCGAACCAGTACGCCTCCTCCAGGTGCGGGTAGCCCGACAGCACGAACTCGCTCACGCCGACGCTGTGGTACTCCTCGATCAGGTCCGCGACCTCTTCGTGGCTGCCGACCAGCGCGGTTCCCGCGCCGCCGCGGACCAGGCCGACACCCGCCCACAGGTTCGGGTGGATCTCCAGCCCGCGGACCCCGCCGCCGGTCCGGCCGCCGTGCAGCGCGACCATCCGCTGCTGCCCCACCGACTCGCTCGCGGCCAGCTGCGCCTGTGCCTTCGCCACCTGCTCGGGGCTCAGCGCGTCGAGCAGCTTCTGCGCCTCCGCCCAGGCCTCGGCCGAGGTGTCGCGCGAGATCGTGTGCAGCCGGACGCCGAACCGGATCGGCCGGTCCCCGGCCAGCTCACGCACCTTGCCGATCTTCTCCGCGACCTGCCCGGGCGGCTCGCCCCAGGTCAGGTAGACGTCGGCGTGCCGGGCCGCGACCGGCAGCGCGGCCGGTGACGAGCCGCCGAAGTAGATCGGCGGCACCGGATCGGGCGCGGCCAGGGTCGTCGCGCCTTCGACCCGCAGGTGCTCGCCGTCGAAGCTGAACGGCTCCCCGGACCAGACGCCGCGCACGACGGTCAGGAACTCGTCCGTGCGGGCGTACCGGGCGTCGTGGTCGTGCCAGTCGCCGAAGCGGCGCTGCTCCACCGCGTCGCCGCCGGTGACGATGTTGAGCAGCACGCGCCCGCCCGAAAGCCGCTGGAAGGTCCCCGCCATCTGCGCGGCGAGCGTCGGCGAGATGACGCCCGGGCGGAAGGCGACCAGGAACTTGAGCCGGGTCGTCTCCCGGATCAGCGCGGCCGTGGTGAGCCACGCGTCCTCGCACCACGTGCCCGTCGGGGTCAGGACGCCTTCGAAGCCCTGCCGCTCGGCCGCGCGGGCGACCTGGGCCAGGTAGTCCAGGTCCGGGTCGCGCTGGGCGGCCGGGCCCGCGGACCGGTTGGCGTGGAAGCGTTCCACGATCGTGCGGCCGTCGCCGCTGGTGGGCAGGAACCAGTGCAGCCTGATGCTCATCCGTTGCTCCTCGCCTGGTCCAGGTCGGGACCGAACCGCCGGTCGACGAAGGCGGCGAAGTCCACCTTGCCCGGCAAAGTCTTCTCGTCGGTGAAGGCGTCCGCGAGCTGCTGTTCGGACGCCACCACGGCGTCGTCGAGCACGATCGGCAGGTCGCGGCCCGCTTCGACGGCCTTCCGCGCGACTTCGAGCTTCAGCCCGGTCTCCTTGGCCCAGGCCTGCGCCCACTCCTCGCGGTGCGTGTCGGCCCATTTCTGCGCCTTGACCACCCGCACGGCGAAGTCGCGCAGGGCGGAGTTCTTGCCCGGATCGCCGAGTGCGGCCGTGCTCGCGGTCAGGAAGCCCAGGCCGTTGGACGCGCCCCGGCCGTCGGCCAGCACCCGCGCGTGCGCCTCGATCTGCGCCTGCGCGGTGTAGGGGTCCCAGATCGCCCAGGCGTCGATCGTGTGCTGCGTGAACGCGGCGTACGCCTCGGACGGCTGCAGGAAGGTCAGCTTCACGTCCTTGGTCGACAAGCCGTTGCGGCGCAGCGTGTTCAGCAGCTGCCCGTGCGCCGAAGAGCCCTTGGCGACGCCGACGGTCTTACCCTTCAGCGAAGCGACGTTCTGCAGCGGCGAGTCCGGCGGCACGAGGATGGCTTCCCGTTCGACGTTGCTGCGCGACACGCTGATCACCTTGATCTTCGCTTTAGCGGCGGCCGCGAAGATCGGCGGCGTGTTGCCGACGCGCCCGGTGTCGATCGCGCCGGCCGAGGCGGCCTCGAGCAGCGGCGGGCCCGAGGTGAACGTGGCCCATTCGACCCGGTACGGCGTCCCCTGCAGCAGGTTCGCGGCGGTGAGCAGGGACTTGACGCCACCCTTCTGGTCGCCCACCTTGAGCGTCACCTTCGCCAGGTCGGCCGCGCTCACCGAGGCCGGCACGGCCGCCGGGCCGTCGCCGCTCGCCGTCCCGCACGCGGACACGGCGAGTGCCGCCACGGCCACGATGATTCCCTTACGCCACAGCATCTTCGGTCACTCCCAGGTCGGCCAGCACGCGGCGGCGGAGGTCGTCGTGATCGGCGGTTTCGCGTGGCCGGTGCGCGGCCACGATCCGGCCGCCGTCGAGCACCAGGACGCGGTCGGCGAGCCGCAGGGCTTCGTCGACGTCGTGGGTCACCAGCAGCACGCCGGGCCGGTGCTGCCGCCAGAGGTCCTGCACGAGGCCGTGCATGGAGATCCGGGTGAGCGCGTCGAGGGCGCCGAACGGCTCGTCGAGCAGCAGCAGGTCGGGTTCACGCACCAGCGCGCGGGCCAGCGAGACGCGCTGGGCCTCACCGCCGGACAGCGTGAGCGGCCAGTCGTCGGCGTGGTCGGCCAGGTGCACTTCGGCCAGTGCCTTTTCGGCGAGCGCCCGGTTGCGGGACTTCGCGACACCGTCCTGGCGCAGGCCGAGGACGACGTTGCGCCAGACCTTCCGCCACGGCAGCAGTCTCGGCTGCTGGAACGCGACCGAGACCGTCCCAGCGACGTCCGCGCCGCCTTCGACGTCGTCATCGAGGCCGGCGAGCACCCGCAGGAGGGTCGACTTGCCGGACCCGCTGCGGCCGAGCAGGGCGACGAACTCGCCGCGGCCGACGGTCAGGTCCAGTCCGCTGAGGACGGTCCGCTCGCCGAACCGCTTGGTGAGGCCGCGGACCTCGGCTACCGGGTTCGCCACCGCAGCACCTTCCGTTCGAGCAGCCGGACCAGCGCGTCGGTGACCAGGCCGAGCAGGGCGTACAGGACGAGGCCGACGACCACGACGTCGGTGCGCAGGAATTCCCGGGCGTTGTTGATGAGGTAGCCGACGCCGGCGTCGGCGTTGACCGTCTCGCCGACGATCAGCGCGAGCCAGGCGAGCCCCAGCGACTGCCGCAGCCCGACGAGCGCCTGCGGCAGCGCGCCGGGCAGGACGACGTGCCAGAGCCGTTCCGCGCGGCTGAACCCGAGCGCCCGCGAGGCTTCGACCAGCGCCGGGTCGGCGCCGCGGATTCCCGAGTGGACGTTGAGGTAGAGCGGGAAGGCCACCCCGAGGGCGACCAGCACGATCTTCGTCTCTTCGCCGATGCCGAACCACAGGATGAACAGCGGGATCAGGCCGAGGAACGGCAGGGTGCGCAGCATCTGCACCGGCGGGTCGACCAGGGCTTCGCCCCAGCGCGACAGGCCGGAGACGATGCCGAGCAGGATCCCGGCGACGGCGCCGAGCGCGAAGCCGGCACCGACCCGGCCGAGCGAAACGGCGAAGGCGTCACCGAGTTCGCCGCTGCGTGCGGCTTCGACACCGGCCTGCACGACCGTCCACGGTGCACTGAGCTTGTCGGGCGGCAGGACGCCGGTGGCACTGGCGAGCTGCCAGGCGGCGAGCAGCACGACCGGGCTGATCCAGCGCCGGAGATCGGGCCGCCGCACGGCTTTGCGCGGCGGCTCGGCGACGCGTTTCCGGGCGTGCGCGAGCACGCCCGTGGTGGAAATCGACACGGATTTCTCCCGGGGACGGGGATGATCGGGCTGGCGTGGTCCCGACCTTCCGGTCCCCGGGAAGCGAAGTCAATCGGCGCCCACTCCGTGAACACCGCGTGTTTCACCCCGTGGAACGACTTGGCTCAGCCGCCGAACATGACCTTCCATTCGTCGAGCGACCGCGGCCGGTAGACGAAGTTGCTGCGCTTGACTTCGGACAGCGCGGCGGACGGCTCGGCGGAGTACTGGTGCCCGGGGTAGACGACCGGGTCACCGGGCAGGCCGGCGAGCGCCTGCAGGCTGCGGTAGATCTCCTCGGCGTCGCCGCCGGGGAAGTCGGTGCGGCCACAGCCTTCCAGGAAGAGCGTGTCGCCGGAGACGAGCTTGTCCTCGACCAGGAAGCACTGGCTGCCCGGCGTGTGCCCGGGCGTGTGCAGCAGCCGGATCGGGATGGCCCCGACCTCGAGGACGTCGTCGTGGTCGTGCGCGCGCAGGTCGGTGCCGGAGACGCCGGTGACCCGCCGGACCCACTCGGTCTCGGCGCCGTTGACGTGGATCGGCACCTGTTCGATCGCGAGCAGCTCGGCGATCCCGGGCAGGGAGAAGCCCAGCATCTCACCGCCGACGTGGTCGGGGTGGTGGTGGGTGGCCAGCACCCCGGTGAGCCGCATGCCGTCCTGCGCCAGGACGTCGAGCAGGTCCCGCACCGCGTAGGCGGGATCGACGATGACGGCGTCCTGGGTCTCGCGGTCGCCGATGAGGTAGGCGAAGTTCACCATCTGCGTCGCGACGGGATCCCCGACGGCGAAGTCACGCCCGGCGAGCAGCTGCCGGAAGTAGAGCCGATCAGTCATGCCGGACACCCTACGGTCCGCGCCCGTGATGTCCCGGATCACGGTCAGCATCCGGCTGCCGCCCATCCGCGGCGACCTCCTGGCCCGTCGGGCGCTGGAACTGCGACCTGATCCCCCGCCGCAAGCACCGCATCCCCGTGCTCCCGACCCACCCGGGCTTGCGCGTACAGCCGCAGCCTCACCCTCGTCGAACGGGACAGCCGGCCCTTGAGCAGCCTGGTCGGTGCGCTGCCCTCCATGCCCGCCATACGCCCGCTGCGCGGTGATGTACCCTGACGGCTGAGACGGCCGCCGCCCAGGCAGGGCGGGGTGCTCGAAGACTTGCAGTTGACAGACATATTTCGAAGTTGACAAAGATTGAGGATTCGAGCGCGATGCTCGGATTTCTCGCAGGGAGAATTGCTGTCCGTAGTCGGACAGGATGCGTTTCGCCTTGTTCGCTTGACCAGTGAGCGGATAGTCCGGGGTCGAGACGCATGAGCAGGACGCGCCGATGAAGTTTCGGCCGAGCTGGACAACGCGCAACACCATCCCTTAACCGGCTGGTGAGGACGCCCCGGAACTCGCTGGCGGTGAGGGCTGTGGGTGTCTGCTGAGGTCGTCGCTCGTCTCGCGACCATGTCCGCGTCTGGGATCTGGGCGCTTGTCGTCCTTTTCGCAGTCGTATTCCTGGGTGTCTGGGGAATCTGTCGGCTGTTCCTTGCGAGGCGAGCGCCAGGTGAACGCGTCCGCGTAAAAGCACTCTTCTTCGAGATCGAGGCCGGCGGGACCTGGCCGGAGAAGCCGAAGCCGATCGATCCGCCGCATGACCCGCTCCCACCGGACTAGCGGTGCGCGTTCGCCGAACGTCATGCGCATCGTCGTCACGATTCGCGACACCTGAGCAGCCCGCACAGCGGCAGTGACGGGCTCCCGTTCGGGAGCACGAGGTGAGCATCTCCGGGCGTGGGCACGACGGCAGTTCGGTCCACCTGATCGAGATCAAGGTTCAGGCGCGCGTCGACACGGCGACCTGCGCTTGGCGGACAACAGTGCGATAACAGGCGTCCCCGCACGTGCAACACCGGCACCCCTGCCGGCGACGGCCTGATCATGCCCTCCGACGACTCGCCCGAGAGACCGGCAACGGAAGACAAGCGTGCCGACCGGCGGGTGGCGGTCGTGTCCGTCGTCGCCACCGCCCTTGTCGGGATCCTCGGCGTGACCGGAACCTTCTTCGGCTCGAAGTTCAGCGTGGACGCCTCGATCAGGAACCAGGACGTCCAGGCGTCCGAGCAGCGAGCGAAAGACGACCGGGAGAAGCGCTCGGACGCGTACCTGAAGTTCCTCGACGCGGCAGACCGGCACGCCAGTACGACACAAAGCGTCCGCAGCTGCCGAAACCCGGCACCGACTTCGGTCGGCGGCAACCCTCCAACCGGAGCCGCCTCGACCCCGGAACCGGTGGACTGTTCTCGGGAGGAGCAGGACTTCGCAGCATCCCGCTACGAACTCCTGACCATCAAAGCCCGCGTGTTCGTCTACGGCTCCCAAGTAGCGGTGGACCGGGCGACCGAGATCATGATGTACCTGCCGAACAGCACTTACGACAAGCGGTTCACCGACTTCGACGCGGTGGCCTTCAACGCCCTCTACACCAAGTTCATGCTGGCCATCTGCGGCGACCTCCTGGCCCGTCACGACGATCGTCCGTCATGTGGCTGATGCCGGCGCGACGGCCCGGGTGAGCGCCGCCAGGACGGCGGCCACCGCGGGCGGGTCCGGTGGGTCGCCGTAGGTGGCCGCGTGGATGCGGCGGTGGACGCCGGGGAGTTCGGTCGCGTGGATGCCGGGGCGGCGGTGGGCCTCCAGCGCCAGCCCGGGCAGGATCGCGACGCCGAGGCCGGCGGCGACCAGGGACTGCACGACGACCATGTCGTCGCTGAGCGAGCCGAGGCGCGGGCTGAAACCCGCCCCCGCGCAGACGGCCGTCAGCTCCGCCCGGCAGCGGTCGCAGCCGCCGATCCAGGCCGAGTCGCGGTGGTCGGCCAGGCTGTCGGCCGGGCGCCGGCTGATCAGGTGGATCGGGTCGTCGGTGAGGTGGCGGAAGCGGAAGCCGTCCTCCTCGAGCGGGGCGCCGGCGTGCTGGAAGACGAGGGCGACGTCGATTTCGCCGCGGCGCAGCATGTCCAGCGCCTCCACGGGATGCCGGTCGGCCAGGCTCAGCTCGAGCCCCGGGTGGTCCCGCGCCAGCGACGCGGCCGCTCTCGGCACGAGGGTGCTCAGCGCGGACGCGTTGGCGGCCAGCCGGACGCGCCCGGCCCGCAGGCCGACCTGCGCGGCCAGCTCTTCGGCGGCCGCGTCCACCCGGCCGGCTATTTCGGCGGCGCGGTCGGCCAGCAGGCGGCCTTCCGGCGTCAGGCGGATGCCCCGGCCGGCCCGCTGCACGAGCCGGGCGCCGGTGGCCGCTTCCAGGCGGGCCAGGTGGTGGCTCACCGACGGCTGCGAATAGTGGAGTTCCCGGGCCGCGTCGGTCACCGAGCCGTGCCGGGCCACCGCGGCCAGGACCTTGAGCTGGACCAGGTTCAGCATTCATCAAGAATATCAATGAGTCTTCGCCTCGATTGACATTGGACGTCATGTGACGGCCGGGCCATGCTGGTGCCGGAGCAACCGACCGAGGAGGACACGGACATGACCGGCAAGGTGACCTGCGACCTCACGATCACCCTCGACGGGTACGCAGCCGGGCACCACCAGACCGAGCAGCGCCCGTTCGGCGACGACGGCGGCGACGGCTGGGGCGACAAGCTGCACGCTTGGTACGGCGAAGGCCGCGACGAGCACCCGGCCGAGTTCGACCGGATGATGACGGCCAAGGCGTTCATCATGGGGCGCAACATGTTCGGCCCGGTGCGCGGCGAGTGGGATCGGCCGTGGACGGGCTGGTGGGGCGACAACCCGCCCTACCACGGCCCGGTCTTCGTGCTCACCCACCACCCGCGCGAGCCGCAGCCGATGGCGGGCGGCACCACGTTCCACTTCGTCACCGACGGCATCGAGGCCGCGATGGCCCGCGCCCGCGAGGCGGCGGGCGACGGCGGGATCTCCGTCCACGGCGGCGCGACCACCGTCAACCAGTACCTCGCCGCGGGCCTGATCGACGAGCTGCGGCTGCACATCGCGCCCTACACGCTCGGCGACGGCGTCCGGCTGTTCGACGGCGTCCCGCCGCTGAACCTCGAGCAGGTGGACGCGCGGGCGACCGCCTCGGTCACGCACCTGCGGTACCGCGTGCTCCGGTGACTCCGGCCCACTGGTGGACGCTCCCCCGGTGCAGGGCGGCGTAGACCCGGTCCCGGAGGACGTTCGCCTGGTGATCGGACAGCGTGTGGTCCAGGGGGCGGAGCACCAGGCGGACGAGGAGGTTCTTCTGGCCCGGCTGCGCGCCGAGCCGGGCCCGCGCCTGCGGCGGGAGCAGGGCGTACGGCGTCTCCTCGCGGATCTCGACCGACTCGACGACGTCGGCTTCGTCGCCGAGCGCGTCGCGGACGCGGTCGCCGAGGTCCTCGGCCCGGTCGTGGGCGTCGACGGCGATCGACAGGTCGCGGCGGACCGGCGGCAGCGCGGAAACCGGCCGGTAGGGCGCGAGGTCCGTCAGCTGGGCGGCGACGGCCGGCTCGGTGGAGCGCAGCAGCCGGATGTCCGGGATGCCCTTGCGCAGCATGAGCATCCGGTCGAGGCCCATGCCGAGCGCCAGCCCGGACCAGTCGTCGCCGAGCCCGGCCCGCGCGAGGACGCCCGCGTGGGCGAGCCCGCACTCGGCGACCTCGACCCAGCGCCCGTCGTGCTCGACGTCCAGCTGCGCACCGTCCACTGTGTACGGATGGCGGCGCGGTTCGAGCCGCCACCGCAGGCCCGGCACCAGGGCGGCGACCATCTCTTCGAGGTCGGCCCGGGTGGTGGCGCCGCGGACGATCCGCCAGAGGTCGAGCTGGTGCGGCGTCCCGCTGTGCAGCCGGTCGATGCTGTCGCGGCGGTAGACGAGGCCGGGGCACACGAGCAGGACGTCGTCGGCCGGGTTCGCGGCCAGTGCGCGCAGCGCGGCGGGGACCATCGCGGTGGAGTGGCTGCGCAGGACGTGGTCCTGGTCGACGTACCGGGTGTAGCGGGCGTCGCGCGTGACGTCGGCGGGGTCGTAGCCGAGGTGGTCGTAGTTGTCGGCCACGGTGACGACGCGCTCGCCGGGCCACCACCGGACGGCGCAGGACCATCGGCTGGCGAGCGCCTCGACGGCCTGCTCGACGACGAGCTGGACGGCATGCGGCCCGCCGCCGGGATCGGTGAGATCCCGGACGGCGAGGGCGCGGGCGAGCTGGGCGGGAGTGAGTGGTTCGGGCACGGCAGGGCCTCCAGGTGTGCGGGACGGTCGAGGGAGGTCTCCCCCTGGCCCGGACACCCGGCGAGGTCGGTGCGTTCACCAGGTTCCCGAAGGAATCCGGGAACGGTGGGCTCGATGGAGCGGCTCAGGCAAGCCCGGCCGCGGACGTGGCACCACAACCCCACCGGCACCCGGAAGGGGCCAGGGGGCCGGTAAATCGGCGGTACCCCGCGACGACGGCCACGGATTCAGGATAGCGGTGCCGTCACGTGGTTTCCCGCGCCGGTCTGGACCCTCGCACCGAGCCGAGCCGAGCCGAGCCGAGCCCGGCCCAGCCGGGCCGGCTCGGCTCGGCTCGGCTCGG
>NZ_MUMI01000467.1 GCF_002155975.1 Amycolatopsis kentuckyensis
GCCTGGGCGGGAGAGATCCCGTCCCCGGTGACCCCGCCGCGGGTCAGCAGCCACAACGGCGTTTCGCTCCCGGCCATGGCCTGGGCCAGCGCGAGGTTCGCGGTGGCTCCGGCGGTCTCGTCGAGGGCGAGCAGCGAGACGACCCCGGCGTACCCCTCGGCGAATTCGGAGGTCACGACCGGCTCGGCGCCGTGGGCGGCGAGGGCGGCCGGGACGCCGGCGTCGTCGTGGCCGTCCGGGACGACGACCAGCCAGCGTCCGGACAGCTCCGGCGCGGACGGCGTGGCGACGGGCTGCCACTCGATGCGGTAGCGCCAGGAGTCCACTTCGGACGCGGTGCGGGCCCGGTCGTGCCACCGGGTCAGCGCGGGCAGGACCTCGGCCAGGGTGCTGCCGGGTGCCACGTCGAGGGTGCCGGCGACGGCGTCGAGGTCGAGACCGTCCACGGCGGCCCAGAACGCGGCGTCCACCGGGTCAGCGGCCGCGGTGCCGGCGTCGAGCCAGTAGCGACGTCGCTGGAACGCATAGGTGGGCAGCTCGACGCGGTGCGCGCCGGGGAACGCGGGCGTCCAGTCGACGGCGACCCCGCGGACGTGCGCTTCGCCGAGCGACCGGAGGAACCGCTCGTACCCGCCGTCGTCGCGGCGCAGGGAACCGAGCGCCTCGACGCCTTCGGTCTCGCCGATCGCCATGGTCAGCACCGGGTGGGGCGAGGCTTCGACGAACGTGCCGAAGCCTTCCGCGGCGAGCGTGCGCACCGCGACGTCGAGCCGGACGGTCTCGCGGAGGTTCGTGTACCAGTACGCGGCGTCCAGCTCGATGCCGTCGAGCCAGGTGCCGGTGACGGTCGAGAAGAACGGGATGTCTCCGGTCCGCGGCCGGATCGGGGCCAGCACGTCCAGGAGTTCGGCGCGCAGCTGCTCGACCTGCGCCGAGTGGGACGCGTAGTCGACGGGGATCCGCTTGGCGCGCACGCCGTCCGCCTCGCACGCGGCGATCAGCGCGTCCAGCGCGCCGGGTTCGCCGGAGACGACGACGGCGGCCGGGCCGTTCACCGCGGCGATCGACAGCCCGTCGGTCAGCCGTGCCTCGACGGTCTCCGGGGGCGCCGCGACGGAGACCATGCCGCCGCCTCCGGCCAGCGCCAGAATCGCCTTGCTGCGCAGCGCGACGACCCGCGCACCGTCCTCGAGCGACAGTGCCCCCGAAACCACGGCGGCCGCGATCTCGCCCTGCGAGTGCCCCACCACCGCTTCCGGCACGACGCCGAAGGAGCGCCACAGTCCGGCCAGCGACACCATCACCGCGAACAGCGCGGGCTGGACGACATCGACGCGAGCCAGCGCCTCGGCATCGGCCAGGACGTCCCGCACCGACCAGTCCACAAAGGACGACAACGCGACGGCGCACTCGTCGAGCCGCGCCGCGAACACCGGCGACGACTCCGCCAGTTCGAGCGCCATGCCCGCCCACTGCGATCCCTGGCCGGGGAACACCAGCGCGGTCCGCCCCGGGACCACAGTGCCGGAGACCACGTTCGGCGCCGGGAGCCCCTGGGCCAGCGCGGAAAGCCCGCCCTCCAGAGCTGTCCGGCCGCCGGTGACGACCGCGCGGTGCGGGAAGGCGGTGCGCGTCGTCGCCAGCGAGAACGCGATGTCGGCGACGCTGCCCTCGGCCGTGCACTCCTGCAGCGCGGCGGCTTGGGCCTGCAGCGCCTCCGGCGTCTTTGCGGACAGCACCCACGGCACCACGGCGGGGTCGGGTGTGGCCACGAGGCCGGCGTCACCCTGTTCGAGGATGACGTGGGCGTTCGTGCCGGAGATGCCGAACGACGAGACCGCCGCCCGGCGCGGCCGCGGCCGTTCCCACGGGCGCGGCTCGTCGAGCAGCCGCACCGCACCGCTCGCCCAGTCCACATGGGACGACGGTGTCTCCGCGTGCAGCGTCCGCGGCAGCACGCCGTGCCGCAGCGCCTGCACCGTCTTGATCACCCCGGCGACACCCGCGGCGGCCTGCGTGTGGCCGATGTTCGACTTGAGCGAGCCCAGCCACAGCGGCTCCTCACGGTCCTGACCGTAGGTGGCCAGGAGGGCCTGCGCCTCGATCGGGTCGCCCAGCGCGGTGCCGGTGCCGTGCGCTTCGACCAGATCCACGTCCGCTGTGGACAGTCCGGCGTCGGCGAGGGCCGCCCGGATGACGCGCCGCTGGGCGGGGCCGCTGGGCGCGCTGAGGCCGTTGGACGCGCCGTCCTGGTTCAGGGCGCTGCCGCGCAGCACGGCGAGCACCGGGTGGCCGAGTCGCCGCGCGTCGGACAACCGCTCGACCAGGACCAGACCGGCGCC
>NZ_MUMI01000468.1 GCF_002155975.1 Amycolatopsis kentuckyensis
CCACCGTCCGTAGTGACAATTCCGGCTTCGGGGTGGTGGGCCAACCAGCAACCCGCGGGGGCGCCCCCGTTTTCCACGTTACCGGCAGACACCGACAGTTCCGGCCGCCCCAAGGCCCCACCCTCCCGGATGCGCAGCATTGGTTCGAACCACCAATCCGACATCTCCCCAGGTAGAAGACCGTTCGCCCACCCCGTCAACCCGCTGAACATCCCTCGTTAGGCTGGTGTCCGTGTGTGGAATCGTGGGATATGTCGGGCACCGCCCGGCTCTGGACGTCGTCCTCGGTGGGCTCCGGCGCATGGAGTACCGCGGTTACGACTCCGCCGGGGTGGCCGTCCTCGACGGTGCCGGTGCGCTGACCGTCGAGCGCAAGGCGGGCCGGCTGGCCAACCTGGAAGGCCGGCTCGACGAGGTCGGCCGGGAGCACTTCGGCGGCACCGCCGGCATGGGGCACACCCGCTGGGCCACCCACGGCGCCCCGATCGACCGGAACTCGCACCCGCACCGGGACGCCTCGCAGCGCGTCGCCGTCGTGCACAACGGCATCATCGAGAACTTCGCCGCCCTTCGCGCCGAGCTGGAAGCCGATGGCGTCGAGATGGCCAGCGACACCGACAGCGAGACCGCCGCTCACCTCATCGCGCGGACGTACACCGAAGGCGACACCAAGGGCGACCTCACCGCCAGCGTCGCCGCCGTCTGCCGCCGCCTGGAAGGCGCGTTCACCCTGGTCGTGACGCATGCCGACCACCCGGACACGATCGTGGCCGCGCGCCGGTCGTCGCCGCTGGTCGTCGGGGTCGGCGACGGTGAGCACTTCGTCGCCTCCGATGTCGCCGCCTTCATCGAGCACACCCGCGAGGCCGTCGAACTCGGGCAGGACCAGCTCGTCGTCATCACCCGCGAGGGCTACGACGTCCTGGACTTCCACGGCGACGCCGCCCAGGCCAAGCCGTTCACCGTCGACTGGGACCTCTCCGCCGCCGAGAAGGGCGGCCACGAGTACTTCATGCTCAAGGAGATCGAGGAGCAGCCCGAGGCGCTGGCGAACACGCTGCGCGGCCACTTCGAGTCCGGCCGGATCATCCTCGACGAGCAGCGCATCTCCGACCAGGACCTCCGCGACGTCGACAAGGTCTTCGTCGTCGCCTGCGGGTCGGCCTACCACTCCGGCCTGGTCGCCAAGTACGCCATCGAGCACTGGACGCGGCTGCCGGTCGAGGTCGAGCTCGCGAGCGAGTTCCGCTACCGCGACCCGGTCCTGGACCGCGACACGCTCGTCGTCGCGGTGAGCCAGTCCGGCGAGACGGCGGACACGCTCGAAGCCGTCCGGCACGCGCGCGAGCAGAAGGCCCGCGTGCTCGCCGTCTGCAACACCAACGGCGCGCAGATCCCGCGCGAGTCCGACGCCGTCCTCTACACCCACGCCGGGCCCGAGATCGGCGTCGCCTCGACGAAGGCGTTCCTCGCCCAGATCGCGGCCAACTACCTGGTCGGCCTGGCGCTGGCGCAGGCTCGCGGCACCAAGTACCCGGACGAGGTCGCGCGCGAGTTCGCCGAGCTGGAGGCCATGCCCGCGGCCGTCCAGAAGGTACTGTCCACTGTGGACCAGGTGCGGGATCTCGGCCGCCGGATCGCGGACTCGAAGGCGATCCTGTTCCTCGGCCGCCACGTCGGCTTCCCGGTCGCCCTCGAAGGTGCGCTGAAGCTCAAGGAACTCGCGTACATGCACGCCGAGGGCTTCGCGGCCGGCGAGCTCAAGCACGGCCCGATCGCGCTGATCGAAGAGGGCCTGCCGGTCGTCGTCGTGATGCCGTCGCCCAAGGGCCGCGCGGTGCTGCACTCGAAGCTCGTCTCGAACATCAGCGAGATCCAGGCGCGCGGCGCCCGCACGATCGTCATCGCCGAAGAGGGCGACGAGACGGTCCGGCCGTTCGCCGACGAGCTCATCGAGGTCCCGGCGGTGCCGACGCTGCTGCAGCCGCTGGTGTCCACAGTGCCGCTGCAGGTGCTGGCCGCGGAGATCGCCCGCGCCCGCGGGTACGACGTCGACAAGCCGCGTAACCTGGCGAAGTCCGTCACCGTCGAGTAAGCCGGGAGGCCGCCGCCGTGCAGGGAATCTGGACTACCGAACGGATTCGCGAAGCGGAGGGGCGGGCGTTCGCCGTCACGCCGGAGGGCGAGCTGATGCGGCGGGCGTCGTTCGGGCTCGCGGTGCAGATCGCGGACCTCCTCGAAGACCACACCGGCGGCGTCTCCGGCCGCCGGGTCGTCCTGCTGGCCGGCTCCGGCGACAACGGCGGCGACGCGCTGTGGGCCGGGGCGTTCCTGCGCCGGCGCGGGGTGGCCGTCACGGCGATCCTGCTCAAGCCCGAGCGCGCGCACGCAACGGGACTCGCGGCGCTGAAGCGCGCCGGGGGCCGCGCGGTGTCCGCCGAGGACGGTCCACAGTGGATCGCCAAGGCCGACGTCGTGGTCGACGGCATCGTCGGCATCTCCGCGAGCGGCTCGCTGCGGCCCGATGCCGCGCGGCTGGTGGACCTGGTGGAAGCCCCGATCGTCGCGGTCGACCTGCCCAGCGGCGTCGACCCGGACACCGGCGCGGTCGACGGCCCCGCGGTCAAAGCCACCCGCACGGTCACCTTCGGCGCGCTCAAACCGGTGCACGCACTGGCCCCGTCGTGGTGCGGTGAGGTCGTACTGGTCGACATCGGCCTCGAACTGGCGGACCCCGACCTGCGCCGGCTCGACATCGTCGACGTCGCCGCGGCCTGGCCGGTGCCCGGACCGGAGGACGACAAGTACAGCCAGGGCGTCGTCGGCGTCGCGGCCGGCTCGGCGACGTACCCGGGCGCGGCGGTGCTGGCCGCGGGCTCGGCCGTCCGCGCGACCTCGGGTCTGGTGCGGTACGCGGGCCACGCGGCGGACGTCGTCCGCGCGCAATGGCCGGAGGTCATCGCCACCGGCACGGTGGCCGACGCCGGCCGGGTCCAGGCGTGGGTGGTCGGGCCGGGCATCGGCACCGGCTCGGAGGGCCGGGACGTCCTGCACCACGTCCTCGGCCAGGGCGTCCCGGTCTGCGCGGACGCCGACGCGACGACGATCATCGCGAAGTCCCCGGAAGTCCTGGACGCCCGCGACCCGGACACGCCGCTGGTCCTGACCCCCCACGCGGGCGAGTACGAGCGCCTGATGGGCCGCAAACCGGGCCGGGACCGGGTGGCGGCGGCGCGCGAGGCCGCGAAGAAGTACGACGCGGTGGTGCTGCTGAAGGGGCACTGCACGGTGGTCGCGGCCCCGGACGGCCGGACCGCGGTCAACACGCCCCGCGGCGCCTGGCTGGCGACCGCGGGTTCGGGTGACGTCCTCTCAGGACTGGTCGGCGCCCTCCTCGCTGCAGGCCTGGACCCTTGGCTGGCCGCCGCGGCCGCGGCCCACGTGCACTCGCTGGCGGGCGCGATCGCGGCGCAGAACGCCCCGACCTCGGCATCCGGGCTGGTCCACGCGATCCCGGAGGCCATCCGGTCGATCCGCTCGCTAACGTCCTGAGAAGACTTATCGAGTTCTCTGTTAACTTCGCGCGATAAATCTGGTAAGAAGTCCGTGTGAGCGGCGGCACAGCAGCATCCGGAGACCGGAAGACCCGGCCGTCCGATGCCGTCGTCGAGCGGCGGCGGCAGGACATCCTCGACCACGTCATCGAGCAGGGCGAGGCCCGGATCGACGACCTGACCAGCCGCTTCAAGGTCAGCCTGATGACCATGCACCGCGACCTCGACGACCTGGCCGAACGCCGGCTCCTGCGCAAGCTGCGCGGCAAGGTCGAGGCCTACCCGGCGCTCACCATCGAGAGCGCCGCCCGCTTCCGCGACACGCTCCACCACGGCGAGAAGGAAGCCCTCGGCCAGGCCGCCGCGAACCACGTGCAGCCGGGCCAGACCGTCTTCGTCGACGACTCCACCACCCTCCTCCCGCTGGTCAAGCGGCTCGCCGAGATCGACGCGCTCACCGTCGTCACCAACTCGCTGCACGCCGCCCGGCTGCTCGGCCCCCAGGTCGACGTCGTCCTCGCCGGCGGCCGCTACAGCCACGAGTACGACTCCTGCGCCGGTCCCGAGGTGCTGAACCTGCTGGACTCGATCCGCGCCGACGTCTCGTTCGTCTCGGTCACCGCCGTCGCCGTCGGGCGGCTGTTCCACCCCGACCGCGACTACGCCGAGCTCAAGAAGGCCGCGCTGCGGGTCGCGAACCAGAGCGTCCTCGTCGTCGACCACTCGAAGTTCGGCCGCACGGCGACCTACGCCCACGGCAACGTCGGCGACTACGACCTGTTGATCACGGGCCAAGCCACGCCCACCGAGGAGATCGAGGCCGCGCTGAACGCCGGTACCGCGATCGAGATCGTCGAACACGTCGCAGAGGGGCAGCCCTATGACAGCTGAACTGGTCGCCGGCATCGACTCGTCCACCCAGTCGACCAAGGTCGTCGTGTGCGACGCCGCAACCGGCGAGATCGTCCGCACCGGCCGCGCGCCGCACCCCGACGGCACCGAGGTCGCGCCCGCCGCCTGGTGGGACGCCTTCGCCGAAGCCACGAACGGCGTGCTCGACGGCGTCAAGGCCATCGGCGTCGGCGGCCAGCAGCACGGCATGGTCACGCTGGACGAGAACGACGAGGTCGTCCGGCCCGCACTGCTCTGGAACGACACCCGCTCCGCGCAGGCGGCGCTCGACCTCATCGAAGAGCTCGGCGGGCCGTCGGCCTGGGCGAAGTCCGTCGGCTCGGTGCCGGTCGCGAGCTTCACCGTCACGAAGCTGCGCTGGCTGGCCGAGCACGAGCCGAAGCTCGCCGACCGCGTCACCCGCGTGCTGCTCCCGCACGACTGGCTGACCTGGAAGCTCACCGGCGGCGACCCGGTCACCGACCGCGGCGACGCGTCCGGCACCGGCTACTTCTCGCCGTCCGACAACGCCTACCGCCTCGACGTCCTCAGCCACGCCTTCGGCGGCCGGACGCCGGAGCTGCCCACCGTGCTCGGCCCGGCCGACGCCGCCGGCCACACCCCGGACGGCGTGCTCGTCTCGGCCGGCACCGGCGACAACATGGCCGCCGCGCTCGGGCTGGAACTCAAGCCCGGCGACGCCGTCGTCTCGCTCGGCACCAGCGGCACCGTGTTCGGCGTCGCCGAAACCGGCGCGGCCGACGTCAGCGGCGAGGTCGCCGGGTTCGCCGACGCGACCGGCCGCTTCCTCCCGCTCGCCTGCACCCTGAACGCCGCCCGCGTCCTGACCGCGACGGCCGCGATGCTGGGCGCGACGCTCAGCGAGTTCGACCGGCTCGCCCTGACCGCCGAACCCGGCGCCGGCGGCCTCACGTTCCTGCCGTACCTCGACGGCGAGCGCACCCCGAACCTGCCCGGTGCCACCGGCTCACTGACCGGGCTGACCAGGGACAACATGACCCCGGAGAACCTCGCGCGCAGTGCCGTCGAAGGCATGCTCTGCGGCCTGGCCGCGGGCCTCGACGCCGTGCGCGCGCACGGCCTCGACGTCCAGCGCGTGCTGCTGATCGGCGGGGGCGCGCAGTCGCGGGCCGTCCGCGCGGTCGCGCCGCTGGTGTTCGGGGTGCCCGTGCAGCTGCCCGAAGTCGCCGAATACGTCGCGCTCGGTGCGGCCCGGCAGGCGGCGTGGGCGCTGGCTTCCAGTGCGGAACCCCCGTCCTGGCAGGAGAACCAGAAGCTTCGGCTCGAGCTGGACGAGCCGACCGAGGCGCAGCGCGCCGAGGGCCACCGGATCCAGCAGCGCCACCTCGAAGCCCGCGAAGCGGCTTACGGGGTCCGGCGGAATCTCGGAGAGGACTGACCGATGGCTTCCATCACCTACGACAAGGCGACCCGCCGCTACCCGGGTTCGGAGCGCCCCGCGGTCGACGCGCTGGACCTGGAGATCGCCGACGGCGAGTTCCTCGTGCTGGTCGGCCCGTCCGGCTGCGGCAAGTCGACCAGCCTGCGCATGCTGGCCGGCCTCGAGGACATCGACGACGGCGCCGTCTGGATCGGCGACCGCGACGTCACCCAGCTGCCGCCGCGTTCGCGGGACATCGCGATGGTGTTCCAGAACTACGCGCTGTACCCGCACATGACGGTCGCGCAGAACATGGGCTTCGCGCTGAAGATCGCCGGGCGGCCCGCGTCCGAGATCAAGCAGAAGGTGCTCGAGGCCGCGAAGCTGCTCGACATCGAGCAGTACCTCGACCGCAAGCCGAAGGCGCTCTCCGGTGGTCAGCGCCAGCGCGTCGCGATGGGCCGCGCGATCGTCCGGGAGCCGCAGGTCTTCCTCATGGACGAGCCGCTGTCGAACCTCGACGCGAAGCTGCGTGTGTCGACCCGTACGCAGATCGCCGCGCTCCAGCGCCGCCTCGGCGTCACGACGGTGTACGTCACGCACGACCAGGTCGAGGCCATGACGATGGGTGACCGCGTCGCGGTGCTGTCGGACGGCCTGCTGCAGCAGTGCGACACCCCGCGCGCCCTGTACGACCGGCCCGCAAACGCTTTCGTCGCGGGCTTCATCGGCTCGCCGGCGATGAACCTCGCCACCGCGAAGCTGACCCAGGACGGCGCGGAGGTGGGCGGCGCTCGCGTGCCGCTGACCCGCGAGACCATCGCCGCCGCCGACGGCGACACCGTGACCCTGGGCTTCCGCCCCGAGGCCCTCGAGGTCGTGACGAACGAGGACGGCGCCCTGCCGGTGAAGGTGGACCTGGTCGAGGAGCTCGGCTCGGACGCCTTCGTCTACGGCAAGCTCGCCCAGACCGACGCCGACGACACCCGCCCCAACGTCGTCGTCCGGGTCGACCCGCGCACCCCGCCGGCGATGGGCGACACGCTGCACCTGCGGATCCGGCCGGACGAGCTGCACGTGTTCTCCGCCACGTCCGGGGCGCGCCTGCCCTGACCTCGGGTCATGGGGGACTGGACGTCGCCATGGCCTTGAGGTGTTTCAGTCCGCGGGCGCAGGTGGGCATGCTCACGCGCGGGGCCTGGCTGCCCTGACCCCGGGTCGTGGGAAACTGGAGGGCGCCATGACCTCCAGTTTCCCGCGGGCGCAGGTCGACATCGACCTCGACGCGATCCGCCACAACCTCACCCTGCTGGGCGCCCGCGCGCCCGGCTCCCAGGTGATGGCCGTGGTGAAGGCCGACGCCTACGGCCACGGCGCGCTGCCGGTGGCGCGCGCCGCGGTCGAGGCCGGCGCGTCCTGGCTGGGCACCTGCTCGCTCGGCGAGGCCCTCGCCCTCCGCGAAGCCGGCATCGAAACCCGGCTGTTCAGCTGGCTGGACACCCCGGACGTCGACTTCGCGGCCGGCCTCGAAGCGGACATCGACCTCGCGGCCAGCTCGCTGGGTGAGCTTCGCCGCATCGCGGCCGCGGCAAAACCGGGTACCCGAGCCCGTGTGCACCTCAAAATCGACACCGGGCTCTCACGCAACGGCTGCCCGCCCGCCGCGTGGGCCGAACTGGTCGAAGCGGCGGCCGCCGAACCGCGGGTCGAAGTCGTCGCGATCTGGTCCCACCTCGCGTGCGCGGACGAGCCGGACCACCCCGCGACCGACCTGCAGGCCAAGCGCTTCGCCGAGGCCTACGACGCCGCCCGCGCCGCCGGGCTCGACCCGATGCGGCACCTGGCGAACTCCGCGGCCCTGCTCACCCGGCCGGACCTGCACTTCGACGTCGTCCGGCCCGGTATCGCGATGTACGGGCTGAACCCGGTGCCGCAGGCCGAAGACCTGCGCCCGGCCATGACGTTCCGCTCGGCGGTCGCGCTGGTCAAGCGCATCGAAGCCGGGGAGTCGGTGTCCTACGGGCACACCTGGACCGCTTCCCGGGACACGAACCTGGCGCTCGTCCCGGCCGGGTACGCCGACGGCGTCCCGCGGTCCCTTTCCGGTCGCATGGACGTCTGGCTGGGCGGGCAGCGACGGCCGGTCGCCGGGCGCGTCTGCATGGATCAGCTGGTGGTCGACTGCGGCGACTTCGTACCGGCCGTCGGCGACGAGGTCGTCCTGTTCGGCGCGGGGACGCGTGGCGAGCCCACTGCCCGCGAATGGGCCGACAAGCTGGGGACCATCGACTACGAAATCGTCACCTCGATGTACCGGCCGCGGGTGCGGCGCCGGTATCTGGGGGAACGCTCGTGACACCTTCACGACGACTGCTGGCCATCGCCGGCGGGGTCGGGGCCCTGGCCACCGGGACGGCCGCCGCCGCCATCGTCGCCGCGCAGCAGCGGCGGCACAGTGAGGATCCGTACGTGGACGAGCCGCTGGGGGAGCTGAAGCCCGACCGCACTTCGACGGTCGCGGCCGAGGACGGCACGCCGCTTTCGGTCGAGGAAATCGACCCGGAGGACGGCGGCGAACCGGAACTGACCGTCGTGGGGGTACACGGCTTCGCGCTTTCGCGGCGCTGCTGGCATTTCCAGCGTCGCGACCTCGCGTCGCTGCGGCTGCCGCGCGTGCGCCAGGTGTACTACGACCACCGCAGCCACGGCCTGTCCGGCGCGGCTTCGGCCGAGACGTCGACCATCGAGCAGCTGGCGCGGGACCTGGACTGCGTGCTGCGGTCCGTGGTGCCGGAGGGGCCCATCGTGCTGATGGGGCACTCGATGGGCGGCATGGTGATCATGGAACTGGCCGCCGAGTTCCCTTCGCTGTTCGAAGACCAGGTGGAAGGCGTCGCCTTCATCGCGACGGCGGCGGGCGAAGTCGGGGCACGCGGGTTGCCGCGTTCGCTGCTCTCGAAGTACAACCCGCTGACGCGCGCCGCCGGTGGGCTCGCCGGCTGGCAGCCCGGGCTGGTGGAGTTCGTCCGCGCGGCGGGCGGCCAGCTGACGCGGCAGGCCGTGCGCCGGCTGGCGTTCGGCAGCCGGGACGTCGCGCCGCGGCTCGTCGACTTCATGCTGGAAATGCTCGAGGTGACGCCGGTGCGCGGCCTCGTCAACTTCGTCGACACGCTCGGCAGCCACAACCGCTACGCCGCACTGGCCGGCCTGAAGCACGCGGAAGTGCTGGTCATCGGCGGCGATTCGGACCGGTTCACGCCGTTCGCGCACGCCGAGCGGATCGCGGCCGAGCTGCCCGACGCGGAGCTGGTGCGCGTTCGCGGCGCCGGGCACATGGTCCAGCTCGAGCAGCCCGAGCTGGTGAACAGCCATCTGATCGATCTCCTGCAACGCTGTTCCGGTGTGGACGGCGAATCCTCGTCCCGGCGAACCTGGTGGTGGCAGCGTTGAGTTTCGTGTTCCCGACCCCCGACGACACGATGGACTTCGGGCGAGCGCTCGGCCGCGTGCTGCGCGCGGGCGACCTGGTCCTCCTGGCCGGCCCGCTCGGCGCGGGCAAGACGACGCTGACCCGCGGCATCGCGGACGGCCTCGGCGTCGGCGGCCGCGTGAGTTCGCCGACGTTCGTCCTGGCCCGGGTGCACCCGGCGGGTGCTGCCGGCGTGCCGTTGGTGCACGTCGACGCGTACCGGCTGGGCGGCGACCTTTCGCAGCTGGACGATCTGGACCTGGACACGGACTTGGAGCGGTCGGCGATCGTGGTCGAGTGGGGCGAGGGCTCGGCGGAGCGGCTGTCGGAGGACTACCTGGTGGTCCGGCTGGACCGCCGCGAGGACGACGTCCGCGAGGTGACCCTCGAACCGCACGGCACCTGGGCCGACCGCGTTCCGGAGCTGGTGCGGGCGTAACTCCGGGGCAGCGACCGCCGTGTGTCCACGGTGGTCGCCGCCCTCGGTAGCTGCTCTCAGCCGCCGTTGTACTGCTGGTAAGCCGGTGCCCGGAACGTCCTGGAGCCGGCGCCCGCGATCTTGTCGACCGCGCGCAGGAACTTCGGCCCCATCTTCGCGCTGGCCTGCCGGACCGGGTGCGTGGCCCCGAAGTCCTCCGGGTTCGCCTGGCCGTGCGCGAACATCGAGTAGATCAACACCGGCTTGCCCGCGGTGTCGAACATGATCCCCGCCTCGTTGCGGCCGTCGTTCAGCCAGCCCGCCTTCGTGGCGATCCTCGCCCGATCGAGGGACGACATCTCACGGCGGATACCGTCGGTGAACGCCACCTGCGAGCGCAGGATGGACAGCAGGTACTCCGTCGACGCCGGGCTCAGCAACGTGCCCGCGACCAGCGCCTTCAGCAGGTCGTGGGTTTCGCGCGGAGTGGTCTGGCCGAGGAAGTAGCGGTTCGGGTTGGCCACCGGCGTGACCTGGGTCTTGGGGAAGCCCTTGGCCACCAGGATCTGGTTGATCTCGGCCGCCGGAACCACGAGCCCCACCAGCCGGACGCACGTGTCGTCCGAAACCGTGAGGAACAGCGACAGGACGTGGCCCAGCGTGAACGCGCTCGGGTACGCCTTGTCCAGGATGATGATGCCGTCGCCACCCGGCACGACGATGCTCGCCGGCACCTGGACCTGCTGGTCCAGGGTGAGCAGGCCACGGTCGATCTTGTCCATCAAGGTGACCGCGACGGCCACCTTGTTGACGCTGTACGCCTCGACGACCTCGTCGGACGCCACGTCGACGGCCACCTGGTCGGCCACGCTGATGTAGGAGTTCCAGACGCCACCTGCCTCGGCGGCCGCGGCGTCGTAGACGCGCTTGACTTTCTGCCTGGCCCGGTCCGGTGTGGCCGGGCTGGCCTCGATGTCTGCTTCCTGCGCGGACGCGGGAGAGCCGGCCAGAATGCTTCCAGCGGCGACGGCGGTCCCCAAACCGAACGCCGTTCGCCTGTTGAGTTGATACCCCATCGCAAGATCCAACCACGAATGGACGAACCTCCGTGAGTGGTAACGCGGGTGCTAGCCCGCTTTGACACCCACGACGGCCCGCGCGACGCCCAGGTCCACCAGGTCCTGGGGCCGCAGGTGCAGCTGGTTGGCGATCTCCGGAACCTCGGAAGCCGGGCGCTTGAGGATCGCCGCCGCGGCTTCCGGGGACGTCACCGAGAAGTACGCGTCCGGCGCCACCCACGTCGACCCCGCCGCGGCGAACGCCAGCGCTCCGCCCGAGCCGCCTTCGCCGATCACCAGGGTCGTCACCGGGACCGAAGCCGTCGCCACCGCTTCGAACATCTCCGCGATCGCGCCGCCCGCGCCCGCCTGCTCCGCCGCCGCGTCGTTCGCGGCGCCCGGGGTGTCGACCAGGGTCAGCACCGGGATGTCCAGGCGCGAGGCCAGCCGCACCAAGCGCGCCGCCGTCCGGAAGCCCGCCGGGGACGTCGGCGTGCCGCACTGGGCCGCATACGCGATCGTCCGGCCGTCGCGCCAGCCGAAGCCGCACGCGACACCCGGGTCCGCGCCGCCGACGCGGTCACCGCTGACGTCCTCCCGCCAGTCGAAATACGCGTCGAGGTACTCCGCCGCCCGGGCCCGCTCGGGCGACCGCGCCGCCTGGACCGCTTCCCAGCCCGTCGCGGGCAGCGAAGCGGCCCGCAGCGCGGACGGCGGCGGGGCCGCGGCCGTCGAACGCGCGGTCAGCAGCCGCAGCCACCGCTCCAAAACCCCGCCGAGCTCCTCCGGCGCGACCACGGCGTCGACCTGACCCCAGCCGAGGTGCGCCTCGGCGGTGTACGCCTCCGGCGAGCCCGGCGGGCGCACCCGCGAGCCCGCGAAGCCGACCTGCGCCTCCGGCAGCGCGAGGATGACGTCGGCGCCCGCGCCGAGCGTCGCCCAGCCGCCGCCGGTCGTCGGGTCGCGCAGCACCGAGATCTGCGGGATGCCCACAGAGCGCGTCAACGCCGACGCCCGGGCCACCCGCTGCAGCT
>NZ_MUMI01000469.1 GCF_002155975.1 Amycolatopsis kentuckyensis
GGTTCCTTTCAGGCGGTGTGCAGCCGGAGCCGGACCGCGGTCCGGGCCCGGTGCAGGTGGGACTTCATGGCCGCGGTGCTCAGGCCGAGCGCGTCGGCGACGGTCCGGCCCGGGTGCCCGAGGACGTCGCGCATGATGAGGACGCGGCGTTGGACGTCGGGCAGCGTCCGGATGGCTTCGGCGACTCGTTCGGCTTCGAGCCGCTTGAGGACCTCGTCTTCGGCGGACGCGGCCAGGCCGGGGTCGGTCGTGTCGTCGAGGAGCCGCCGGGCCCGGCGGAGGCACTCGTTGCGGACGATCCGGAACATCCACGACGCCAGCGCCGCCGACGCCCGCAGGGTGCCGATCTTGCGGTACAGGACGAGCAGGGCCTCCTGGGCCGCGTCCTCGGCGTCCTGGGGCGAGGCGCAGAGGTGGTCGGCGAAGCGGCGGACGTGCGGGTGTGCTCCGTGGACCACCGCGGTGATCGATTCGAGGTCGCCGTCCTGTGCCGCTTCGACGAGCTGCTCGCTCACCCAACCCATCGGTTGTCTCCCCTCTTGAGGTGGCTTCACACGATAAGAGGGGTTGGGGGTGCGAAAGGGTTCAGCGGGTGGGAGAGCGATCGGCCTTGGTGGCCTTCTGAGCATGCGTGATGCCTTGGTGGGCGGAAGGGCAGCACACCCGCCCACCAAGGC
>NZ_MUMI01000047.1 GCF_002155975.1 Amycolatopsis kentuckyensis
GCGCGGTGGTCCGGGCATCGGAGGTGGCGTGCGCTTCAGCGGAGACCTCGCGGCGCGGGGCCGGCAGTCCACTGTGGACCGGCGGGACCTGCGGCGACGGCCCGGCCCAGCTGCCCACGGAGTGCCGCCCATGTCGCCGCCTCCTTTCGCGCCGTTGCTCGGGAACGTTCCCGGGAATGTTCCCGGCCGGTGTTCCCGGGGAGTATGCGCACCGGGGTGCGACCCCGTCAAGGGCGGTTCTCGGCCGATTCGATTCAGGCGGTCGCGCGGGTGATCAGCGAAACCGGCAGCGAGATCCGGTCCACGGTGTCCGCCAGCAGGGCCCGGACCAGCGCCTGGCCGTGGTCGTACTTGTCGATCCGGACCGTGCTGAGCGGCGGGTTCAGGTACGCCGACATCTCCAGGTCGTCGAAGCCGACCACCGCGCAGTCCCGCGGCACCTCGCCCCCGCGCGCGAGCACCGCCTGGACCGCCCCGATCCCCATCAGGTCGTTGAACGCGAAGATCCCGTTGACCCCGGGCCACGCCGCCAGCAGCTGCCGGGTCGCTTCCGTGCCGCCCGGGATGGTCGGCGGTCCCTGGACGATCCGCGCCGAGACGTCGCCGAAGCCCAGCGCCGCGCACGCCGTGACGAAGGCCAGCCGCCGCTCGTCGACCGCGACGCCGACCGAGCTGTCCAGCATGCCGAGGCACGCGTCCGGCCGCCGGGCGAGCAGCTCCACCGCCGCCGCGGTGCCGGCCGCGAAGTCGTTGCTCACCGACGCCGCCACCTCCGCCGGCAGCTCCCGGTCGGCGACCACCAGCGGGACCGAGCGCGCGTAGTCCGCGAGGACGTCGTCCGGGGTGCCGTAGAAGAAGCCGACGACCCCGCGCGCGGAGCGGGCGAGGGCGTCCTCGATGGCGTCGCGTTCCCGGCCCGGGTCGGCGTCGGTGTTGTACAGCACGACGCTGCAGCCGGCCGCCTCCGCCGCGTCGTACACCCCGCGCGCCACGGCCGGGTAGAACGGGTTCGCGATGTCGGAGACGATCAGCGCGATGACGTCCGAGCGCTGGGTGCGCATGCCCTTGGCCAGTGCGCTCGGCCGGTAGCCCAGCCGGGTCGCCGCCGCCAGCACGCGCTCGCGGGTGTCCGGGGCGATCTCCGGCAGGTCGCGCAGGGCGCGCGACACCGTCTGCCGCCCGACGCCGGCCTCCCGGGCCACGTCCTCGATCGTCACGCGCTTGACGCGCGGCAGCCGTCCGCGTTCGGTCACGCCGTCGCCTCCCTCCGGGTAAGACGCCGAGCCTAAGGGGTCAGGGCGCGGCGCCACTGGCCGGTGACGCTCCGGCGCAGCGCCTCGGTGTCGACGCTCCCCGGATCGAGCAGCCGCTGCAGCGCGATCCCGCGCAGCTGCCCGACGACGGCGGTCGCGACCTCGGCCGCGCCGGCGTCCGCGCCGATGCTGCCGTCCGCGATGCCGGCTTCGACGTCCTCGCGCAGGTCGGCGCGGAAGGCGGCGTCCCGCTCGCGGAAGATCGGGGCCAGGTCCGGCTGGGTGGCGGCTTCCGCCCACAGCAGCAGGAAAGCCTGGTTGAACACGCCGATCCGGCCGAGCTCGCCGAGGTAGCCGTCGATCAGCCGCAGCAGGCGGTCGAGGCCGGGCGGGAGGTCCTCGAGACCCGGGACGAACCCGGTCTGCGTGGCCCGCGCCAGCCGTTCGACCAGTGCCTGCTTCCCGCCGAAGTGGTGGGTGACGATGCCGCGGCTGTACCCGGCGCGTTCCCCGACGCGGGCGAGCGTCAGCGACCGAACGCCCTGCTCGACGACGAGTTCGGCGGCGGCGGTCAGGAGTGCGGCTTCGGCCTGGTCGCGGCGTTCCTGCTGGGTGCGGCGCATGATCGGAGCCTACCAAACTAACTTGCGTGTCGACCAACAAGTATGTGTAAGCTGGCGGCCAGGAGGTCCTGATGATCGAAATCGAAGACCGTGCCCTCGACGCCCTGCTTGCGGACGACCCCGGCGGCCCGGTCGTGATGCTGAACCTGCTGCGGTTCCGCCCGGACGGCGGCCGCGAGAGCTACCAGCGCTACGCCGAAGCCCTCCGCCGCGGACTCAACGCCCGCTACGGCCTGGAGGTCGAGTACCTCGGTGCCGGCGGCCCGGCGCTCGTCGCCGAGGACGGGCAGGCCTGGGACATGGTGGTGCTCGTCCGCTACCCGGACCGGCAGGCCTTCGCGGCCATGGTCCGCGACCCCGAGTACCAGGCGATCACCCACCTGCGCACCGAGGCACTGGTGGAGTCGGTCCTGCAGCCGACGACGCCGGTGGCGGCCTGATGCCCGCGGTGTTCGTCCACGGCAACCCCGAAACGGCGGCGGTCTGGGACCTGCTGCTGGCCGAGCTCGCCCCGGCGCGCTCGGACCTGGTCTGCCTGTCGCCGCCCGGTTTCGGCGCGCCCCTGCCCGCCGGGTTCGGGGCCGGCCGCGCGGACTACCGCGACTGGCTGGCCGGCGAGCTCGAGGCGTTCGGCGAACCGGTGGACCTGGTGGGGCACGACCTCGGCGGCGGGCACGTGGTGAACGTCGTGCTGAGCCGCCCGGATCTCGTCCGCAGCTGGGTCAGCGACGCGCTCGGGATGTACGACCCGGGCTACGAATGGCACGAGCTGGCCCGCCGCTGGCGGACGCCCGGCCTCGGCGAGGCCGACGTGGCGGCCCGGTTCGGCGGCACGGCCGAAGCGCGGACGGCGGTGCTGGTGGAGCGAGGCATGGGCCGCGCGGTCGCGGCCCGCGTGGCGGCGGGCCAGGACGAGGGGATGGGCCGGGCGGTGCTGACCGTGTACCGGTCCGCGGGCGACCCCGGCCTGGGCCTGCCACTGGAGCGCGCGGCGGCCCGGCCGGGCCTGGCCATCGTGGCCACGGCCGACCACGTCGCCGGCACCGAAGAACAACGCCGCCGGGCGGCCGCCCGGGCCGGCGCCAGGATCGCTGTCCTCGAAGGCCTGGGGCACTGGTGGATGACCCACGAGCCGGCCCGCGCTGCCGCGGCACTGACCGGCTTCTGGGCGACTGTCGGCTGAGGCTCAGCGGGCGGTGCTTGCCGTGCCGGTTCGCGGGCCGGTGCGGCCGCGGGCTGAGATTCAGGGGCGGTGCTCGCCGTGCCGGTTTGCGGGCCGGTGCGGCCGCGGTGCCGACCGACCGGGTCCGTGGCACCGCCCCTTGAGCTCAGCGGGCGGTGCAAGCCAATCCGGCCAGGGGCTGGGCCTCGCCGGTCGCGACGGCTCCCCAGGTCGTCGTCGCGCCGGGGGCCAGCGTTCCGTTGTAGGTCTGGTTGGCCGCCCGCACCTGCTGGCCCGTCTGGGCCGGCACCGCGTTCCACGAGTTGGTCACCTGCTGGCTGCCCGCGAACGAGAACGCCGTCGTCCACCCGGCCAGCGCGGTCGAGCCGGTGTTCTTCACTGTGAACTCCAGCTGGTGACCGCCGGTCCACGTGGACGTGACCGCGGAGGTCGCCGAGCACGATGCCCCGGCGGGCGTGGTCGGAGTCGTCGGCGTCGTGGTGGGCGTGCTGGTCCCGGTCGTGTAACTGATGCCGGTGTAGGCGGCCGCGCACCCCGAAAGGCACTGGTCCGGCAGCGTGAAGCGGTAGACGCGGCCGTCGTTGACGAGCGCGTCGCTCGCGTCCCGGACGCGGATCGCGTACGCGGTGCCCGCCGTGGCGGCCGGGCCGATGATGAACGCCTGTCCGAGGTCACTGTCCGGCTGCGCCTGCTGCCAGCTGCCGTCCGCGCCGAGGAACTCCACGCCGTGGACGCCGTTGGGCAGGTGCGACACCGCGATGGCCGTCCAATACCGTTGCGCCCCTTGGAGAAATCCGAGTTTCAGGTCGCCGGTGTAGTTCGGGGCGGCCACGTAGGACCACGAGACCCGCCGGTTGTTCCAGTGCCCGGGGTTCATGTCCCCGACCGGGGCGCCGTTCTTCACGAACCGGTTGAGCGACGCGGTCGACAGGTCGAGGTGCCCGGGATCGTCGCGGCACCAGGCGTTCGAGTCGCCGCAGCTGTCCGCCACGACCATGGTCAGCTGGGCACCGGCGTAACCGTCGGTCACCCAGGACCCGTTGCGGCAGAACGGTTGCCCCGGAGCGCCGTCGTTGACGCCGGTGCAGTACTCGCCGATCGTGACCTGCACGAACCGCCCGCAGTTGCGGCCGTTGTCCCACAGGCCGATCTTCGCGGCCTGCGAAGGGGGGATCGGCCGCGGGTAGAAGCCGTAGTCGCCGGGGGTGTTGTAGACGTTGAGGGCGACGAAATCCGGCGAATCGAGCATGTCCTGCGGCAGGCCGCAGCCGCCGTACGGGGCGCCGAGCGCGTCGAAGTGGGTCGCGTTGCCCGTCGTGGGCGCGGCCGGGGCGGCACCCGACTTCCAGGGCCACACCACGGAAACACCCACGACGAGCACGGCGATCACGGCGAGCACGCCCGGCCGGCGGGAGACGGACCCCATGGACTCTCCTTCCGCCCTGCGGTACCGCGGCAGGCGGAAGCGGCCCCGGCGGCGTCGTCTGGAAGCGCTCCCAGAGTCCCCCGCGCACCCGCCGTTTGTCAATCGGCGGCCTGCGGCCGTGCCGAACTCAGGGGCGCCAGGCGGGGTCGCGGCCGAGAAATCCCATCAGCTTGTCCTGGGCCGAAGCACCGTCGTCCACCGGCACCGCCGGGCCGAACTGGCCGCTGTCGCGCAGCAGGTGCTCCATCGGCCGCATCGCCGCCAGCGCTTCCGCGCAACGCTGCTCGCCGAGGTCGGGTTCGCGGCCGAGAGCCTTGGCGAGATCCCACGAATGCAGCCAGACATCGCCCGTGTAGAACTGGTCGATCGCCTCGTCCACCGGCCGGTCGCCGGTGTGCGGATTGCTGAGCACGCGCCCGGCGGGCTCGTCGAGGATGGCCTGGATGTCGGCGACGTGCTGCTTCCAGGTCCCGGCCGGGTCGGCGTCGACCGCCAGTGCGGGGAGTTCGATCCCCGCGCCGCGGAGGAAGCCGCGCGGCCATTCGACCAGGTGCCGGACGACGTCGAGGGCCGTCCACTCCGCCACCGGTGCCGGGCGTGCCCAGTCGCCGGCCGAAGCCGATTCGACCAGTTCGGTGAAGCGGGCGGCTTCGGAGGCGTGCTGCCGGGCCGGGGTCATCGGGCGAGCAGTTCGTCGAGCTTGGCGTACCCCTCGTTGACCCCGACGTCCATGCCGCTGGCCAGCATGCCGTCGCGGGTGGCGAAGTCCTGGACCACGCTCAGCACCCGCAGCCGGGTGCGGCCGCCCTCGATTTCTTCCAGGGTCAGCGTTTCCAGCGCGACGCCGTCGGGCTCGCCGTCGTAGGTGAACGTCCACACGATCCGCTCGTTCGGCCGCACTTCGTGGAAGCTGCCGTGGAAAGCGGCGATCTCCTCGCCGCCGCGGTCGTTGGCGAAGGCCCATTCGCCACCCGTGCGCGCATCCCATTTCGTGATCCGCGTGGTGACCGAGTGCGGCCCGACCCACTGCGCGTACAGCTCGGGGTCGACGTGAGCCCGGAACACCTGCTCGGGCGCGGCGTCGAACTCCCGGACGAGCCGGATCGTCGGGACCTTCTCGTCGGCCAGGATTTCGGTTTCGTGCTGGGTCATGGTCATGACGCGTCCTTCCGGGAGCGGGTTTCGCCGCCGCTCATGCGGCCCAGCAGGGCGTCGAGGCGCCGGTAGCGCTCCTCGGCCTGCCGCCGGTACCGCTCGATCCACTTGGTCATCAGGTCGAACACCTCGGCATCCAGGTGGACCGGACGGCGCTGGGCGTCCTTGCTGCGCGTCACCAGCCCGGCCTCCTCCAGCACCTTCACGTGCTTGGAGACGGCCTGCAGGCTCATGTCGTACGGCTCGGCCAGTTCGCCCACGGTCGCGTCCGCGCCGGCCAGCCGGGCCACCAGATCGCGCCGCGTCGGGTCGGCCAGGGCCGCGAACACGCGGTTGAGCCGTTCGCTGTCTTCGTCCACCGGTCTTCCTCAACTCTTCGGTTGAATAGGACCGTAGAGCGTCGTCCGGCACGTTGTCAACCCGGCGGTTGAGAAAGGGCGGGGTTCCGGCTGCGGAACCCCGCCCGGCGCTCAGAAGTGGTCGGGCGTGTCGATCCGGCTCCGCACCAGGGCGCCGGAAGCGGTCAGCCGGCCGCTGCCGTAGTCGCTGCCCGCACAGGTGCCCGGGCGCAGCGCGGCGCTGCTTTCGTCGGCGTCGGAGTACGTCCAGTTCGCGTAGCTGATCTGCAGCTGGTCGAGCAGGTCGAGCCAGGCCGTGGTGCTCGCCTGGTCGAGCGTGCCGCCGCCGGTGGCGGTCACCGTGCCGAACTCCGTGACGAACAGCGGCAGCCTCGCGGCCGCCCGGCTCACCGTGGAGCGGTAGTTGTCCTTGTGGCTGGCGGCGTAGAAGTGGAACGTGTACATGATGTTCGTGGCGTTGACGGGGTTGTTGAGGATCTCGGTTTCGCTGGAGCCGTCGGAAACGCCGAGCGACGACCACCCGCGGGTGCCGACGATCACGACGGCGTCCGGGTCGGCGGCGCGGATCACCGGGATGACCTGCTCGGCGTAGCTCTTGATGGCGCCCCAGCTGACACCGTTGGGTTCGTTGGCGATCTCGTAGATCACGTTCTTCCGGGCCGCGTTGCGCGCGGCCACCGCCGCGAAGAACGTCTTGGCGCGGTCGAGGTTGTAGTTCGGGTCGCCCGGGGTGAGGGTGTGGAAGTCGATGATCGCGTACATGCCGCGTTCCTCGGCCTCGCCGACGAGGCTGTTGACCCGGTCGGTGAACCAGGCGGGGTTGGTCTCGTAGCCCTTTTCCTGGACGTACATGGCGATGCGGAGCAGGTCGGCGTGCCAGTCGTTCGCCAGGGCGTTCAGGGAGGCGTCGTTGTAGCAGGAGTCGAACCACTGGAGGCCGTGCGTGCTCATGCCGCGCAGCTGGATCGCCCGGTTCGCCTCGTTGCACAGGTGGACGCCGCAGACGTGCAGCTGCCCGTTCGCGGCGAGCGGCGTGCCGCCGGGGGAGGGCGTGGTGGTGGTCGTGGGTGTGGTCGGCGTGGTGGTGGGTGTCGTCGACCCCGTACAGGTGACGCCGTTCAGGGTGAAGGACGTCGGGATCGGGTTGGCGCCGGTCGTGGTGCCGGTGAAGCCGAGATCGGTGGCGGCACCCGTCGCGAGGGTCCGGTTCCAGTCGGCGTTGGCCGCGGTCGCGGTCGCGCCGGACTGCGACCAGGTGGCGTTCCAGCCCTGGGCGACCTTCTGCCCGGCGTCGGGGAAGCGGAACTCGAGCGACCAGCCGGTGATGGCGTCGCCCAGATTGGTGACCTTGACGCCGGCCTGGAACCCGCCCTGCCACTGGTTGGTGACGGTGTAGTCGACCCGGCAGCCCTGCGCGGCGGCCGAGGCCTGGGGGATGGCCAGTACGGCGGTGCAGCCGAGAACCGTCGCGCCGGCGGCCGCCAGCGCAGCGATGGAGCGCTTCATTGAACTCCCTTTGCTCCGGTGTTCGAGTGTTTCGACGGACTGGGAGCGCTCCCAGGAATGAGAACATCCGGCGCGGGCCGTCGTCAAGAGGCCCGGCCCTGATGCCCTGCGGGTATCACTGGCGCCGGAAGAGGTCTTGGACGGCGCCCGCCGGCCGGAGGGAGAGTGACGGAGTATTCGAAAGGAGCAGGCATGAAGGTCTTTCTGACCGGCGGATCCGGCTACATCGGCCGGGCCACGATCGCGGAGCTGGCGCGGGCGGGCCACACCGTCGAGGCACTGGCCCGCACGGACCGAGCGGAGGCGGCCGTCGTGGCGGCCGGGGCGAAGGCCGTCCGCGGCGGTCTCGCCGATCTCGGCGTCCTCGCGGATGCCGCCGGCCGGGCGGAGGCGGTGATCCACCTGGCGCAGGCGACCTCGGGGGAGGAGGACCTCGCCGCGGCCACGGCGTTGAGCGGAGGCGGGCCGTACGTGCACACGGGCGGCACGTGGGTGTACGGCGACACCGGCGGGGTGCGGGACGAGACGGCGCCGTGGAACCCCCCGGCGGTGGTGGCCTGGCGCAAGCCGGTGGAGGAGGCGGTGCTGGCACGGGCGGCGCACCCGGTGATCGTGCAGCCGGGATTGCTGTACGGCGGCGAAAACCGCCTGATCGACGCGTTCTTCGTCCAGCCGGGCAGGAGAAGCGGAGCGATCCCGTACATCGGCGACGGCGCAAACCACTGGGCGCTGATCCACGTCGACGACCTCGCCCGGTTGTACGTGGCGGCGCTGGCGGCCGAGCCGGGATCGGTCTACGTGGGGGTCGGCGGGGTGAACCCGGCGGCGAGGCAGGTGGCCGAGGCGTGCGCGCATGCCGCGGGGCTGGAGGGGAAGACGGTGTCGATCACCCTGGAACAGGCGCGGGCCACGATGGGGCCGATCGCGGACGCGTTCGCGCTCGACCAGGAGTTCAGCCCGGCCAAGGCGCGGCGGGAGCTGGGGTGGGAGCCGGAGTACCTGGATCCGCTGCGGGTGCTCGGCTCTCGGGCTCCCCTGGGAGGGCCCGCTTGAGCCAGCAGGCGGCTTCGACGGCGGTCTCGGCTCGGCTCGCCTGGCTCGGCTCGCCTGGCTCGGTTCGCCGGGCCTGACCGGCTCGCCCGGCTCGGCTCGGCTCGCCTGACCGGCTCGCGCGGCTTGCCGGGCCTGATCGGCCGGCTCGGTTCGGCTCGCCCGGACCCGCCGTCGGGGCTGATCGGCCCGCTCGGCTCGCCTGGCCCGGCGGTCGGGCCTGACCGGCCCGCTCGGCTCGCGCGGCTCGGCTCGCCCGGCTTGCCGGGCCTGGTCGGTCCGCTCGCCTGGCCCGGCTCGGCCCGTCCGGCTTGGTCGGCCCGGCCCGCCCGGCTCGTCCGGCCATTTGGGGGCGAAAGCGTTACACCGCAACCTCCTTCGGATGCGGGCCGACCCTGGTCGGTGGCGCGCTCATTGGGTCAGGTCGGTCAGCTCGGCCAGGAGTTCCGAGGCCGTCACCGGGTCCAGTTCGCCGAATGCTCTTGTTCCTTGGGGGCTCCAGGCTCCCTCTCCCTTCTCGTCCAGCCAGATGTCCGTGAGCTTCTGCTCGGGTTCCTCGGCCGGCAGCCCGACCAGGATGCCCGGGTCGAGGTTCACCACCACCGCTCCGCCGCCGGGGGTGGGGCGGAGCAGCCAGCCCTCCAGGCCGTTGTCCAGGACTGGGCCTCGGTGCCAGCCTCTCTTCGTCAGGCCCAGGAGCTTGCCCGTCGGGACCGTGCGGTTCTCGAACCTCTTCAGTCTCTGCGCCGATCGCTCCGCTTCCTCCAGGTGCGCCGACGGGCGGCCCAGCTGGGGGAACGGCTGGAGGATCTCGTAGTCCGCGAACAGCGCCGACCAGGCCGGCAGCTCGTCGGCGAACTGCAGGGGGTGGGCCACCCCTACCTCGGCCGTCTCCGGGAGGAGGTACTGCTCGTCGTGGACGTCGGCGTACGTGCCGTCCTCCGCGCAGCGGAACGTTCGGCCCGCCGTGGTGCGCCAGACCAGGCGGCGGACCACGTGGACCAGCAGTGGGTGGCCGGCCAGCAGCTCGGTGAACTCCGCCGCCGGCCAGCGGCGGCCCAGGACCATCGCCGACTCCAGGCGGGGGATCTGCTCCGCCGCGACCGCGCGGACGTCCTTCTTCAGCGCCGTGAAGCGTTTGTACTCCGCTGCCGCGAGTTCGGTGTCGTCCTTGGCGCCGGGTTTCGGCAGTGCTTTGCGGGGTTTGCCGTCCGGGTCGGTGACGTACGGTTTGAGCTGCTCGTCGAAGCCGACCACGAACCGGCGGGGGCCGTAGTCGATCACCGCTGTGGCTGCCTCGTCGAGGCCGAGTGTCGGCACCAGGCGGTCGGCCAGTTGCTCGGCCGACAAGCCGAGCCCTTCGGCGACGGCGGCGATCTTCTCCTGGGCCCGGAGCTTGAGCGCCTTGAACTTCACCTTCTGTGCGATGGAATTCAGGTGCAGCAACGCAAAGTCCGTGCCGATGCCCGCCAGGACGTCGAGAGCGGCCGTCGCCCGGGCGTGCCCGCCTTCGCCCGGCCACGCGCGGATCAGCGGGCTCAGCTCCCGCACCACGGTGTCGTCGCCGAGGAGGCCCAGTGCGGTGAGCACCCAGCTGTCCTTGGCCGGGTAGTCCGCGGCCCGCCAGCGGCCGAACAGCGCCCACGCGAACTCCGCCAGCGAAGCCTCGTCGCCGACCTCGCGCAGCTGCGCCAATCCCGGGTAGACCTCGTCGGGCTTCGACAGGGCGAGCAGCATGAGCACGTGCGGGATCACCCGGTCGGGCAGTGCCTGCTCGCCGCCGCGGACGCGGATCTGGGGCAGCACCGCCGGATCCGCCCACGCGCCGGGGACCGGCAGGCGCACCGGCAGGACTTCCAGGGGGTCGGTGACGAGCAGTTCGGCGATGGCCCCGGCCGCTTCCGCGCCGTGGTGGGCGGCCGCTGCGGACACCGCCGCTTCGTGCCCGCTCTTCGCCAGCACACGCAGCGCCGCCTCGGCGGTGCGCCTGTTCGTACCGACCGGCCCGAGGGCCACCGGGACCAGGAACCTCGTGGCGTCGGCGAGGTGCCGGCCGAGCCAGGCCAGCGCGACCTCCCGGGCTTTCTTCAGCCGGACCAGCCAGTCCGCCATGAGCAGGGCGATCTCCGGGCTCACGTACGGCAGCAGCACTTCGCCGCGCTGCCCCGGGTTCGCCGCCGCCATCGCCAGCAGTGGCCGGTAGGCGAGCAGCCCGTACCGGCTCGCCAGGACGCGGCCCCAGATTTCCCCGTCCCCCGCCTCGGCCGGGCGCCACGCCGCCAGCCGCTCGCGCACCCAGGCCTCGGGGGCCTGGACGAACAGGGTCGACGCGTCCGACCGGTACAGCTTCCCGGCGTCGTACTGTTCGGCCGCGCGCTGCCAGCCGCCGTACAGGCCCCGGTGCAGCCGCGTGTGCCACGCCGCCCACTCGGCCTGTTCTCCCTCCGCCCACGCCAGTTTCGGCTCGGCCGGGACGCTCAGTCCACTGAGGACAGTGGGCTCCCGCCGGGGGTGGTTCGAAGCCCACGGCGGGTCCGCGAGCACCGGCGGTAGCGCCTCCTCGGCCACGGCCGGCAGCCGCTCTTCGCCCGCCAGGGCGCGTTCGACCAGCGCGCGCTCTTCGCCTTCGAGGTGGGGGAGCACCTCGGCCGCAAGCTTCGGGTGGGCCGCGACGTGGCCGCGCAACAGGAAACCCGCTTCCTCGGCGTAACCCGCTCGGGCGGTGGCGCCCCGCGCCAGCAGCCGGACCGCGCGCTCCGGGGTGCGGGCCATCGCGGCGGTGACGAACGGGTGCACGTGTTTCTGCCCGAGCCGCGCCACGAGCAGCTCGAACGGTTCGTCGCCGGGCAGGTCGGCCAGCAGGGACAGCAGGAGCTTGCGGGAGTCGCCGCCGCCGGGATCGGCGTCGGTGGCGCGGGCGAACGCGGGCGCCGCAGCGGCCCCCATCGCGTCGAGCAGCGTGCAGCGGACCTCTTCGTGCCGCAGGCACCACTGGAGTACCGCGATCGGCACCGCTTCGAGCTGGTCCGGCGTGGACAGTGCCTGCAGCACCGACAGCCAGTCGAAGGCGTAATCCGGGAGTGGCCGCGCTTCCGCCACCAGTTCGCCGGCCCAGTCTTCGCGCGTGGGGACCAGGTAGGAGGCCACTACCTTGCCGGCCGGATCGGCCCGGCACGCGGCCAGCGCCGTCGTCGCCGCCTCGTAGCCCGCGTCGCCGGTGGCCGCGAGGAGCGCGCGCAGCCGCCGGAACAGCGGGTGGTCTCCGGGACGGAAGTACCGGCACGAAGGCGTCCACCGTTGCAGCAGCGCGGTTCCGTCGTGGTAGTGGTCGGCGTGGACGACCTGGGTCATGGCGGCCGCGGCCCGGACCGCGAATGCGGGCCCCCGCGCCCACCACGCGTCGGCGATCCGCCACAGCTCCTGCTGCCCGCCGGATTTCCGGCGCAGGCCGCTCCGCAGCAGCTCCGCCAGGACGGCCGCGCCCAGCACGTCCTCATCGCCCGCCCGCGCGGCGGTGACCAGTTCCGGGTCGCTCTGCGGATTCCCCAGCGCGGCCGTCGCCAAGTCCCCGGCCACCGCGGCCCGCCACCAGGCGACCGCGTCCGCCGCCGGTTCGGCGTCCGGCGGGAACCACCCGCCGCGCCGCACGTGGACGTGCGGTCTCCAGCCGGGATCCGGGACGAAGGTCTCGCTCACTGCTGCCCCCCAAAGTCGGTCGATGCTGGGCCGAAGGCTACGGGAGGGGTCCGACAATTTCCGGAGATCCGCAGCTGGAGCCGCGATTTCTGGCACAGTGGGGCGCATGGGGGAGAACCTTGCCGCCGCCGTGGCCGCCGTCGTGCCGGCCGTCCGCGCCGTGATCCCGCCCGCGCCCGCCGCGGCGCTGGGCCGGCTGCGATCGGAGCCGCATCGCCGGTCGTTCCCGGACAGCCCCGAGCACGACGTGCTGAAGTCGCTCAGAACCCTGCCGACGTGGGTGGTCGAGCGCGTGCACGGAGCGGTGGAGCTGCCGCTGGCATCGCTCGAGATCCCGGCGCCTCCCGTCACGGCCGCGCTGAAGCCGCCGCCGGACGGCACGTTCGGCTTCCTCACCTCCGACAGCGAAGCGGAAGCCCTGCGGGAGACGCGGTTGCTGCACCAGCTCCGGCCCGGTCTCCTCGACTTGGCCGCGGTGTTGACCACCGGCTTGGCGGACGAAATCCCCCTCGAGGTCGAAGGTGACGAAGCGACGATCGCGGCCGGCCACGGCGCGCACCACCTCGCGATCGCGCTGGTGACCACGACGATCGCCGCCCGCGAAGCCGGCAGCCCCGGAGTCGCGGGCATCGTCGGGACGGCGCTCGGCGTGACCGCGAACGTGCTGCGCGCGAAACCGATGCCTGCCGGGTACGAACGCGCGCTGCGGGACAAGGAACGCGCCGAGTACCGGCTGCCGCAGTCCGGGAGCACGTCCGTCGAGGTCCGCGACCACGTCTTCGCCTTGACCGAGGGCGGCCTCCCCGCCTTCGGGGACTTCGCGGACAACGGCCTCGCAGAGGTCACCGACAGCGGCGTGGTCGTCCGCACCGGCACGGAGAACGGCGCGGTCCGGGTCGGCATCCGCGTGCTGGCCGAGCCGCCCGTCACGGCGGAAACCCTGGGCTGGGAAGAAGTCGTCGACCTCAGCTGGCGGGCGGCGCACGGCTCGGCCGGTGTGGGCGGGAGGGTGACGACGCCGCCGTGGCCCGGCGACTACCGCGTCCGCGTGCACGCGTACGGGCGCGACGATCCCGAAACCGAAGGCTACGACCTCTGGATCTGGGCGGCGCCGCCGGAGCCGCCGCGGGTGCACGCCCGCGCCGACCGCCTCGGCCACCGCCTGCGCGGCGAGCCCGAGCCGCCGGTGGTGGCCCGGCCCGAGGCGCAGTACCGCTGGATCGGCCGGTCCCGGCTGACGGTGGCGGCGACGGTCACGGTGGTGACCGGCCTGCCGGCCGAGGAGGTCATCCGCGCGTTCGGCGCCGATCCGGCCCGGCCCGAGCCCCCGGAGGAGTGGCGCGAGGCGTACGCGGACCCGTGGGTCGAGGTCCTGGACCTCGACGGCGTCGTCGTGGCGATCGAGGAAAACGGCTACTACGGCTCCCGCGCGCCCGTGCTCACCGCGGCGTCCCGCGCCGGCCGGGCGGCGAGCATGTTCTGGAACGTCAACGCGGTGACGCGCCTGTCCTTCGCCCGCGGCGGCGAAGTCCTCGCTTCGTTCGAGCCGGGCCTGAGCGAGCCGTCCCCGGACGCGGAGGTCATCGCCGCGCTGGCCGGCCTCGACCTGCAGGACTTCCGCGACCGCACCGAAAAGGGCCTGGTCGCGGTCGAGCGGTTCACCGGCCGGGGGCTGTACCCCGAAGACCTGGAGGACCTCGACCGGCTCGGCGTGGCGTACCGGATCAGCGACCCCGGTTGACCGCGCTGATGTCGTCCTGAAGCCGTTCCCGGACGTTCGAGCGGGCGTCCCGGGGCGCCGGCGCCGTCGCCTGGGACGGCTCGCCCGCCGGGCCCGGCACCGGGTACACCTGGTGCTCGCCGGGCAGCGGGACACCGGGGCAGATGGTGGCCGCCGGCCGGGCGCCGCCGAGGTAGAAGCCGTTCACCAGATCGTCCACACAGGAATTCCCGCTGACCGCGTACTGGCCGTGGAACGGCGAATCCGCCACCGAGATCATCGGGATCCCGGCCGCCCGCGCTGCCGCCTCCGCCTGCTCGTAGCCGGTCTGCGGATCGAACTCGCCCTGGACGACGAGGATGTTCTTCGCGGCCCGCGCCGAGAGCTTCGGCAGCTCCTGCCGGGGCGGGTCGGACCAGAAGCCGCACGCCTCGCTCAGCCCGTACGCCCAGCCGAACAGCGGGTAGGCCGGCCCCTGCAGGTCGCTGAGCAGCTTGTACCAGCTCGCCGTCCGCGTCGGCTGGTCGCCGCACGCCACGGCCAGCCGCGTACCGGGGACATCGGCGTAGTCGGGCTCCGGCGGGTCCGCCGCCACGTCGGCAGCGGTCAGCCGGTCCGCCGGGAGGCCGAACACCGCCCGTGACGCCCGGTCGAGGTCGCCGCGCAGCGCGGCGGGCGGCGGGGTGGCCTTGCCGTCGAGCGCCGCCGCGCCCTTGGTGAGGATCAGTGCCCCGGTCATCCACTGCCGGCTGCTGCCGTTGCCGACGAAGACCGAGTCGAAGACGTCGGGGGGCACGCCCTGGGCCTTGAAGTAGGCCCGCAGCTTCTCCCACTTCGCCCGGACCTCCCCGGCGGTCTTGCCGAGCTGCTCCGGGAACCGGCGGGCCAGCCACGGCGCGTAGACGCGGTCGAACTGGCGCTGGTCGATCTTCGGGAACGCCTCGAACGCGGCCTGGAGGCGGCCTTCGAAGTTGACGCTGGAGTCGAGGACCATCCTCCCGGCGCGGTCCGGGAACAGCGACGCGTACTTCGCGCCGAGCCAGGTGCCGTAGGAGAAGCCGAGGTAGTTCAGCTTCTCGTCGCCCAGCAGGGTGCGGATCAGGTCCATGTCGTGCGCGGTCTGCCAGGTGGTGACGAACGGCGCGAGCGCGTCGCTCTGGCACGCCTCGGCCAGCACGCGCGGCGTCCGCTGGTGCAGCGCGATGCTGGCCGCCGAGCGGTCGCGGGCGTCGAGGCCGTCGTCCTGCGGCAGCCGCCCCAGCGGCACCCGGCACACGTATCCGGCGTCGGTGCCGCCTTCCTGGCCGGTGCCGCGGGGGTCCATCCCGACGATGTCGTAGTGCTCGTTCAGCGACGGTTCCAACCCCGCCAGCGCACCCGCGAGCGCCGTGCCCCGGCCGCCGGGGCCGCCCGGGTTCACCAGGATCGCGCCCTGCCGGCCGCCGGCCGCCGGCACCCGGCTGATCGCCACCTGCAGGTCGACACCGGCCGCCGGGGCCGCCCAGTCGCGCGGGACGGTGATCCGCGCGCACTGCGCCGGCCGCGGCTGGCTCCGCTGCTTGAACGGGCAGGTGCCCCAGGAGACCTCCTGTCCCCGGTACGGCGCGAGCGGGTCGGGCGTGGTCGCGGCGGCGGGCGCCGTGGCCGCCACCAAGACCGAAACAGCCACCACCAGTCCTGCCCGGGACGTTCGCACCGCAGTTTTCCTTCCTCACGCACCGACCGTGAAGATCCAATCACGGCCGGTGGGGGACAGGCAGCCCGAAGACCGCGGATCGGGCCCGGACCGCTCGATCCGGTGAACGTCGCGGGGCAGGTCAGGTGCGGTACGGGCCGTGGTTGCCGAGATCGGGGCTCACCCGCGGGTGCGGGCCGTCCTGGCCGGGCACCGGGGTGACGGCGGGGCGCCACGCGGGATCCGCCGCCGCGGGCTCGACGACCACCTCGCCGGCCGGCCGGACGTAGGTCTCCGCGACGCGTGGCTCGCTGTCCCGCTCCTGGTAGTGCTCCTCGACGATCCGATCCTGGCGGCGGCGGGCGAGCACGGCCAGGGTGAGCACGTGGGCCACGGCCATCAGCAGCAGGAAGACGCCGAGCCGCCCGACCAGCGCGGCCGTCGAGCCCGACCACTGCGGGCCGACCACCGAGAGCAGGGCGAGCACGCCGAACGACACGAGGTGGAAGACGGTCACCACCATCCACGCCAGCGAGCCGGACCCCTCCTCGCCGTCCGGCCCGCTGAGGTAGCGCCGGCCGCCGCGGTAGAGGACCTGGCCGTCGGCCAGCACGAAGACCAGGCCGATGATCAGGAACCCGGTGAGGTCGTTGTCGGGCATGCGTCTCCTCCTCGTTTCCGGCGGGGTACCCGCCCGGGCCCGGCGCGGGCGGCGAATCACCGGAACGAGCGAACGACGGCGGTCACACCGGGGAATCAATCCCGGCCGCCGGACGTCTGAGGGGGTGTGAAGAAGATTGGCTTCCTGTCGTTCGGCCACTGGTCGGACAGCGCGCACTCCGAGACCCGGTCGGCCGCCGACTTCCTGCACCAGTCGATCGACCTGGCGGTGGCCGCTGAGGAGCTCGGCGTGGACGGCGCCTACTTCCGCGTGCACCACTTCGCGCGGCAGGCGGCCAGCCCGTTCCCGCTGCTGTCGGCGATCGGCGCGCGGACGTCGAGGATCGAGATCGGCACCGGCGTGATCGACATGCGCTACGAGAACCCGCTGTACATGATCGAGGACGCGGGCGCCGCCGACCTCATCTCCGGCGGCCGGCTCCAGCTCGGCATCAGCCGGGGATCCCCCGAGCAGGTGATCGACGGCTGGCGGTACTTCGGGTATGCGCCCGGCGAGGGCGAGACGGACGCCGACATGGCCCGGCAGCACACCGAGGTCTTCCTCAAGCTCCTGGAAGGCGACGGCTTCGCGCAGCCGAACCCGCGGCCGATGTTCGCCAACCCGCCGGGCCTGCTGCGGCTCGAGCCGCACTCCGCGGGCCTGCGCGACCGCATCTGGTGGGGCTCCGGTTCGAACGCGACGAGCATCTGGGCGGCCAAGCTGGGCATGAACCTGCAGAGCTCGACGCTCAAGGACGACGAAACGGGTGAGCCGCTGCACGTCCAGCAGCGCAAGCAGATCGAGGCCTACCGCGAGGCGTGGACCGAAGCCGGCCACGAGCGCGAGCCCCGGGTTTCGGTCAGCCGCAGCATCTTCGCGCTGACGAACGACCAGGACCGCGCCTACTTCGGCCGCGACCGCCACTCCCGCGACCAGGTCGGCATGATCGACGAGAACACCCGCGCGATCTTCGGCCGGTCCTACGCCGGCGAGCCCGACGAGCTCGTGCGGCAGCTCAAGGTGGACGAGGCCGTCCAGGCCGCGGACACCCTGCTGCTCACCATCCCGAACCAGCTCGGTGTCGACTACAACGCGCACGTCCTGGAGAACATCCTCAAGCACGTGGCCCCGGAGCTGGGCTGGCGCTGAGGGACGGCGGCCCGGTGGCGGCCGGGCCGCTCTTCGTCAGCCGTGGGTGACCTTCAGGCCGTAGAACGCGACCCGGGCACCCTTCGTCGTGCTGTCCGAAGAGGACTGGTTGTACGAGCCCGCCTTGAAGTACTGCTTGTACGGCTTGAACGACGACGGGATGCCGTAGTGCGTCGTGCTGCCGTTGACCGTGAGGTCGATGGTGCTGCCGCCGGAGATGCCGATCGTGTAGGTCCACGTCTTGCCGAGCGCGACGTGCCCGACGGTGTGCGGCGTCTGCCCGCCGTCGGGGGAGTTCTCCGTGCCCAGCACGATGTCCCCGCTCGCCCGGTAGTACAGCTCCAGCAGCGGTTTCGTCGACGAGCCGCCGGTGCCGAGGTGCACCTGGCCGACGCACACGTTCGACGTCACCGAGACCACGCGCAGGGTCGCGCTCAGCTTGTGCGAGCCGCTCAGCGACCAGTTCGCGGCCGAACCGTCGCGGTTCATCTCGCGCAGCTCCGAGCGCGCGTAGTTCGAATTCGGCGTGGTGACGCCCTTCTCCGGTGCCCAGAAGGTCATCGCGCCGTCGCGGGTGTCGGTGTAGAAGTAGCTGTCCTGGAAGCCGTTCGGCCCCTGCAGCCGGGACGACGGGATGGTCGTCGGCTTGCCCGGTGCGCCGACCGGCTCCTGCAGCTGCCAGATCGAGAGGTCGAAGTTGCCGCCCGGGGCCACGGACGGATCCGCCGCCAGTGCGGGGGACGCGGTCGCCGCGGCCAGGGCCGGGACCGCCAGGAGGACGAGCAAGGCGCGCACACGCATCGTCGGGTGTCCTTTCGCGATAACTGGTCTGGACAACCCGGCGGCGTGGAACTCACGGTAGGTCGGCGCTCACCCCTTGTCAAGATCGCCGGAAACGCGAATGGGCCCGGCCGAGGATCGGCCGGGCCCATTGCGGTGGTGGATCAGGCGAGGTCGAAGCGGTCCAGCTCCATGACCTTCGTCCACGCGGCCACGAAGTCGGCCACGAACTTCTCACGGGCGTCGTCGCTGGCGTAGACCTCGGCCAGCGCCCGCAGCTGCGAGTTCGAACCGAAGATCAGGTCGACCGCGGTGGCGGTCCACTTGACCTCGTCGGTCGTGACGTCGCGGATCTCGTAGACGTTCTCCGCGGACTCCGATGCCTTCCACTTGGTGCCCGGCGCGAGCAGGTTGGCGAAGAAGTCGTTGGTGAGCACGCCCGGCTGGTCGGTGAGGACACCGTGCGCGGCACCGCCGTGGTTGTTCCCGAGCGAGCGCAGGCCGCCGACGAGGACGGTCATCTCCGGCGCGGACAGGCCGAGCATGTACGCGCGCTCGACGAGCAGCGTCTCCGGCTGGAGCTTCTCGCCGGAGCGCAGGTAGTTGCGGAACCCGTCGGCGCGCGGCTCGAGCGGCTCGAACGAGTCGGCGTCGGTCTGCTCCTGCGACGCGTCGGTGCGGCCCGGGTGGAACGGCACGGTCGTCTCGACGCCGGCGTCGCGCGCCGCCTTCTCGACGGCGGCCGAGCCGGCCAGCACGATGAGGTCGGCCAGCGAGATCTTCGCGCCGCCCGCCTCGTTGAACTCGCGCCGGACGCCCTCGAGGACCTCCAGGACCTTGCCGAGCTGCTCGGGCTGGTTGACCTCCCAGTTGCGCTGCGGCTCCAGGCGGATCCGGGCGCCGTTCGCGCCACCGCGCTTGTCGGTGGAGCGGAAGCTCGCGGCCGACGCCCACGCCGTGGAAACCAGTTCCGCGACGCTGAGCCCCGAGTCGAGCACCTTCGCCTTGAGGGCGGTGATGTCGGCGTCACTCACGAGTTCGCCCTCGACGGCGGGCACCGGGTCCTGCCACAGCTGCGGCTCGGCGACCCACGGGCCGAGGAAGCGGCTGACCGGGCCCATGTCGCGGTGCAGCAGCTTGTACCAGGCCTTGGCGAAGGCCAGCGCGAACTCGTCCGGGTTCTCCAGGAAGCGGCGGGAGATCGGGCCGTAGACCGGGTCGAAGCGCAGCGACAGGTCCGTCGTGAGCATCGTCGGCTTGTGCTTCTTGTTCGGGTCGAACGGGTCCGGGATGATCTCCGGGGCGTCCTTGGCGACGTACTGCTTGCCGCCGCCGGGGCTCGTGGTGAGCTCCCACTCGTAGCCGAAGAGGATCTCGAAGAAGCGGTTGCTCCACTGGGTCGGCTTGTCGGTCCAGGTCACCTCGAGACCGCTGGTGATCGCGTCGGCGCCCTTGCCGGAGCCGTGCGTGCTCAGCCAGCCGAGGCCCTGCGCCTCGATCGGGGCGCCCTCGGGCTCCGGGCCGACGTGGTCGTCGGCCACGGCGGCACCGTGCGTCTTGCCGAAGGTGTGGCCGCCGGCGATGAGGGCGACGGTCTCCTCGTCGTTCATCGCCATCCGGGCGAAGGTCTCGCGGATGAAGTGCGCCGCCGCCTCGAAGTCCGCGCTGCCGCGGGGACCCTCGGGGTTGACGTAGATGAGCCCCATCTCGGTCGCGCCGACCTCGGGCGCCATCTCCGAGTCGCTGACGTAGCGCTCGTCGCCCAGCCAGTCGTCCTCGGGGCCCCAGATGATCTCTTCGGGCTCCCAGACGTCCACGCGGCCGAAGCCGAAGCCGAAGGTCTTGAAGCCCATCGACTCCAGGGCGACGTTGCCGGCGAGCACGAGCAGGTCGGCCCACGAGATCTTCTGGCCGTACTTCTGCTTGACCGGCCACAGCAGGCGGCGCGCCTTGTCGAGGTTGGCGTTGTCCGGCCAGCTGTTGAGCGGGGCGAAGCGCTGGTTGCCGTCCCCGGCGCCGCCGCGGCCGTCGTGGATGCGGTAGGTGCCCGCGGCGTGCCAGCTCAGGCGGATCATCAGGCCGCCGTAGTGCCCGAAGTCGGCCGGCCACCAGTCCTGCGAGGTGGTGAGCACCTCGGTGACGTCCCGCTTCAGGGCCTCGACGTCGAGCTTCGCGAACTCCTTGGCGTAGCTGAAGTTCTCGCCGAGCGGGTTGCCCTTCGGGGAGTGGGCGTGCAGCACCGACAGGTCGAGCTGGTTGGGCCACCAGTCCTTGTTGGTGCGCGGCCGTCCGCCCGTCTTCGGCTGCGGCGAGTCGATCGCCGGGTTCTCGCTCTCGCTGCCGTGCGAGGTCACCGAGTCGTGCGCGACCGGGCAACCGGCCGCCGCCTTCTTGTCCACGCCCTGCGCGCTGGACGGGTTGTCCTGGGTGGAGCTCATTTACTTCCTTCCGGGAGCGGCGAATCATTTCGGGGACGGGCGGCCGCGCAGTCGGGGCAGGTGCCCCAGTAGACGACCTCCGCCTGGTCGATCACGAAACCGTGATCGTCCGAAGCGGTGAGACAGGGGGTGTGGCCGACGGCGCAGTCGACGTCGGCTATCGCCCCGCACGAACGGCACACGACGTGGTGGTGGTTGTCACCCACCCGGGCCTCGTAGCGGGCGTTCGCGCCGGCCGGCTGGATGCGCCGGATCAGCCCGGTGTCGGTGAGCGCCCGCAGCACGTCGTAGATCGTCTGGTGCGACACCGTCGGCTGCTCGGCGCGCACCAGGTCGATCACCGTTTCGGTGTCGACGTGGGGATGGTCGCGCAGCGCGGCCAGCACGGCCAGCCGGGGTCGCGTGACCCGCAGCGAGACCGCCCGCAGCTGTGCTTCGAAGTCTGACATCGCCGTCGACCCTAAGGCCTTTTCTGGAATGGGTCAAGTTAAGACCTCGTGCGTGTCGGCCATCCGGGGTTCACGCTGAGTCAGCGGCCCGGTTAGAGTCCCGGGCATGCCGGACACGCAGTACGAAGACCTCCTCCGCCACGTTCTCGACACGGGTGCCCGCAAGGGCGACCGTACCGGCACGGGCACGAGGTCGATCTTCGGGCACCAGCTGCGGTACCGCCTGTCCGAGGGTTTTCCCCTGATCACCACGAAGAAAGTCCACTTCCGGTCGATCGCCTACGAGCTGCTGTGGTTCCTGCGCGGCGACGCGAACGTCTCGTGGCTGCAGGAGCACGGCGTCACGATCTGGGACGAGTGGGCCGCCGACGACGGTGGCCTGGGCCCGGTCTACGGCGTCCAGTGGCGGTCGTGGCCGACCCCGGACGGCGGACACGTCGACCAGATCGCCGAGGTGCTGCGCACGCTGCGTGAGAACCCGGACTCGCGGCGGATCATCGTGTCCGCGTGGAACGTCGCCGACATCCCGCGCATGGCGCTGCCGCCGTGCCACGCGTTCTTCCAGTTCCACGTCGCCGACGGGAAGCTGTCCTGCCAGCTGTACCAGCGCAGCGCGGACCTGTTCCTCGGCGTGCCGTTCAACATCGCCAGCTACGCGCTGCTGACGCACATGATCGCCGCGCAGGTCGGGCTCGGCGTCGGCGACTTCATCTGGACCGGCGGTGACTGCCACATCTACGACAACCACGTCGACCAGGTCCGCACGCAGCTCGCCCGCGACGCGCGGCCGTTCCCCACGCTGGGCCTGAAGCCGGCGGAGAGCCTGTTCGACTACACGTACGAGCACTTCTCGGTCGAGGGCTACCACCCGCACCCGGGCATCAAGGCGCCGGTGGCGGTGTGATCGGGCTGGTCTGGGCCCAGTCCGCGAACGGCGTCATCGGGCGCGACGGCGAGCTGCCGTGGCACCTGCCGGAGGACCTCAAACACTTTCGCACGGTGACCGCGGGGGCGGCGGTGCTGATGGGGCGCCGGACGTGGGAGTCGCTGCCGCCGCGGTTCCGGCCGCTGCCGGGGCGGCGGAACCTGGTGTTGTCGGCGACCCCGCAGGAGGGGGTCGAGACGTTCGCCGACCTGCCTTCGGCGCTCGCGGCGGTGGACGGCGACCTGTGGGTGATCGGCGGCGCGGCGGTGTACCGGGCGGCGCTGCCGTTCGCGGACCGGATCGTGGTGACCGAAATCCGGGAGTCCTTCGAAGGGGACACCCGCGCGCCCGAGGTTGGGCGTCCGGCGGACTCCGTGGGGGAGTGGCTGGAGTCCTCGACCGGCCTGGGGTACCGCTTCCTGGCCTGGGGCTGACGGCCCGGGCCGTTGCGCTCTCCGGGGTCCGCGCTATACGGTTGGCTCGAACTAGAACACGTTACAGTTCTAGTGGCCGGTCGTAGCGAGGAGCGGACATGGCGAAAAGGGCGGCGCGCGGCGACGAGGCCGACTACGTCGTCGTCGGGTCGGGGAGCTCGGGCGCGGCGATCGCGGGACGGCTCGCCCAGTCCGGGGCCAGCGTGATCGTCCTGGAAGCCGGGAAGAGCGACGAGCAGCTGCTCGTCAAGAAACCCGGGCTCGTCGGGCCGATGCACGCGGTGCCGCAGCTCAAGAAGCCGCTCGACTGGGGCTTCTACGGCGTCCCGCAGAAACACGTTCTCGATCGGCGGATGCCGGTGCCGCGCGGCCGGGTCGTCGGCGGCTCCAGCTCCATCAACGGCATGGTCTACGTCCGCGGCAACCGCGCCAACTTCGATTCCTGGGCCGCCGAGGGCAACGAAGGCTGGGACGCCGACAGCGTCAACGCCGCCTACAAGCGCATGGAGGACTTCGAAGACGGCGAGAACGCCTTCCGCGGCGCCGGCGGCCCGATCCGGGTCACCCGCGCGAAGAACCCCCAAGAAGGCTCGCTGCAGTTCGTCGACGCCACCGCCGACGCCCTCGGCTGCAAGATCCTCGACGACTACAACGCCGAGTCCCAAGAGGGCGTCAGCCGGATGCAGCAGAACGCCGCCGACGGCCTGCGCTACAGCGCCTCGCGCGGCTACCTGCACCACCTCGCGCCGCCGACCCTGCAGCTGCAGGACCGGGTGCTGGCGAAGAAGGTGCTCGTCGAAAACGGCCGCGCCGTCGGCGTCGAGGTCCTCGACCGTGGCCGTCCGCGCACCATCCGCGCCGGCAAGGAGGTCATCCTCTCCGCCGGCGTGATCGGCTCCGCGCAGCTGCTCATGCTGTCCGGCATCGGCCACGCCGAGCACCTCAAGGAACTCGGCATCGACGTCGTCGCCGACCTGCCCGTCGGCGACAACATGCACGACCACATGTTCCACGCCCTGACGTTCCACGTGTCGACCAGCAAGAACAAGGGCACGGCACCGTACTTCGCCCGCGGCCTGGCCCGGGAGCTGCTGCGGCCCGGCACCACGTTCCTGGCGAACTCCGTGTTCGAGGCGGTCGCGTTCCTGCGGACCTCGCAGGCTGGCGCGATCCCGGACCTGCAGCTGCACCTCCTGCCGTGGGCGTACGTCTCGCCCAACCAGGACGCGCCGATCCGGCACGACGTCGACAAGCGCCCCGCGCTCACCGTGCTGACCACGCTCATCTACCCGAAGAGCCGCGGCACGCTGCGGCTCGCCTCGGCCGATCCCGCCGCGGCGCCGCTCATCGACTTCCAGTACCTGTCCGACCCGGCCGACCTCGAACTGCTCGGCGAAGGCTCGGAGATGGTGCGCGAGATCTTCGCGTCCAAGGCGTTCAAGGGCGCGGTCAAGGAAGAGATCCACCCGGGCAAGGACCTCAAGGGGCAAGCCCTGCGCGACGCGATCCTCAACCGCGCGACGTCGGTCTACCACGGCGTCGGCACCTGCCGGATGGGTGTCGACGAGCTCGCCGTCGTCGGCCCCGACCTGCGCGTGCGCGGCGTCGACGGCCTGCGGGTCTGCGACGCCTCGATCATGCCGTCGATCACCGGCGGCAACACCAACGCGCCCTGCATCATGATCGGGGAAATGGGCGCCCAGTTCGTCCTCGGGAGCCGGTCATGACGCTCACGCCGCTCGAACTCACCCGTCCCGCTTCGGTCACCGACGCGTTCCTGGCGCAGCTGGTGTCCCGGGTGCCCGGCTCGGCCGGCGCGACCTGGAAGCTCACCGAGGTCTACACCGGCGACGTGCTCGTCGAGCTGCCGCAGTCGACGACCGGCGACATCGAGCGGGCGTTCGCCGTCGCGCGCGAGGCCCAGCGCAAGTGGGCGGCCACCCCGGTCAAGGACCGGCTGGCGGTGTTCCGGCGGGCGCACGCGCTGTTCGTCGAGCAGGCGCGGACCGTCGCCGACCTCATCCAGGTCGAAAGCGGCAAGAACCGGCGGATGGCGATCGAGGAGACCTGCGACCCGCCGATGGTGATGAGCCACTACCTGAAGCGGGCGGCCCGGTTGCTGGCGCCGACCAAACGCGGCGGCCCGGTGCCGCTGCTGACGACGTCGACCGAGGTCCGGCTGCCCAAGGGTGTCGTCGGCATCATCGCGCCGTGGAACTTCCCGTTCGCCACCGGCGTTTCCGACGCCGTGCCGGCCCTGATGGCCGGCAACGCGGTCGTGCTGAAGCCGGACAACAAGACGGCGCTCTCGCCGCTGTACGGCGTCCGGCTGCTGGAGCAGGCGGGCCTGCCGGAAGGGCTGTTCCAGGTGGTCTGCGGCGAGGGCCCGGACGTCGGCCCCACGCTGATCGACCACGCGGACTACGTGATGTTCACCGGTTCGACGGCCACCGGCCGGGTGATCGGCGAGCGGGCGGGCCGCAACCTCATCGGCTGCTGCCTGGAGCTCGGCGGCAAGAACCCGATGATCGTCCTCCCGGACGCCGACGTTCCGGAGGCCGTGCGGGGCGCGGTGTTCGGCGCGTTCGGCAACACGGGCCAGATCTGCATGCACATCGAGCGGATCTACCTGCCGGAATCGCGCTACGAGGAGTTCAAGACGGCGTTCGTCGCCGCGGCCTCGGCCCTCGACGTCCGCGCGGCGTACGACTTCGGCCCGGACATGGGCTCGCTGGTCTCGGTCGACCACATGCGCCGCGTCAAGTCCCATGTGGATGATGCGGTGGCGAAGGGCGCCACGGTGCTGTGCGGCGGCAAGCCGCGGCCCGACCTCGGCCCGGCGTTCTTCGAGCCGACGATCCTCGAGGGCGTCACCGCGGACATGCTTTGCGGCGTCACCGAGACGTTCGGACCGGTGGTGGCGCTGCACAAGTACCGCACGGTCGACGAAGCGGTGGCGCTGGCCAACGACACGGACTACGGGCTGAACGCGTCGGTGTGGAGCACCGACGTTGCGGCGGCCCGCGCGCTGGCGGCCCGGATCGAGTCCGGCAACGTGAATGTGAACGACGTCCTGGCCACCGCTTATGCGGCCAAGGGGACGCCGTCGGGCGGGGTGAAGAACTCCGGCGTCGGGGCCCGCCACGGTGACCAGGGGCTGCTGAAGTACACGGACGTGCAGAACCTGGCCGTGCTGAAGAAGCAGGTGATGGGGCCCCGGCCGGGGCAGGGGTACGAGAAGTACGTGGAGAGCATGCTGTCCGGGCTGAAGCTGATGCGGAAGCTGCGGATCCGGTAGCGCTCAGGCGCGGCTGTCCAGACGAGCGCGCAGGGCCTGGCCGAACCAGGTGAACACCGGTCCCAGGTCCGGGAACGGAGGCTGGTCGTCGATGGTGGCCACCAGCTGCCAGTACCGCGTGACGCGCGGATCGCCGGCGACCTCGAGCCGTTCGAGGATCCACTTCTCCAGCCGGCTGTCGTCGGCCTTGCCGAACGTCTCGGCGTAGCGTGCGGTGAGCGTGGCGACGATGCCGCCGGCCTGCTCCGAGTCCGGTGCGATGCCCGCCGCGAGCGCTCGGCCGACGGCTTCGCGCACGGTCTCGGTCAGGTCGTGGTGCAGGCCGGTGGTGTCGCCGTCGGCGCGTTGGGCCGCCTGGTACTCGGCCATTCGCCGCACCGCGGCCCGGAATTCCGTGTCCTGGACCAGCTCCACGAGCTCCATCCACGCCCCGACCTGTTCGGGGGTGGCGTCTTCGGGCAGCTCCGGCATGCTCGAGCGCAGCAGTTCCACCATGGCCAGATTGGCGTCGACACCGCCGAAGGTGTCGTCGATGAAGTCGTGGACGAAGCGGCGCCGTTCGGCGTCGGACAGGTTCACCAGTTTGTGCATCAGATCCATCTCCTGAGGGCTCGATTCCCGGTTCGCGACCGCCGCCAGCACCGCACGCCGCAGGCGCAGCGCCCGGATCTGCACGTCGAGCGCCGCCGCGTGCGCTGCGGCGACCTCGGCCAGCGAGGTCTCCCCGGCCAGCACGCGCCGGACCGTCGCCAGATCGATGTCCAGCTCACGGAGCGTGCGGACCAGTTCCAGCCGGGCCAGTGCGGCCACGTCGTACCGGCGGTAGCCGGCCGGGCTGTGGCAGGTCGCCGGAACTATCCCCTGGTCGGAATAGAACCGGATCCTTTTGACGGACAGCCCGGTCCGCGCGGCCAGCGCCCCGATCGTGAGGAGGTTCTCGTCGTCCATACCCCCAGCCTGCCGTCTCCCCCGGTGGGAGACTCAAGGCTCAGCCGTCGACCAGCAGCCCTCGCAACGGCCCCTGCAGCCGGGCCGCGCGGCGCGAGGCGCCCGGGAGCAGGACCAGCCGGTGGGTGCGGTGCTCGCCGCGGCGTTCCCGCTCGGCCTGCTCCTCGGCCAGCGGCCGCCAGAGGTTGTCCACCACGTCCGCGGGGTCCCTCTTCTCCAGTTCCGAAACCGGCCGCCCGAGGTGTTCGGCCCACAGCCGCAGCCGGGTCGCCCGGACCACCTCCGGGTCGTCGGTGGCGATGTTGACCTCGGTGTCGTTGAACAGCGAGTGCTCGTTGAGGTTGGCCGAGCCGACCGTCAGCCACGAGTCGTCGACGATGCCGAGCTTGGCGTGGACGTACACCGGGGCCGCCGAGTCGCCGTCGTGGGCGCTGATGGTCGTGGCCAGCAGGCGGCCGTGGCCGTCGTCGGCGTCGAGCAGCCGGCCCAGCTGGCCGCGGGTGGTGTCCGAGCCGTTGCTCGGCTTGCGCGGCAGCAGCAGGACCACGCGGAACTCGTCGGACGGCGGCGTGCGGAGCTTGTCGAGCAGCACCTCGGCGATCTCCGGTGACCACAGGAACTGGTTCTCCAGGTAGACCAGCCGGTGCGCCGATCTCAGCGCCCGCAGGTAGCCGTCGAGGACGGTGAACTCGCCCTTGGGCAGGAAGTCGTAGGTGTCGTTGGGCACCGTCCGCAGCAGCTGGACCCGGCTGCCGCCGACGGGCGCCGGGACCGCGGGCTGCGGCAGGTCCTCGCCGGCCACCTCGATCCACCGCCGCCGGAAGTGGTCGGCGATGTCGGCGACCACCGGACCACCGAGCCGTGCCATCAGGTCGTGCCACCCGATCGGCCGCGGCGGGTGGTCCGGGCTGTCGTGCCGGTCGCCTTCGAGCGCGGTGAGGTCCACCCCGCCGACGAAGGCGACGGCGTCGTCGACGATCACCAGCTTCTCGTGGTGGCAGTGCAGGGTCCGTTCGCGGGCGTCGAGCACGCAGCGCACGTCGGTGCCCTCGGTGAACTTCCGCCGCTCCGATCGCGCCAGCTTCCGCGACGGCTGGAACGCGGGGAAGGGCGGTCCGGCCCAGAGCAGGACCCGGACCTGAACGCCCCGCCCGGAGGCCTCGGCGAGCAGCTCACGCAGGGTGGGCGAGCCGGGCTCCCGCGTCAGCCGGAAGTCGGCGCTGGCGTGCCAGTTGGCGATGTGCACGTGCGACTTCGCCTGCCGGATGGCCTCGGCGACGGCGGGCAAGGACTCCTCACCGTCGATGAGGACTTCGACGCGGTTGCCGTCGCGGACCGGGGCTCGCCCGCCGAGCGGGTCCTGCGCGCCGCCGGGTTCGAGCACGGCACCCCAGCCGAGCCCGTGCAGCCGCCGCCGGTGGTGGGCGCACAGGACACTCTCGAGCCCGTCGCCGAGCCGTTCGTCCACCTTGTCCAGGAACGTCTTCACCCGTCCCATATCACTACAGATCGGCGCGGCTCGCCGTGCAGTAACAGCGAGTGATGCACTCGCGACTCGCCTGCCATGGAGCCTTTGGTGCTGAAGGTGGGCACGGCGGTCGTGAACTCGGCCGTGAAGTCGTGGCTCACCAGCCGCAAGAGCGAGCTCGAGCGGGAGAGTTCGCTGCCGGAGCTGGTGCAGGCACGCCTGGGCGGCGGGTTTTCCCGCCGTCGCTTCGACCGGGAGGTCGAAGCCCTGGTCGACGTCGTGTCGGAGCGGCTCCTGCTGCTGTGCCGGCAGGAAGTCCCGGACCTCGACGACGGGGAGCGGTCGGCGGCGCTGGCGGAGGTCGCGGACGCCTTCGAACGCGCGAACCTGGCCGACGCCGACTTGTTCGAGGTCGACGTCGATCCGGACCGGCTCGCCCGACGCCTGCACGCCACCCTCCCGGACGCCGCGGAACGCGCCGGCCTCAGCGAGGCTGCGACGTGGTTCCACCGCCGCGTCCTCGAGGAGTGCTGCGGCTACTACGTCCGCCTCGTCGTGCACTTGACGCCGTTCGCGGCCAGGGCCCTCAGAGGTCGAGCACCAGCCGCGGGGAGCACGCCCGCGACACGCACAGCATCATCACCTCGTTCTCCAGCCGCTCCTCCGCCGTCAGCACCGAATCGCGGTGGTCCGGCTCGCCGCCGAGCACACCGGTCTCGCAGGTCCCGCACGTCCCCTCGCGGCACGATGACAGCACCGTGACCCCGGCTTCCTCCACCACCTCGAGGATCGACCGGTCCGTGGGCACCGGCAGCACCCGCCCCGACCCGGCCAGCTTGACCTCGAAAGCCGTGCGAGGACTCTCATCCGGCCGAGCGGTGAAGCGCTCGACGTGCAGGTCCTCCGGGCCGAGCGCCTCCACCGCCGCCAGCAGCGGTTCCGGGCCGCAGCAGTACACCGCCGTGCCCGGCTGGACCGCCGCCAGGAGGGTTGGAAGGTCGAGCAGGCCGTGCTGGTCCTGTGGCCGGAACAAGACCCGGTCGCCGTGCCGGGACAACTCCTCCGTGAACGCCATCGACCCGCGCGTGCGGCCGCCGTACACCAGCTGCCAGCCGCGACCCGAGCGAGCGACCCGGTCCAGCATCGGCAGGATCGGCGTGATGCCGATGCCGCCCGCGATGAACAGGTAGCGCTCGGCGTCCACCAGCGCGAAGTGGTTGCGGGGGCCGGCCACCTCGATCCGGTCGCCGGGGGACAGCGAGTCGTGGACGTACGCCGAGCCGCCGCGGCCGTCGGGCTCGCGCAGCACCGCCACCTGGTACGCCGTCGTGTCCGAAGGGTTGCCGCACAAGGAGTACTGCCGCACGAAACCGGGCAGGTGGAGGTCGATGTGGGCCCCCGGCTCCCAGGCCGGGAGCGCACCGCCGCCGGGGGCGCGGAGGGTGAGCCGGACGACGCCGTCGGCCAGCTTTTCCTTGTCCGCCACCAGGAGTTCGAGGGTCATGAGTGTCCTTCGGGGTGGGCGAGCAGCCAGTCCCACAGCTGCACGGGGTCTTCGAACTCGCGCTCGGCGCCGCAGTGGCAGACCGCGCGCAGCCGGTCGGTGCCGAGCACCCAGTGGATCCGGTAGACGCGGTCGCCGGTGAGCATCGGCCCGGTCACGACGACGCCGCCAGCCGCTGCAGCATCCGGCGGGCCGCCAGGCCGCCGGTGTCGATGTTGATCGACAGCTCCTGGTAGCCGTCCGGCTCGGTGGCGATCACCTTCTCGAGGACGTCCAGGGCTTCGACGTCCTGCAGCACCACCGTGCGGTTGTTCTCCGCGAGGAACGCCGAAACGCCTTCGTCGTCGAGCGCGAAATCGCGGGCCACCGCCCAGAAGTCGTGCGTCGAGTGCTCGGTTTCGGGCGTGATGGCGTAGACGACCTCGACGTGGAAGGCGTCCGGGTCGCTGCCGTCCGGGTTCGGCACGGAGCCGACCGGCGCGATGCGGCTGTGCAGCTTGTACAGGCACGGCGGCGTGTACTCGATGTCCTGCCAGCGCGTGATGCGGCCCTCCAGGCCGGTCGACTTCGCGTAGAACGGCGGGCACGCCGCGTCGGCCATGTGCCGCGACACGTAGACGATCCCGGCTTCCTCGTCGACCTCGGTCGTGATCGGCGTTTCGGCGACCTCCGGGGTGCCGATGTAGCCGCCGTGCAGGTAGGTCTCGTGGGACAGGTCGAGCAGGTTGTCCACCAGCAGCGAGTACCGCGCCTTGAGCGGTTCCATCCCGCGGACCGTGGTGTAGTCCGGCGAGTCGAGCCAGGGCGCCCGCGGGATCGCCGAGGTGTCGGCCTTCGCGGGGTCGCCGATGAACACCCAGACGAAGGAATCCTGCTCCACCAGCGGGTAGTGCGTCAGCCGCGCGGTCCGCGGCACCCGGGTCTGCCCGGGCACGGCCACGCACTTGCCGTCGACGCCGTAGGTGAAGCCGTGGTAGCCGCAGATGACCTGGTCGTCGACCAGCCGGGAAGGCGCCTGCGACAGCGGGAAGCGCCGGTGCACGCAGCGGTCGGCCATCGCGGTGACGCTCCCGTCGCGGGTCCGCCAGAACAGGATCGGCTCACCGCAGATGGTGCGGCTGAACAACTCGGCCCCGATCTCGGAGCCGTAGGCGGCGACGTACCACTGGTCGCGGGGAATGGCGCTCATCGGGTCGTCCTTTCGTGGTGGGCCGGGTCACAGCCTGCGGGAGCGACCCCGGGCCACGAAGGGCGATTTCATAAGATGGAAAGGGCTCGGGAGATGGCGCGGGCACTCGTCATGACCAGCGGAGCGAGCGCGTGCGGCGAGACGCTGCCGTACCGCACGACCAGCGAAACCGCGGCCACCACCCGGCCCCGCGCGTCGTGGATCGGCGCGCCGACCGACAGCGCGTCCAGCGTCACCTGGCGCTCGCTGATGGAGAACCCGTGCGTCCGGACGTCGGCCAGCAGGTGCCGGAGCCGGTCCGGGTCGGTCACCGTCTCGCTCGTGTAGCGCTCGATCGGGTTGCCGAGCACCTCCTCCTGCACCTCCGCGGGTGCGTGGGCCAGCAGGACCAGCCCGACACCCGTCGCGGTCAGGGCGAACCGCCCGCCGACGCGGGTCAGCACCGGGACCGCCCCGGTCCCCGCGATCCGCTCGATGTACACCACCTCGGCGCCTTCGCGGACCGCGAGCTGGACGTTCTCGCGCGTGATCTGCGAGAGGTCCTCCAGGAACGGCAGGGCGAGTTCCCGCAGGCCCAGGCCCCGCGGCGCGAGCGAGCCCAGCTCCCACAGCCGCAGGCCGACCCGGTAGACGCCGGCCTCGTCCCGCTCCAGCGCGCCCCACTCGCAGAACTCGCGCAGCAGCCGGTGCGCGGTCGCGGCCGGCAGCCCGGTCCGGCGGGCGACCTCGCTCAGCCGCAGGGCCGGCCGGTCCGGCGAGAACGCCTCCAGGACCCGCAGCGCGCGCCCCAGCACCGGCCCGGTGGCGCCGGGAACGCGACCTCGGTGCGGCACGGCGACCTCCGGCGGGAGCGGCTCAGAGGTCCACTATGCCCCGCGCGGCCCGGCGTGCGGCCGCGGCATCCCGGCGTTCCTCGAAGCGGGACGCCTGCGTGTCGAGGCCCTTGATGAACGTCGCCAGTTCCTCCCGGGCGGCTTCGCCGACCGCGCCGAGGCCGGTCAGGTCGAAGACCTTCCAGTACCGCAGCAGCGGCTGGACGACGTCGTCGTGGTGGATGCGCAGGTCGTAGATGCCGGCCTTGGCCATCAGCGCCGCCTTGCGCTGGAAGCTCGGGATCACCGCGCCCGGCATCGCGAAGTTCAGCACCTCGTCGGTGATCGCGCGCACCATCGCGTCGGGCGAGATCTCCAGCGCCGCCTTGACGAGGTTGCGGTAGAAGACCATGTGGAGGTTCTCGTCCGTGGACACCCGGGCCAGCAGCTTCTCGGCCAGGGGGTCCTGGGTGTAGCGGCCGGTGTTGCGGTGCGAGAGCCGGGTGGCCAGCTCCTGGAACGAGACGTACGCGCAGACGTTGAGCAGCGGCTTGTCGCCGGTGTCGTAGCCCGCCTGCATGGTCTCCATCCGCATCCGCTCCAGCTCGACGGGGTCGACGGCGCGGGTGACCAGCAGGTAGTCGCGGATGCAGATGCCGTGGCGGCCCTCTTCGGCCGTCCACCGGTGCACCCAGGTGCCCCAGGCGCCGTCGCGGCCGAACGCGCGCTCGATCTCGCGGTGGTAGCTGGGCAGGTTGTCCTCGGTGAGCAGGTTGACCTCGAGGGCCGTGCGCGCGATCGGGGTCACCCGGGACTGCTCCGGGTCCCAGGCCTCCCCGCCCAGTTCGGCGAAGTCGCGCCCCTGGCTCCAGGGGACGTACTCGTGCGGCATCCACTCCTGGGCGGCGGCGAGGTGCCGGTTGAGGTTCTCTTCGACCGTGCCTTCCAGCTCGTGCAGCAGGCGGGTGGTTTCGGGGACCGGCATGGGACGTCCTTCCGTACCTACGCAACCGTAACTTACGGTGCCGTAGGATACGACAACGGACGCGCGCGGCCGGTGGTTCCCGGAGCTCAGTGCGGGGCGGCGACCAGGTCGAACACGTATTCCTTGAGGATGGGCCCGAAGAAACTGGTCGCGGTGATTCGCACCACAGCCCGCCCGGGGACCGCGCGTGCCTGGCTGAGGATTTCGCACTTCGCGGCCGGATCGGCCGGGACGACCTTCGTGATCCTCGGTGACGTCCCGGCCGCCACCGGGACGGTGTACGACGGCGCGCCGGCGTCGAACCCGCCGATCGTCCGGCCGCCGACCACGATCCGGATCGCGAGGGGCCCGTCGGTGGGGATGGCCCGGCCGTTGAACTCCTGCCAGTAGCGCACGCAGGTGTCGCGCCAGCTGCCCGCGTCGGCTTCGTGGGCGGCGAGCTTGGCCTTCACCTCGGCGAAGCGCCGGGCGTCGACGTGGGGTTCGAGCGAGTCCCAGGCCCGGCGCAGCCACGACACGTAGTGGACGCCGGTCTGGTAGCGGTACACCAGCTCGTCCCAGAAGATCCGGCCGTTGCGCAGCCGCCGGTCCCACGGCACGTGGTGGAACCACATCAGCAGGTTCTCGGGCACGGTTTCGATGTCGCCGTACCGGGCCGCGAGCACCGGGAAGTACTGCGCGGTGAAGCCGCTGCCGGTGGGGGAGCGGTCGTAGCCGAGCCCGGCCCGGTCGGCCTTGTTGTAGTACACCGGGCTCCAGTCGTCCCGGGCCAGCCGTTCGGCGGGGTTGGGGCCGTAGTGGTCGCTGGACCGGAACTGGTGCGCGACGCCGAGCGGGGTCTGGTAGCTCACCAGCGCCTCCCGCGAGCCCATCATCATCGTCACGATCGTCCGGACGACGGAGTCGCGGTTGCTCCACGTCAGCCGGACCCAGTCTTCGGCGATGCCGCGGCTGTCCAGGGTCCAGTCCCACGCCAGCCTGCCGAAGGCGTACAGGTTCGCCTGCGCGAAGTGGTGCCCGGTCAGGTTGTCGGCGTTGCCGAGGTTGGCCACGCCGACGATGGCGCTGTCCGGATGGCCCTGGGCGGTGCCGTCCACCACGTTGCCGACCAGGCGCTTCGCCAGCAGCTTCCCGTGCGCGTCGGTGGCGTGGGTGTCGGACTTCAGGACCTCCTCCCACAGTGGGCCGAGGTAGCACAGCATCGTGTTCTGCCCGGTGTACTCCTGGGTGACCTGCAGTTCGATGGCCTGGTTGGTGTGTTCCATCCGGCCGAAGAGCGGGTTGGCCGGCTCGCGGGCCTGGTAGTCGAGCGGGCCGTTCTTGGTCTGCAGGAACACGTTTTCGGCGAACCGGCCGGTCGTGCCGTCGGGCTGGGGTTCCTCGTCGATGGGGCCGAACTCCAGGTAGGCGCGCTTCAGCCGGTCGGCGTCCACGTCGGCGTTGTAGACGAAGGTCCGCCAGAAGATCCGCATCCCGAGCGGCGCCACCGCCGCCGCCATCCCGTTGGCGCCGTCACCGTGGTCGTAGCCCAGGTCCTGCGGGCCCGGCTGGCCCTCGGAGTTCGCCTTGACGGTGAACCCCAGGAAGTCGGGAATGGCGGCCTGCAGCATCCGGGCCCGGCGGGTCCACCAGTCCCGGAACAGGTCGCTGTAGGGATCGAGCTGGTCCCGGGTGAGGGTGTCGGGCGCGAACCGGGCGTCCGTCGGGGCCGCGTAGTTGATGGACACGGCCAGCCGGATCCCGTACGGGCGCAGCGCGTCCGCCAGCGCGGCTTCCTGTTCGATGGCGGCCGGGGTGAGGTAGAAGCTGTTGGCGTTGACGTTGTTGATGGTGATGCCGTTGATGCCGAGGGAGGCCATCGCCCGCGCGGCCACCAGGTACCGGTCGAGGATCACCGGCAGGTTCAGCGCCGCGGACGCGCCCGTGGCGGTGAAGTCGAAGATCGCCCCGTTCTCGCCGTTCAGCCCGCCGGTGCCGGCCGGGTTGTTGCCGGCGTAGAGGCGCTCGGTCTCCCAGTAGTTCAGGTACCGGTGGTTGATCCGGGGCACCGACGAGATGTCCGGGCCGGTGACGGCGTGCTGGGCCTGGAGCCGCCGGAGGAAGGCGAATGTCCCGTACAGCGCGGCGAGATCGGTGTTCCCGGCGATGACGATCGACCGGTGCCCGCCCCGGGACAGCGAGCGGATGAGGTAGCCGTCGTCGCCGAGCGGCGCCAGGTCGCGTGCCGGAACGAGCCGGCGCACCAGCGGCGAGCTGTCCGGGGTGCCCACGACCACCGCGCGGTCGGGGAACCCGTCCCGCACCGGCACCGGCCGTCCCAGCAGCCCGCCGAGGCCCCGGACGAGCTCGTCCCGTGCCGCGGCCAAGGTGCTCCGCACCAGGTGCTCGGTGGAGCCGGGGGCCATGCTCAGGTTCGCGGTGTGGCGGTGGACCTCGGTGCGGTCGGCGTTCTCGACGACGATCGCGCCGAGCGCGGCCCGGTACCGGGCGAGGAGGCCGGGATCGGCGACCGGTTCGTAGCGCAGCCACAGGTCCGAGCCGTCGTAGTCGCCGGGGAAGGCATTCGGCGGACCGGCGTGCGCCGGACCGGCACCGAACACCGAGGTGGCCACGACAGCGCCGCTGCCGATCAGGAAGGACCGCCGGCGCAGCCGGTTCTGCTCGTCCTCGTCGCTGAGAGACACCGTGCCCCCATCGTGTTCACGAGTATTAAGTTCGGTTCTCGCACTATTGCCGGGCCGGGTGCGCGCTGTCAAGAATTGGCGATATACCAAGGAATTCCCGAAAGTTTCGGCGTGTCGGGACGGCGTGCTCCGGCGCCGGTGACCGGCCGTGCCAGACTTCGCGGCGATGCCCACCCCAGCCGATCTCGCCGACCTGCTCGACTGCGAGCACCGCAGCATCCTCGTCCAGGCACTCGCCGCGGACCTGCCGGGAGCGCCGCGGCCCTCCCTCGCCGAACCGGACCAGGGACGCGGGCACGCCGCGGCGATGCTCGCCCGGTTCCGCGCCGACGGGCGCGAGGTCGCCGAGATCGACGTCCAGGACACCGCGCTCGCCGCGAAGGCGACGGAGGAGGCGTTGCGGTCCGGCGTTCCGGTCGTGCACCGGGCCGTCTTCGTCGACGGCGACTTCTCGGCCCAGGCGGACTTCCTGGTCCAGGACGGCGACGGCCGCTACGAGGTCCACGACGCGAAGCCGGTCCGGCAGGCGACGCCCGCCGCGGTGGTCCGGCTGACGGCCTGCGCCGACGCGGTGCGCCGCGCCGGATGGCCCGCCGGGCCGCGGCTGCACCTGCGGCTGACCGGCGGCGGCACCCGGACGCTGCGCGTCGAGGACTTCCGGCCGCTGGTCGACCGGCTGCGGGCCCGGCTCGCCGGCCGGCCGCCGCGGCTGCCGGTCCCGCTGTGGGCCGACGAACGCCCGGCCTGCGCCGGCTGCGGGTTCGCGCAGCACTGCGCGTCGGCGCGGGAGGCCGACCGCGACCTTTCGCTCGTGGCCGGGATGCGCGGCGACCAGCGCCGCAAACTGGTCGCCGCCGGGCTCGGCTCGATCGACGCGCTCGCCGCCGCCGGCCCGGACGACCGGCCGCGGGACCTGTCCGCGACGGCGTTCGCGACCCTGCGCGCCCAGGCCGCGCTGCAGGTCCGGCAGGACACCACCGGCGAGGTCGCCTACGAGATCGTCGACCCGGACGAGCTGGCCGCCCTGCCGGCCCCGGCGCCGGGTGACGTTTTCGCCGACCTGGCGGGCGATCCGCACGCGCTGGCCGGCGAAGGGCTGGAATACCTGTTCGGCGCGGTCGGCGACCGGCAGTTCACGCCGTTCTGGGCGCACAGCCGCGCCCAGGAGCGGCGGGCGTTCGAGGAGTTCGTCGACTTCGCCGCGGCGCGCGTCGCCGAGCACCCGGGCTCGCACGTCTACCACTACGCGCCGTACGAAGTCACCGCGATCAAGCGGCTCGCGGCGGTGCACGGCACCCGCGAGGAGACCGTCGACCACCTGCTGCGCAGCGGCGCGGTGGTGGACCTGCACGCGGTCGTGCGCAAGGCGCTGCGCGTGTCGCAGCGGTCGTACTCGATCCGGCACCTCGAGCCGCTCTACCAGCCCGGCGCCCGCGGGAAGACCGCCGTGTCCGACGTCGAGGCGTACGAGGAGTACCTGGCGCTCGCGCAGTCCGGCGAGCCGGAACGCGCCGAGGAGGCCCTGCGCCGCATCGGCGAGAACACCGAGGACGACTGCGTCTCGGCGCAGCGGCTGTTCGAGTTCCTGCACCGGGTCCGCGCCGAGGCGGGCATCGAAGTCCCGGAGCCGGCCGAGGAATCCGCCGAGGACGCGCTGCTTCGCGCGGCCGAGGAGGACGTCGCCGCCGAGCGGCGCGCCGAACGGGCCGCGCAGCTGGCCGCGCTGGTCGACCCCCTGCTCGACGGGCTGCCGGACGACCCGGGCTGCTTCACCGCCGACGAGCGGGCCCGCGCGCTGCTGGCGGCGTCCGTCGGCTACCACCGCCGCGAGACGAACCCGGCGTGGTGGGAGTACTTCCGCCAGCTCGCCGCGCCGCTCGGCGACCTCGAGGTGGACACCGCCTGCGCGGTGCCGGTCTCGCTGGAAGCGGGGGAGTGGGTGCCCCCGGCCGGGCGGGCGCGCACGGCGAAACGGACGCTGCAGCTGGCGTGCGACCCGGACCGCCCGCACCCGTTCGCGCCCGGCGACGACGTGCGGCTGCGCTACGGCGACGCCGCCCGCGACGCGAAGGTCGTTGCCGCGTCGGCCGTGGAGCTCACCCTGGAGGAGAGCTGCCCGCCGGACGCGACCACGAACGACCGGCCGAGCGCGGTGCTGCCGGGCAGCCCGGTGCGGCCCTCGCCCAAGGACGAGGCGGTCGCCGACCTCGCGCGCCTGGTCGTCGACGCGCTCCCGGAGCTGCCGCGGCACCCCGGCGTCGACCTGCTCCGGCGGACCCCGCCGCGGCTGCGGGGCGGCGCGGCGCTGCCGTCACCGGGAGAGGACCTGGTGGCCACCGTGATCGAGGCGGTCGACGCGCTCGACGGGTCGGCGCTGGCCGTGCAGGGCCCGCCGGGCGCGGGCAAGACCTACCTCGCCGGGCGGCTGATCGCCCGGCTGGTGCGGGCGGGGCGGACCGTCGCGGTCACCTCGACCAGCCACAAGGCCGTGGAGAACGTGCTGAGCGCGGCCAAGAAGAGCGCGCCGGAGCTGCCGTGCGCCAAGCGGGCGAAGAAGACGCCGGACCCGGCCGCGCCGTGGGACCAGCCGAAGAGCAACCCCGCGCTGGTGAAGTGGCGCGAGGAGCACGACACCGGGCACCTGGTCGGCGGCACGGCGTGGACGTTCGCCAACGCGGCGGTCCGCGAGGAGCCCTTCGACCTGCTGATCATCGACGAAGCCGGCCAGTTCGCCCTGGCCGACGCGCTCGCGGTGTCGATGTGCGCTCGCAATGTCCTGTTGCTGGGCGACCCGCAGCAGCTGCCCCAGGTCGTGCAGGGCACGCACCCCGCGGGCGCCGAGGCCTCGGCGC
>NZ_MUMI01000470.1 GCF_002155975.1 Amycolatopsis kentuckyensis
CGCGAGAGTACCAGGCGCTGTACCGCGCGGTGGGCCACGTGACGGGGGAAGCCCTGGCGGGCGAGTTCCTCACGCGGCTCGGGGACCGGGCCACGGGCTGACCAGGCTGCCACGGCTGTGCGCTCTGGCACGGGCGAGCGGTCAGCCCGGGGCTGACCGCTCGCCCGTGCCAGAGCGCACAGCCGTGGCAGCCTGGTCAGCCCGTGGCCCGGTCCCCGAGCCGCGTGAGGAACTCGCCCGCCAGGGCTTCCCCCGTCACGTGGCCCACCGCGCGGTACAGCGCCTGGGACTCTCGCGCCGTCCCGCCGGCCAGGATCGAGCGGCCCGCCGCCTCCTGGACCGCCGCCAGTCCGAGCAGCGCCTCCGCCTCCACCACGCGGAACCCGCCCGCGCGGGCCGCGTCCAGTGCCGTCCGCGCGTGCTCGCCCGCCTCGCCCGGACGCCCGTCGGCCGCCAGGACCCGGGCCAGCGTCGCCGCCGCCTCGGCCAGCTGGCCGCGCAGCCCCGACTCCGCCGTCAGTGCGCGAGCCTCGCGCAGGACCCGCTCCGCCGCCGCCAAGTCGCCGCGGCCCTCCTCCGCCCGGCCCAGTGCGATCAGGGCCGCCGCCTCCACCTGGCGGTCGCCGTCGCGGCGGACGCACTCCAGGGCCGCCTCCGCCGTGGCCGCCGCCGCCGGGTGGTCGCCGCGGGCTATCTGGAGTGCGCTCACCACGTTCAACGCCGTGGCCTCGCCGAAGCTGGAGCTCAGGTCGCGGAACGCCCCCAGCGCCTGGTCGAGCACCTCGCCGGCGGCCGCCAGCCGCCCGGTGGCCAGGAGCACCGAGCCGAGGTCGGCGAGGTTGGCCGCCTCCCAGAAGGCCAGGTCCTCCTTGCGGGCCAGCGCGATCGCCTCCACCAGGCAGTCCTCGGCCTGCTCCAGCCGCCCCAGCTGCCGGTAGTGGCAGCTCAGCGAGTTCAGCGCCAGTGCCTCGCCCGACCGGTTGGCCAGCTCGCGGAACAGCTGGATCGCGCGCCGGCTGTGCTCGACGGCCTCCGACAGCCGTCCCGTCCACTCCAGCATCGCGCCGAGGTTCGCCACCGCCGTCGCCTCGCACTGGCGCCAGCCGCACGCGCGGCTGGCCAGCACCGCCTTCTCCGAGTGCCGGATGCCCGCTTCGTGCTGGCCCTCGCGGAAGTACGAACCGCCCATGGACAGGTGCACCAGCGCTTCGGCCGGCTGGGCGCCGTGGTCCTGCGCCGCGCGCAGCACGATCGGGGCCAGCTCGAGCCACTCGGCGCGCCGGCCGTGGTCGTGGAAGAACCGCCGCAACGCGTCGGCGAGGTACCAGGCGCCCGGGTACGGTCCGCGGGCCGCCGCCTGCCGCAGTGCCGCCGAAAGGTTCGGCACCTCGACGTCCAGCCAGGCCACCGCTTCCGCGGCACCCGCGAAGACGACCGGGCTCGGCGCCGAGGGCGCGTCCTCGCGGGGGAGCGCCACGATCCGCGCGCCGAGCAGCGCGACGGCGGCGTCCGCGGCCGCGCAGTAGCCGGTGAACAGCCGTTCCCACGCCCGGTCGCGCGCGGGCTCGTCCTCCTCGGCGCGGAGGCACTGCTCGGCGTAGCGGCGGGCGAGGTCGTGGAACCGGTAGCGGCGGGGCGCGTGCGCCTCCAGGAGGTTCGCCGCGATCAGCCCGCGCAGCCGCCGGGTCGCCTCGTCGACCGGCACCTCCAGCAGGGCCGACGCGGCGATCGCCGTGAAGTCGGTCCCCGGCACCACCGCGAGCAGCCGGAACGCCTGCCGCAGCCCGGGCGCCAGCGCCTGGTAGGACACCGAAAACGCCTTGGCGACCGCGCTTTCGCCGTCGAAGCCGAGGTGGGCCAGCGGGTCGCCGCGCAGCTCGTCGACCAGCTCGCCGATGCTGGCGACGCCGGTGTTCGCCGCGGCGATCCGCAGCGCCAGCGGGTGGTGGCCGCACAGGCGGGCCAGCTCGGCCGCCGCTTCCGGCTCGGCGGCGGTCCGGTCGCCGAGCAGGGCGGTCAGCAGCGCCTGTGAGTCGGCCGCGCGCAGCTGCGCCAGGCCGAGCGACCGCGCGCCGACGCGGGCGACCAGCTCGTCGAGCCGGTGGCGGCTGGTCACCAGCACCCGCCCCGACGACGGCAGCAGCGGCAGCACCTGGGCCGTGTCACGGGCGTTGTCCAGCACCACCAGGGCCTGCCGGTCGGCCAGCAGCGACCGGTAGAGCTTGCTCTGGTCGTCGAGGCCGGGCGGGACGTCCCGCAGGTCGACACCGAGGGTCCGCAGCAGCTGCGCAAGCGCCGCGGCGGGGGTGAGCGGCTCGTCCTCGGCGTCGAAGCCGCGCAGGTTCACGTACAGCTGGCCGTCGGGGTAGCGCGCCCGGGCGGTGTGGGCCCAGTGCACGGCCAGCGCGGTCTTGCCGACGCCGGCGGTGCCGGTGATCACCCAGACGTCCCCGGGTTCGTCGAGCGCGGCCAGCTCCGGCGCCCGGCCGGCGAACCCGCGGACGTCCAGCGGGAGCTCGGCGGGCCGCGGGGCGGCCGGGGCGGCGGCCGGCTCGCCCTCGCCGCGCAGGATCCGCATCCGCAGGTCCTGCAGGGCCTGGCCGGGTTCGATGCCCAGTTCGTCGACCAGCAGCCGGTGGGCCCGCGCGTACGTTTCCAGGGCTTCCGGGGTGCGGCCGCAGCGGTGCAGGGCGAGCATCAGCGTGGCCCGCAGGCGCTCGCGGAACGGGTGCTCGTCGACGAGCCGCCGCAGTTCCCCGACGACTTCACCGTGCCGTCCGGCGACGAGTTCCTGCTCGTACAGCTCCTCCAGCGCGATGAGCCGGCGTTCGGCCAGCGCCGGGCCCTCGTACTCCGCGAGTGACTCGCTCACCCCGCCGAGCGGGGTGCCGTCCCACAGCGCCAGCGCGGCCCGCAGGTGCGCGACGGCGTCCGCGCCGGAAGTGGCCCTGGCCTTGGCGACCTCTTCGTCGAAGACGTCGAGGTCGCGGTCGCCGGGCGCGACCTCGATGACGTAGCCGGGCGCGCGCCGCACGATGACGTCGCGGCCGAGCAGCTTCCGCAGTTCCGAGATGTGCACCTGCAGCCGCCCGCGGACGCTCGGCGGCGCGTTCTCGCCCCAGGTCAGGTCGATGAGGCGGTCCTCGGTGACCACGCGGTTGGGGTTCAGCAGCAGGGCGGCCAGCACGGACGTCTGTTTCTGGCCGCCGGGGCGGACCGGGCCCGTGTCGCCGAGGACCGTGACCGGTCCGAGCAGGCGGTAGCGCACGAATTGCCCCCCGGAAGACGGACCGAAGCGAAACGGAAGTGCTGTGGTCGACCCTATCCCCGGCCAGGCTGGAAGGGAGGCCACGGGTGGACCGAGACGACGTCCAGCGTCTGTTGTTCGTCTGCTTCCCGGACGCCGGGGAAGCCGCCGGCCGCTACCGGGCCTGGCGCGATCCGCGGATCGCGGTGCAGGTCGTGGAGCTGCCGGGCCGGGGCGACCGCCGGGACGAGCATCCCTACCGGGACATGTGGCTGCTGGTCGAGGCCCTGGCCGGGGAACTGGCCGGGGCGCTCGAGAGTCCGCACGTGCTGTTCGGCGCGGGGCTCGGCGCCCTGGTCGCCTACCGGCTGGCCCAGCGCCGGGTGGCCGCGGGACTGGGGGTCCCGCGGGCACTCGTCGTGGCGCACCAGGCGCCGCCGTCCCGGGCCGCGCGGGCGGTGCCGGAGCAGGCGGGCCGCGCCGACGTCAGCCTGCTGGCGAGCGACGCCCACCTGCCGGTGGCGCCGCCGCTGCCGTCCCCGATCCGCGGGTTCGGCGAGCCGCACGTGATGACCGGCTGGGGGGAGCACACGAGCGCCGGGTTCGTGCTCACGCCGGCGCGGGCGCAGGACAGCGCCGCCCTGCTGCGCGACGCCGTCCTGCGGTCGGCCCACCTGATCTCCGCCATGGCGGTGCAGTCGCCGGCTCCCGGTCCCGGCCCGGCGCCGAAGCTGGCCGGGGCGTAGTTCCCGATTCCCCGCCGGGAATTGGCCGGCGGCACCCGGCCGCCCAGGATGGCCTGGTGGAAACGATGACGGCGGACCCGGTGTCCGATCTCGACGCGCAGACCTTGGCCGAGCGCTACATCGCCCTGTGGACCGAGCCCGACGAGCGGGCCCGCCGCGCGGAGATCCGCGCGCTGTGGGCCCCGGACGGCGCGCACGTCCTCCTGCCTCCGGCGGAGCTGGTGCAGGCCGCGGCGGCACTCGGCTTCGACGCCCTGACCCTGGAAGCGCACGGCCACGCCGCGATCGAGACGCGGGTCGGCCGCAGCTACGCGCGGTTCGTCGCCTCGGGCGAGTTCACCTTCCGCGCCCGGGGCGGGGCGGTCCGGGCCGGCGACGTGGTCACCTTCGAATGGGAGTCGGTGCGGCTCGACGGCGACGTCGTGACGGGCGGCGGCTTGGAGGTGCTGCAGCTCGGCGCGGGCGGAACCATCGTGCGGGACACCATGTTCCCGCACTGACCGAGAATACGTAAGCACTGTTACAATCGCGGCGTGATCCGGCCATGCCCCTGACCCGCGCCTTCGCCGACCTCACCCCGCTGCGCACCTCGCCCCCGTTCCGGCGGCTGTGGCTGGGCCGGGTCTTCTCCGGTCTCGGCTCCCAGATGACGCTCGTCGCCGTGATGTTCCAGGTCTGGGAGCAGACCCGGAGCACCTTGTGGACCGGGGCCGTCGGGCTGGCGCAAGCGCTTCCCCTCGTCGTGTTCGGCCTGTTCGCCGGCTCGCTCGTGGACCGCGCCGACCGGCGGAAGGTCGCTCTCGCCGCCACCACGGGGCAGGCCGTCTGCTCGGTCGTCCTCGCCGTGCAGGGGTTTCTCGGCGACGTGCCGGTCGTCGCGGTGCTGGGGCTGGTGGCCGTCCAGTCCTGTTTCGTCGCGGGCGGCGGGCCGGCCGCGCGCACCTTCATTCCGCGGCTGCTGCCGCCGGAGCAGCTGTCCGCCGGGCTCGCGCTGAACCGGATCGCCTTCCAGGGCGCGATGCTGCTCGGCCCCGCGCTCGGCGGGCTCGTCCTCGGGTGGGCCGGTGCCGGCGGCTGCTACGTCGTCGACGCGGTCACGTTCGGCCTGGCCTGCTACGGCGTCTTCGGCCTCCCGGCCATGCGGCCCGGCGGCGAGCCGTCACGGCCCGGGCTGGGCGGCGTGCTCGACGGGCTCGCCTTCCTCGTGCGGACGCCCGTCGTGCGCGGGGCGCTGCTCACCGATCTCGCCGTCACGGTGCTGTCCATGCCGATCAGCCTGTTCCCGCTGGTCAACGCCGAACGCTTCGCCGGCGACCCGCGCACGCTCGGCCTGTTCCTTTCGGCCATCGCGGTCGGCGGGGCCGGGGCTTCGCTGTTCTCCGGGACGTTCACGCGGCGGCCGCGGCCGGGCCGGGTGATGCTCGTGGGGTCGGCCGCCTGGTGCGCCGCGCTGATCGGGTTCGGCCTGGCCCCGGACCGGTGGCTCGGCCTCGCCTGCCTGGTGCTGGCCGGGGCGGCGGACACGGTCGCGGTGGTCTCGCGGAGTGCGCTGGTCCAGCTGGCCACCCCGGACGCCCTGCTCGGCCGGGTGGCGGCGGCCGAGCAGATCGTCGGCCAGGCCGGCCCGGACATCGGCAACCTCCGCGGCGGTCTCGTCGCGGGCGCGGTCTCGGGCACGTTCGCGGTGGTCAGCGGCGGGGTGCTGGGTGTCGTGGCGGTGGTGCTGGTCGGCGCGGCGACGCCGGGGCTGCGCCGCTTCGTGACTCCCGTCGAGGCCGCGGCGAAGGGATAGCCGGCCGGCTTCTGCTTGCCGGTGTGGCGTTCTTCGCCGAATTCGGACAGGTGGCCGAGGCTCCGGCCGACCGCCTTGTTCACTTCCGGGCCGGCGACGAAGGAGGGGGACGTCCGGCTCGCCGCCGAACACCCACCGGCTTTCCCGGGGGATCCGCCGGAATTCGTTCTCCTGGGCGGCCGGATCCCGGACGACTTCGGCAGGCGCCGTGCGCCGTCAGGGTTCCGGCCGCGTCCGGGGCGTCCGCCGCCGCCGCTCGGCCGCCGGCTCCCGGTTCTCGGAATCGACGAGCACCCGGCCGCGGGCCGAATCCGGAGAAATCCAATCGAGGCGTCCCGGAATCGACCTTCGTAATCAATTGTTCGGCGGCGCCGCATTCCGGCGCGTACCAGACCTTCGCGAATTGATTGGTCCGCATTGCCGGTTCTCCGGCCGTCCGGTTCGTCGAAGGGGGAGGTTACGCCAAGCAGTCGCTTCGCCACTCGGTGGCGTTACGACGATCAGCGCAACCCGACGTCACTACCTGGGGTGGCAAGATCACGAAACCCGTCGATCGGACGTCGGTTTGTTTCCGGCGGGGACGTCCGTCCTGTCAGTGGGTTACCCGTTCGCCGTCCTGTCACTCTTTCGCGTGAACGTGGCGTGACATATTTCTCGGCAACGCATTTGCGGCCCGGGAAATCGTCATCTACAGTCCCGCTGATCACGGCCGAACGAGCCGTATTCCGTGGTCCCCATAATCTTCTCCGAGGAGTGGCATTGCTTCATCGCGCCTCGACACGCCGGCTCGCCGTGCTCGCCCTGGTCTTCGCCGTCCTGCTGACCGGGTGCAGCCAGCTCAAGAGCTCCTCCACTGCCGGTGATGTCGAAAAGCCGTCGATCCGGGTCGCGATCCTCACCACCGTCGACCTCGCGCCGCTCTGGCTGGCCCAGGAGGGCGGGTACTTCAAGGCCGAAGGCCTCGAGGTGCAGACCGACGTCGGTGCCAGCGGGCAGGAGACGCTCAGCCGGATGACCAGCGGCCAGGACGACCTCGCGCTCTCCACCTACACCCTGTTCTTCCTGGCCAAGAGCAGTGGCGCCGCGGACGTGAAGCTGGTGACCGACGGGACGTCGGCGAGCCCGCGCAGCAACGAGGTCGTCACCGTGCCGAACTCGCCGGTCAAGACGGTGAGCGACCTGCAGGGCAAGCGGATCGCCATCAGCTCGAAGAACGCCGCTTCGGACGTGCTGACCCGGTCGGTGATGCGCGACCACGGCGTCGACCCCGGCAAGGTGCAGTGGGTGCCGATGCCGCTGTCGGAGATGAGCGGCGCGCTGGCGCAGGGGAAGGTCGACGCGGCCTACCAGCCGGAACCGTTCCTCACCCAGGCCGCCCGGACCGCGGGCGCGTTCCCGGTCATCGACGCCGCCAGCGGCAGCACCCAGAACTTCCCGCTCACCGGCTACGGCGCCACGGCCAAGTGGGTCCAGGACCACCCGAAGACGATGCGGGCGTTCCAGCGCGCGATGCTCAACGCCACCCGGGCCGCGATCGACCGGGCCCGGATCGAGCCGCTGGTCGTCCGCAACGCCAAGGTCGACCAGGACATCGCCAGCCTGATGGTGATGCCCGCCTTCGGGTCGAGCCTGGACGCCCGGCGCATCCAGCGGGTGCCGGACCTGCTGCAGCAGCTGGGCGTGGTCCAGACGAAGATCGACGCCTCCTCGATGATCGCCCCGCAGAGCGGCACCGGCTGAGCCGGCGACCGGTCGCCGAGGGCGGGTGCGCACATCGCGCACCCGCCCTCTTTTTTCGCCGCACCGCCGGTTGCCGGAACTTTCCGCGAACGGCGGCTGTTCCGAAATTTTCGGACCGCCGGCGCCGGTCCGGTTTCGGCGATTCGCACCTTGACACGATCGCCGCCGCAGCCCACCCTCTTCATACCGACCGCGCGGTACGGCGTTGTCCACATGGTGGGATAGGAGAGTCGTCGATGACACTTCTCGGTGCGGCACTGCCCGGCGAGGACCTGCTCGTGGTCGACGGCCTCACCGTCCGCTTCGGTGGTCTCACCGCCCTGCACGACGTCCACCTGAGCGTCGACGCCGGCACCGTCGTCGGGGTGATCGGGCCCAACGGCGCGGGCAAGACGACGCTGTTCAACGTCGTCTGCGGGTTCGTCCGGCCCCAGGCGGGCCGCGTGCTGTGGCGGGGAAGCCCGCTCGTCCGCCACCGCCCGGAGCACCTCGCGCGGCTCGGGATCGTCCGGACGCTGCAGGGCCTCGGGCTGTTCCCCGGACTGACGGTCCTCGAGAACGTGCTGGCCGGCGCGGGCCGCCACGCCCGGACCGGCGCGCTCCCGGCCCTCGTCGGCGCCGGCCGCTCGGCCCGCGACGAAGCCGACCTGGCCGGGCGGGCCCGCGAGACCCTGGGCGAACTCGGGATCGCCGACCTCGCCGACCGGCTGCCCGGCGTGCTGCCCTACGGCGTGCGGAAACGCGTGGCGCTGGCGCGGGCCCTGGTCGCCGAACCCGATCTGCTGCTGCTCGACGAACCCGCGAGCGGGCTGTCGTCCGCCGAACTCGTCGAGCTCTCGACCCTGATCCTCTCGCTGCGGCGGCACATGGCGGTGGTGCTGGTCGAACACCACATGGACCTGGTCATGCAGGTCTGCGACCGGGTGGTGGTGCTGAACTTCGGCGAGGTGATCGCGACGGGCCCGCCGGCGCAGATCCAGGCCGACCCGCGCGTGGCCGAGGCCTACCTCGGCGACCCCGCCGAGGAGGCGTCCGGTGCTTGAGATCGAAGAGCTGTCCGTGGCCTACGGCGCGGTCCGCGCGCTCGACGGCGTCGGCATCACCGTCGAACGCGGCGGGATCACCGCCGTGCTCGGCGCGAACGGGGCCGGGAAGACCACCCTGCTGCGCACCATCAGCGGTCTGCAACCCGCCCGCGGCGGCCGGATCACCTGGGACAGCAGGGAACTCACCGGCCTGGCCCCGGACCGGATCGCCCGCG
>NZ_MUMI01000471.1 GCF_002155975.1 Amycolatopsis kentuckyensis
GGGCGCGCAGGTGATCGCGCTCGAGGAACTGAAGAAGTCCGAGGTCCCGAAGTACGAAGACGCCCTCGCCGCGGGCTACCCGTACCACTCCGTCCAGGGCACCGTCGGGGTCTGGAGCACCTACCCGCTGCGCGGCACGCGGCCGGTGGCGATCATGCCGTGGACCCGCGCGCTGCAGACCACAGTGGACACTCCAAAGGGGCCGGTGGCGGTCTTCGTGGCCCACCTGCCTTCGGTGCGCGTGCGCCTCGACGCCGGGTTCACCGCGAACGGCCGCGACGAGGCGATGGGCCTGCTGGCTGCGGCCATCGCCGCGGAATCCGCGCCGCGGACCGTGCTCGTCGGCGATTTCAACGGCACCGAGGACGACCGGGCGCTCGCGCCGGTGACCACGCGCCTGCGGAGCGCGCAGGACGAGGCGGGCGACGGTTTCGGGTTCACCTGGCCGGCCGGGCTGCCCGTGGCGCGGATCGATCAGGTCTTCGTTTCCGGGGTGCGCCCGGTGGCGGCCTGGACCCTGCCCGCGACCGGCAGCGATCACCTGCCCGTCGCCGCCACCGTGGCGTTCTGACCCGCTCACCCGGAGCTGTCGGAACGGCCGCCGAAAGCGTGTGGTAGACGCCCCGGAAGACCGGCGAACATGCCGTTGAACACCGGGCCGCGCTGACGGGCGGTGAATTTCAAACGACGCTCCGCGCAGGTCGCGCCGTCGAATTCGTCGGCGGGCCCATGTGAAGGGCATGTGACTAGACCGTTACGCGACCCGGGGTTGACCCCGTGGGTGTTATCGCTAACACTAACTCCTCGTCGTCACCGGAACAGGTGACGCAGACCATGTCGGAGCGGACGGAAGGGGACGCCGGTGGCCGAACGACCCCGCTCCGGCGGCCCCGTGAAGGCGACCGCCGCGGGCACGCGGCAGCCGAGCCTGACCGACGTCGCGGGCGTGGCGGGCGTGTCCCACATGACCGTGTCCCGGGTGATCAACGGGACCGGCCCGGTGCGCCCCGAGACCCGGGCCCGGGTGCTCGCGGCGATCGAGGAACTGGGTTACCGGCCCAACTCGGCGGCCCGTGCGCTGGTCACCGGGCGGACCGGCACGCTGGGCGTCGTCGCGCTCGAGTCCAATCTGTACGGTCCGGCCAGCACGCTGTACGGCATCGAGAACGCCGCCCGGGAAGCCGGGTACGCGATCACCATCTCGAGCGTCAGCCGGCCGGGCCGGTCGTCGATCGCCGACGCGGTGGAGAACCTGCGCCGCCAGGCGGTCGAGGGCGTCATCGTGATCGCCCCGCACGTCAGCGCGGGCCGGGCCCTGGAAGCCGCACCCGCGGACTTCCCGGTCGTCGCGGTCGGCGGCGGGGAGGCGGCACCGGTGCCGGTCATCTCCGTCGACCAGCGCGACGGTGCCCGCCGGGCCACCGAACACCTCCTGGCGCTGGGCCACCGCACGGTGTGGCACATCGCCGGGCCGGAGGACTGGCTGGAGGCCCGCGACCGCGAGCTCGGCTGGCGGGAAACCCTGGAACGCCACGGCGTCGGGGCCCCGCGGGTGATCCGCGGCGACTGGAGCTCGCGCTCCGGGTACGAGGCGGGGCGATCCCTCGCCAAGGAAAAGGATCTGGACGCCGTCTTCGCCGGCAACGACCAGATGGCACTGGGCCTGCTGCGCGCGTTCGCCGAAGCGGGCATCTCGGTGCCGCGCGACGTGCGCGTGGCCGGCTTCGACGACGTCCCCGAGGCGGCGTACTTCACGCCGCCGCTGACGACGGTGCGCCAGGACTTCATCGAAGTCGGACGGCGTACGTTCGGCCTGCTGGCCGGGCGGATGGACGGAGGCGACCGGCACGCGCGCGCCCTGGTCGTCCCCGAGTTGATCGTGCGCGAGAGCACCGGACCGCGCTAGCGCCGCGGCCGGCGGGGACCGGTGGTTCCCGAGGGATTGTTAGCGCTAACACGCACCACCCAGTTTTCATCCCCGAATAGTCCCCACCCAGGTTTTCCCACTGATCATCGTCGATCGAGGAGTGAACGTGCTGAAGAAGCGATGGGCCGCCGCGGCGGCCGCGGCGGCCGGACTCGTGCTGCTCACCGCCTGCGGAAGTGGCGGTTCGTCCGGCGGTTCGTCCGGCGGGGCCGTTACGCTCGGCTTCGCCCAGGTAGGCGCCGAGAGCGGCTGGCGGACGGCGAACACCAAGTCGATCCAGGAGTCGGCGAAGACCGCCGGGATCGAGCTGAAGTTCTCCGACGCGCAGCAGAAGCAGGAGAACCAGATCTCCGCGATCCGCTCGTACATCCAGCAGAAGGTCAAGGTCATCGCCTTCTCGCCGGTCGTCGAGTCCGGCTGGGACACCGTCCTGAAGGAAGCCAAGACGGCCAACATCCCGGTCATCCTGACCGACCGCGCGATCGACTCGCCGGACAAGTCGCTCTACAAGACCTTCCTCGGCTCCGACTTCGTCGCCGAGGGCAAGAAGGCGGGGGAGTGGCTGACCAAGGAGTACGGCAGCGCCACCGGCCAGGTGAACATCGTCGAGCTGCAGGGCACCACGGGCTCGGCCCCGGCGAACGACCGCAAGAAGGGCTTCGCGGACGTCATCGCGGCCGACCCGAAGTACAAGATCGTCGCGTCGCAGACCGGTGAGTTCACCCGCGCCAAGGGCAAGGAGGTCATGGAGGCCTTCCTGAAGTCCCAGCCCAAGATCGACGTCCTCTACGCCCACAACGACGACATGGCCCTCGGTGCCATCGAGGCCATCGAAGCCGCGGGCAAGGTCCCGGGCAAGGACATCAAGATCGTCTCCGTGGACGCGGTCAAGGACGGCATGCAGGCCCTCGCCGACGGCAAGATCAACCACATCGTCGAGTGCAACCCGCTGCTCGGCCCGCAGCTGATGGACCTCGTCAAGAAGGTCGCCGCCGGCGAGCAGGTGCCCGCCCGCATCGAGACCCAGGAAACCGAGTTCGACCAGGCGTCGGCCAAGGCCGCGCTGCCGCAGCGCCAGTACTGACAACCGCCTGCGGGTCGTGAGTGGTGGCGCGGGTTCCGGCCCGCACCACTCACGACCCCCGCGTCCACCCCGGAGCACACCACATGCCTGAACCGCAGCCCATGGTGCGGATGAGCGGTATCCGCAAGGAGTTCCCCGGCGTCCTCGCCCTGGACGGGGTCGACTTCCGGATGTACCCCGGCGAAGTCCACGCCCTGATGGGCGAGAACGGCGCCGGGAAGTCCACCCTCATCAAGGTGCTGACCGGCGTGTACGGGGTGGACGCGGGCACGATCGAACTGGCCGGCGACGACGTCGCCTTCAGCGGGCCCGGCGAGGCCCAGCAGGCCGGTGTCAGCACGGTCTACCAGGAAGTCAACCTCTGCCCGAACCTGTCCGTGGCCGAGAACGTCTGTCTCGGCCGCGAACCCCGCCGCTTCGGCCGCATCCAATGGGGCCCGATGCGGAAGCGGGCCGAGGAGCTGCTGGCCCGGCTGGACGTCCACGTCGACGTCTCGGCCGAGCTGTCCACCTGCTCCATCGCGGTGCAGCAGCTGGTCGCGATCGCCCGCGCGCTCGACGTCGACGCGCGGGTGCTCGTCCTCGACGAGCCGACGTCCAGTTTGGACGCCGGCGAAGTCGAGCAGCTGCTGAAGGTCGTCCGGTCCCTGCGCGAAAGCGGCATGGCGATCCTGTTCGTCTCGCACTTCATCGACCAGGTCTTCGCCATCGCCGACCGGATGACCGTGCTGCGCAACGGAAAACTGATCGGCGAGTACCGCACCGCGGACATCACGCCGGTCGAACTGGTCACCAGGATGATCGGCAAGGAACTCCAGGTCCTCGAGGACCTGGAGGACTCCGGCCCCAGCCGGGCCGAGGTCGCCGGCGCACCCGTGCTGCTGGCCGCCGAAGGCCTCGGCCGCAAGGGCGGCGTCGCGCCCTTCGACCTCGCCATCCACGCCGGCGAGGTCGTCGGGCTGGCCGGGCTCCTCGGCTCCGGCCGCACCGAACTCGCCCGGCTGCTCTTCGGCGCCGACCACGCCGACAGCGGCACGGTGCGGGTCGACGGCGAGGTCACCTCGCTGCGCACCCCGCGCGCCGGGCTCGACCACAAGATCGCGTTCCTCTCGGAGAACCGCAAGGCCGAAGGTCTGGTCGAGGAACTGACCGTCCGCGAGAACATCGTCCTGGCGCTGCAGGCCTCCCGCGGCTGGGCGCGGCCACTGTCGCGCCGCCGCCAGGACGAAATCGCCGAGAAGTACATCAAGGCACTCGACATCCGGCCCGCCAACCCCGAAGCGCTGGTGGGCAACCTCTCCGGCGGCAACCAGCAGAAGGTCCTGCTGGCCCGCTGGCTCATCACCGAACCGCGGCTGCTGATCCTCGACGAGCCCACGCGCGGCATCGACATCGGCGCCAAGACGGAGATCCAGCGGCTGGTCACCCAGCTCTCGGGCGACGGCATGGCCGTCGTGTTCATCTCCGCCGAACTGGAAGAGGTCCTGCGGCTGAGCCACCGGGTCGTGGTGCTGCGGGACCGCAAAGTCGTGGCGGAGCGGGAAAACCAGGCGCTCACCGCGGACGACGTCATGGCCACGATGGCCGAGGGGGTGCAGGCGTGAAAGGCTTGACGAAACAACGGCTCTTCTGGCCCGTGGTGGCCTTGCTGGTGCTGCTGGTGGGCGACCTGATCGCCAGCCCGTCGTTCTTCAAGATCGAGCTGCGCGACGGGCACCTCTACGGGAACCTCGTCGACATCCTCAAGAACGGCGCCCCGCTGATCCTCATCGCGATCGGCATGACGCTGGTGATCGCCACCCGCGGCATCGACCTCTCGGTCGGCGCGGTCGTGGCGATCAGCGGCGCGCTCGCCTGCCTCTGGGTCAGCGACAACCCCGACGGCGTCGGCACCACGCTGATCGCGTTCGGGCTGGCGCTGGGGCTGTCCCTGGTGCTCGGCGTGTGGAACGGCTGGCTCGTCGCGGCACTGGGCATCCAGCCGATCATCGCCACGCTGATCCTCATGGTCGCCGGCCGGGGCATCGCGCAGCTGATCACCGACGGCCAGATCATCACCGTCAACTCCCACTCCTTCGAGTGGATCGGCAGCGGGTTCCTGTTCACCCTGCCCGGCGCGATCTTCATCGCGCTGGCGGTGTTCGCGCTCGCGTCGGTGCTGGTCCGCCGGTCGGCACTCGGCCTGCTGGTCGAGGCGGTCGGCGGCAACCCCGAAGCCAGCCGCCTGGCCGGCCTCCGGGCGGCCCGGCTGACCTGGCTCGTCTACGTCTTCTGCGCCCTGTGCGCGGGCATCGCCGGGCTGATGATCAGCGCGAACGTGCACAGCGCCGACGCCAACCACGCCGGGCTGTTCATCGAGCTCGACGCGATCCTCGCCGTCGTGGTCGGTGGCACCCAGCTGACCGGCGGCCGGTTCTCCCTCGGCGGCTCGGTGATCGGTGCGCTGCTCATCCAGACGCTCACCACCACCGTCTACGCCCTCGGCATCCCGCCCGAGGCGATCATGCTGGTCAAGGCCCTGGTCGTGCTGGCGGTGTGTCTCCTGCAGTCGCCGGCCTTCCGCCGGAAGCTCCGGCGCCGCCGGACCCAGCGGCCGGGGCAGCCGGCCACCACGTCCGCTCCCGAGAAGGTTGAGGTCACGGCATGACCACGCTCGCCCGCGTGAAGGGCTACCGGCCGCAGCAGCGGCACGTGCCGATCCTCGCGACGCTGGCGCTGCTGATCGCCGCGTACGTGTTCGGTGCGATCCAGTACGAGGCCTTCGGATCCGGACAGGTCGTCCTCGACCTGTTCATCAACAACGCCTTCCTGCTCGTGGTCGCGGTCGGCATGACGTTCGTGATCCTCACCGGCGGCATCGACCTGTCCGTCGGGTCGGTGGTCGCGTTGTCCACCGTGATCTCCGGCGACCTGATGCAGAAGCACGGCTGGCCGGCGTACGCGGCGATCGCCGTGGTGCTGGTGGTCGGCGCGCTGCTGGGCGCCGGGATGGGCGCGCTGATCCACTTCTTCGAGATCCAGCCGTTCATCGCGACGCTGATCGGGATGTTCTTCGCCCGCGGCCTCTGCTACACGATCACCACCGAGGCCTACTCGATCGACAACGCGACGATCGCCACCCTGGCCCAGACGCAGATCCCGCTCGGCGGCGAGCTGCACATCTCGATCAGCGTGGTGGTCGCCCTGCTGGTCGTCGCCGCCGCGGCCTACGTCCTGGCCTTCACCCGGTTCGGGCGCACGGTGTACTCGATCGGCGGCAACGCGCAGTCCGCGATGCTGATGGGCCTCAAGACCGGCCGCACCAAGATCGCGGTGTACACGATCAGCGGGGTCTGCTCGGCGCTCGGCGGCCTGTTGCTGGTGCTGTACAAGTCCTCGGGCGACCCGCTCAACGGCGTCGGCCTGGAGCTGACGGCGATCGCCGCGGTCGTCATCGGCGGCACCATCCTGACCGGCGGCTCCGGGTACGTCCTGGGCACCGTGCTCGGGATCATGGTGCTCGGCATCATCCAGACGCTGATCACCTTCGACGGCACCCTCAACTCCTGGTGGACCTCGATCATCACCGGGGCCCTCCTGTTCGTCTTCATCGTCCTGCAGCGGCTCGTCACCCGACGGACCCGCTGAACCTCAAAGGAGACCCATGCTCCGCAGACTGCGGCGGCCCACGGCCGTGCTCGCCGCTCTGGCGCTGTGCGCCGCCGTCCCCATCGCGGCGGCGCCGGCCGCCGCGGCGGACCCGGAGCCGGGCCTGGCCGGGCACTGGACGTTCGACGACGGCAGCGGGACGACCGCCGCCGACACCGCCGGCAGCCACCCCGCCACGCTGACCGGCGGTGCGGGCTGGGGCCCGGGCATCCGCGGCGGCGGCCTGACCACCGACGGGGCCGGCGGTTTCGCGGACGCGGGTGCGCCCGTGCTCGACACGACCCGGAGCTTCTCGGTGAGCAGCTGGGTGAAGCTGGACAAGACGTCGGGCTACCAGACGTTCGTCAGCGTCGACGGCGCCCAGGTGAGCAACTTCTTCCTGCAGTTCCGTGACGACTCCCGCCGGTTCGCCTTCACCCGGCTGGCCGGCGACGCCCCGACCGACGGCGTCGTCGCGGGCGCGAACTTCGACCCCGTCGCCGGCCAGTGGTACCAGCTGACCGGCGTGTACGACGCGAGCGCGTCGACGCTGTCCCTCTACGTCGACGGCACCCGCCAGACCACCGTCGCCGCGCCCACGGCCTGGGCGGGCACCGGTCACCTGGTGATCGGCCGCGGCAAGTACGGCGGCAACCCGGTGGACTTCGTCGACGGCACGATCGACGACGTCCGCGCCTACGCGGGTGCGCTGAGCGCCGCCGACGCCGCCCGCCTGGCCATCGCCGGGCACTGGGGTCTCGACGAGGGCACCGGCACCACCACCACGGACGACTCCCTCGACGCGCGCACCGCCACCCTGACCGGCGGGGCCGCCTGGGGCGACGGCGTCGTCGGCCCGCACGGCGGCGCGTTCAACGGCACCGACGCGGCGGTCGACGTCCCGGGTCCGGTCGTGGACACCGCGCAGAGCTTCTCGGTGTCGGCGTGGGTCAAGCCCACCGCGGCCGGCGGCTTCCGGACGGCCGTGAGCGTCGACGGCTCGGCGATCAGCGGCTTCTACCTCCAGCGCGCCGCCGACGGCCGGTTCGCCTTCGCCCGCCGCGCGGCCGACGGTGACTCCGCCGCGTCTTCGGCGGTGTCCACGCTGCCCGCGCAGGCCGGCCAGTGGCAGCACGTGGCCGGCGTCTACAACCGGGCGGCCGGCACGCTTTCCCTGTACGTCAACGGAACCCTGCAGCAGAGCGTCCCGTTCACCACGCCGTGGACCGCGAGCGGGCACCTGGAGATCGGCCGCGGCAAGTGGGCCGGCAGCCCCGTCGACTGGTTCGACGGCGGCATCGACGACGTCCGCGCGTACCCGACGCCGCTGACCGGATCCGCCGTCGCCGCGCTGGCCGCGAGCGGCTCGTGGCACTTCGACGAAGGTGCCGGGGCGATCGCGCGCGACGCTTCGGCGAACGCGGCCGACGGCACGCTCAAGGGCGCGACCTGGACCGCGGGGGCGGCCGGCCAGGCCGTCCAGCTCGACGGCAAGTCCACTGTGGACATGGGAACCGCGCCGGCGTTCGACACCGGCACCGGCTCGCTCTCCCTGGCCGCCTGGTTCCGCACCACCGCGTCGGGCACCCTGGTCGACCACGGTGACGGCTACGCGCTCGGCGTGGCCGGCGGCAAGCTCACCGCCCGCGTCGGCACGATCCAGGTGACCACGAACGGCGGCGGGCTCGCCGACGGGAACTGGCACCACGCCGCCCTGGTCCTCGACCGCGCCGCGCAGCGGCTCACCGTCTACGCCGACGGCGACGCCTCCGCGGTCACCAGCACCTGCGGCACCCCCACCGGGACGACCCTCGACGTCGCCGCCTGCCCGGCCTCGGGCACCGCGGCGGCCCCGTTCACCGTCGGCTCCGGCCTGACCGGCGCCGTCGACGAGGTCGAGCTGCGCCGCTTCCCCCTCACCGCGGCCCAGATCGGCACCCTCGCCGGGGCCAACCAGCTCGCCGTCGACGCCAACGTCGTCCGCGCCAACACCCGGGCGACGACGTACGGCTCGATCCTCGAGGACATCAGCCACTCGGTCGAGGGCGGCCTCTACGCCGAGCTCGTCCGCAACCGCACCTTCAAGGAGGGCTACCAGCCCGGCAGCGGCGCGGGCAACACGCCGGTGCCGTACTGGTCGCTGCTCACCTCGGCGGGCGCGACCGGGACCTACTCGGTCGACACCGCGAACCCGCTCAACACCGCGCTCGACCGCGCGCTGAAGCTGCACGCGGACACCGTCCCGGCCGCCGGCCGGGTTGCCGCCGCGAACGTCGGCTTCTACGGTGTCGCCGCGAAGCCGTCCACGAAGTACACCGGCAGCTTCTTCGCCAAGGGCAGCTGGAAGGGTGCGGTGCGGGTCAGCCTGGAGAAGCCGGACGGCACGGTGCTGGCGAGCAAGGACGTCCAGCCGGTCGGGCCGGCGTGGACGCAGCAGTCCTTCAGCTTCACCACGCCGTCGACGATCACCTCGTCCACCGACAACCGGATCGTCGTGTCCCTGGTCAACAAGGGCAAGACCGCGCTGAGCGGGGACGCCTGGTTCCAGCAGGTGTCGCTGTTCCCGCCGACCTTCAAGAACCGGCCCAACGGCGTCCGCGCCGACCTCGGGCAGAAGCTCGCGGCGATGAAGCTCGGCCTGTTCCGCGTCCCCGGCGGCAACTACCTCGAGGGCAACACGCTCGACACCCGCTTCGAGTGGAAGAAGACCATCGGTGCGCTCGAGCAGCGGCCCGGCCACCAGAACACGGCGTGGGGCTACTGGTCCACCGACGGCTTCGGCATCCTCGACTACCTCAAGCTGTCCGAGGACATCGGCGCCCAGCCGCTGCTCGCGCTGTTCGCCGGCTACACCCTCAACGGCCAGCACGTCAGCCAGGCCGACTACCCGCAGTACGTCCAGGAAGCCCTCGACGAGATCGAGTACGCCATCGGCGACAGCTCCACCACGTGGGGCGCCAAGCGGATCGCCGACGGCCACCCGGCGCCGTTCGACCTGCACTACGTCGAGGTCGGGAACGAGGACTGGTTCGACGGCTCGGGCAGCTACGCCTGGCGCTTCACCGACATGAACAACGCCATCAAGGCGAAGTACCCGCAGCTGACCGTCATCGCGACCACCGGCGGCCTGCAGGGCGGGGCCGCGTCGAGCACCTCGACCGGGGTGCGCCCGGACGCCGCGGACGACCACTACTACCAGTCGCCGCAGTGGTTCACCGACAACTCGACCCGCTACGACACCGCCGACCGCAGCGGCCCGGACATCCTCGTCGGCGAGTACGGCGCCCAGGACGGCCGGCCCACCGGCACCCTGGCCGCCGCCATCGGCGAGGCCGCGTTCCTCACCGGGCTCGAACGCAACAGCGACGTCGTCATCGGCTCGATGTACGCGCCGGTGCTGGTGCACGAAAACCAGTCCAACTGGCCGGTCAACCTGATCGGCTTCGACGCCGGGACGAGCTACGCCTCGCCGTCGTACTGGGTGCAGCAGATGTTCTCCAGCACTCTGGGCAAGCAGATCGTCACCAGCCGCCTCAACCAGGGCAGCCCCCTGCGGCAGGTGGTCAACGTGACCACGAAGAGCGGAAGGAAGACCTTCACGGTCAAACTCGTCAACCCGACCGGCCAGGTGCAGACCGCACGGCTGTCGCTCACCGGCGTCACCGCCGTCGACGGCACCGGCACCCTCACCACGCTCACCGGCGACCCGGCGGGGCGCAACAGCCTCGCCGCGCCGACCACCATCGTGCCGCAGACCAGGGAGATCACCGGGCTGGCCGCGACGTCGAAGCTGACGCTGCCGGCCAACTCGGTGACGACGCTGGTCCTCACCGGCCGCTAAGACCCCGGGACGCGGCGCGTTCACCGCCGCCCGCGCCGCGTCCCGGTCACCAACCAGGAGGGAAGACACCGTGGGAGAACCACTCACCGTCGGCGTCGACTTCGGCACGCTGTCGGGCCGCGCGGTGGTCGTGCGCGTGGCTGACGGGGCCGAACTCGGCTCCGGCGTCTTCGAGTACCCGCACGGGGTGCTCGACGAGACGCTGCCCGCCACGGGCCGCGCGCTGCCGCCGGAATGGGCGCTGCAGGTGCCGGCGGACTACGTCGGGGTGCTCCGCAACGCCGTACCGGCGGCACTGCGGGACGCCGGCGTCGACGCGGCCGACGTCGTCGGGATCGCCACCGACTTCACCGCGTGCACGATGGTGCCGACGACCGCGGACGGGACGCCGCTGTGCGAACTGCCCGAGTTCGAAGGCAACCCGCACGCGTACGTGAAGCTCTGGAAGCACCACTCGGCGCAGCCGCAGGCCGTGCGGATCAACGAGCTGGCCCGCGCCCGCGGCGAGAAGTGGCTCCCGCGCTACGGCGGCCTGATCTCCTCGGAGTGGGAGTTCGCCAAGGGCCTGGAGCTGTTCGAAGAGGCACCCGAGGTCTACGCCGCCATGCGGCACTGGGTGGAGGCGGCCGACTGGATCGTCTGGCAGCTCGCCGGGACCTACGTCCGCAACGCCTGCACCGCCGGCTACAAGGGCATCCTGCAGGACGGCGAGTACCCGAGCCGCGACTTCCTCCGCGAGCTCGCCCCCGGCTTCGAGGACTTCGTGGCCGACAAGCTGGAGCACCCGCTGGGCCAGCTGGGTTCCCGCGCGGGATCGCTGACCGCGGAGGCCGCGGCCTGGACCGGGCTGCCCGAGGGCATCGCGGTCGCCGTCGGCAACGTCGACGCGCACGTCACCGCCCCCGCCGCCCAGGCCGTCGAGCCCGGGCAGATGGTGGCGATCATGGGCACCTCGACCTGCCACGTGATGAACGGCGCCGAGCTGCACGAGGTGCCGGGCATGTGCGGCGTCGTCGAAGGCGGCATCGTGGCCGGGCTGTGGGGGTACGAGGCCGGCCAGAGCGGCGTCGGCGACATCTTCGGCTGGTTCGTCGAGCACGGTGTCCCGGCGGCCTACGAGGGACACGAGCACCTGACCCGCCTCGCCGCCCAGCAGGAGATCGGCGAACACGGCCTGATCGCGCTGGACTGGCACAGCGGCAACCGGTCGGTGCTGGTCGACCACGAGCTGTCCGGCGTGATCGTCGGGCAGACGCTCGCCACCCGCGCCCAGGACGTCTACCGCGCGCTGCTGGAGGCCACCGCCTTCGGCACCCGGAAGATCATCGAGACGTTCAACGCCGCCGGCGTCCCGGTCACCGAGCTGATCATCGCGGGCGGCCTGGCGAAGAACGCGCTGCTCATGCAGATCTACGCCGACGTCACCAACCTCCCGCTGTCGGTCATCGGCTCGGCACAGGGACCGGCGCTCGGGTCGGCCATCCACGCGGCCGTGGCCGCCGGGGCCCACGCGGACATCCGCACGGCCGCCGCCGCGATGGGCTCGGTCGAGCGCGCGGTGTACCGGCCGGTGCCCGCGCACGTCACCGCCTACGACGAGCTGTACGCCGAATACACCGAGCTGCACGACTACTTCGGCCGGGGCGGCAACGATGTCATGCACCGGCTGGCCGCCCGCAAGCGCGCCGTCGCGAAAGGACAGTCCTGATGTCGTTGACCGGTGAAGTGCTCGACACCGTCGCCGAACTGCGCGAGACGGTGGCGAAGCTGCACGGCGAGCTGACCCGCAACGAGCTGGTCATCTGGACCGCGGGCAACGTCTCGGCCCGGGTCCCGGGCCGGGACCTGCTGGTCATCAAGCCCTCGGGCGTGTCCTACGACAACCTGTCGGCGGACACCATGGTGGTCACCGACCTGCACGGCGAGCTCGTCGAAGGCGATCTCGCGCCGTCGTCCGACACCGCCGCGCACGCCTACGTCTACCGGCACATGCCGGAGATCGGCGGCGTCGTGCACACCCACTCCACCTACGCCACGGCGTGGGCGGCCCGCGGCGAGCCGATCCCGTGCGTGCTGACGATGATCGCCGACGAGTTCGGCGGGGAGATCCCGATCGGGCCGTTCGCCCTGATCGGCGACGACTCCATCGGCCGCGGCATCGTCGAAACGCTTCGCTCCAGCCGCTCGCCGGCGGTGCTGATGCGCAACCACGGCCCGTTCACCGTCGGCCGCACCGCGCGCGACGCGGTCAAGGCCGCGGTGATGGTCGAGGACGTGGCCCGCACCGTCCACAAGGCCTTCGAGCTCGGCACGCCCGAACCCCTCCCGCCCGAGGACGTCGACCGGCTCTACGCCCGGTACCAGAACGTCTACGGCCAGCACTGAAACGTTTCGAGGAGAACGATGACCCGCGCGTCGAAACCCCAGCTCTGGTTCCTCACCGGCAGCCAGTCGCTCTACGGCGAGGAGACCCTGGAACAGGTCGCCGGCCAGTCCCTGCGGATCCAGCAGCTGCTGGCCGCCTCCGGCGGCCTCCCCGCCGAAATCGTCGGCAAGCCGGTGCTGACCGAAGCCTCGTCCATCCGTCGCGTGCTGCAGGAGGCGAACGCCGACGCCTCGTGCGTCGGCGTGATCGCCTGGATGCACACCTTCTCGCCCGCGAAGATGTGGATCACCGGCCTCGACGCCCTGCGCAAGCCGCTGCTGCACCTGCACACGCAGCTCAACGAGGCGCTCCCGTGGTCCACCATCGACATGGACTTCATGAACCTCAACCAGGCCGCGCACGGCGACCGGGAGTTCGGGTTCATCCAGACCCGGCTCGGCGTGCCGCGCAAGACCGTCGCCGGGCACGTGTCCGACCCGGCGGTCGTCGCGCGGATCGACGCGTGGGCCCGGGCCGCGATCGGCGCCGACCACCTGCGCAACCTGCGGCTGGCCCGGTTCGGCGACAACATGCGCGACGTCGCCGTCACCGAAGGCGACAAGGTCGAGGCCGAACTGCGCTTCGGCGTCTCGGTCAACACCTACGGCGTGAACGAGCTCGTCGAGCAGGTCGACGCCGTGTCCGACGTGGACTCACTGGTGCAGCGGTACGCCGAGGAATACAACGTTGTGCCGGAGCTGGCGGCGGGGGGAGCGCGGCACGAGTCGCTGGAATACGCCGCCCGCATCGAGGCCGGGTTGCGGAAGTTCCTCACCGACGGCGGGTTCGGCGCGTTCACCACGAACTTCGAGGACCTCGGCGGGCTCCGGCAGCTGCCCGGCCTCGCGGTGCAGCGGCTGATGGCCGACGGCTACGGCTTCGGCGGCGAAGGCGACTGGAAGACCTCGGCGCTGCTCGCCGCGGTCAAGGCGATGAGCGTGGGCCGCGATCGCGGCACGTCCTTCATGGAGGACTACACCTACCACTTCGGGCCCGGCAAGCCGAAGATCCTGGGCGCGCACATGCTCGAGGTCTGTCCGAGCATCGCCGCCGCCAAGCCGTCCTGCGAGATCCACGCGCTGGGCATCGGCGGCCGCGAAGACCCGGTCCGGCTGGTGTTCGACGCCGCACCCGGCCCCGGTGTCGTGCTCGGCCTGGTCGACCTCGGCGACCGGTTCCGGCTGGTGGCCAACGAGATCGACGTCGTCGCGCCGGACGAGCCGCTGCCCAACCTGCCGGTCGCCCGGGCGGTCTGGGAGCCGGCGCCGTCGCTGGCGACGTCCGCGGAGTCCTGGATCACCGCGGGCGGTCCGCACCACACCGTGCTCACCCAGGCCGTGGGCACCGAGACCCTGCGAGACTTCGCGAATCTGCTCGGAGTAGAACTGCTGGTCATCGACAAGGACACGACCCCGCACGACTTCGCCGACCGCATCCGCTGGAACCAGGCCTACCACCGGCTCGCCCAGGGGTTCTGACAGGCTTCTGAGAAAGGAAGAAGGAACGATGAAGTTCACCAGAGGAATCGCGGCGGTCGCCGCCGCGGGGCTCGTGCTCACGCTGTCGGCGTGCGGCTCGAGCCAGAAGACCGCGGACCAGACGGCCGCGCCCGGCGCCAGCGCCGAGGGCAGCCTGGTCGGCGTCACGATGCCGACGAAGTCGTCGGAACGCTGGATCCACGACGGCGACAACATCAAGGCCGCCCTGGAGAAGCTCGGCTACAAGGTCGACCTGCAGTACGCCGAGAACGACATCCCCACCCAGGTCAACCAGATCGAGAACCAGATCACCAAGGGCGCCAAGGTCCTGATCATCGCCTCGATCGACGGCACCGCCATCACCACCCAGCTGCAGGAGGCGGCCGACAAGAAGATCCCGGTCATCGCCTACGACCGGCTGATCCGCAATTCACCGAACGTCGACTACTACGCCACCTTCGACAACTTCAAGGTCGGCGTCGAGCAGGCGAACTCGCTGGTCAAGGGCCTCGGTGACGGTGCCGGCCCGTTCAACATCGAGCTGTTCGCCGGCTCGCCGGACGACAACAACGCCACCTTCTTCTTCAACGGCGCGATGTCCGTCCTCAAGCCCCTGATGGACAGCGGCAAGCTGGTCGTCAAGAGCGGCCAGACCGACTTCGCCCGCGCGGCCATCCTGCGCTGGGACCCGGCCACCGCGCAGCGGCGCATGGAGGACCTGCTCACCAAGACCTACACCGGTGGCGCGAAGGTCCAGGGCGTGCTCTCGCCGTACGACGGCCTGTCGATCGGCATCCTGTCGGCGCTGAAGAGCAACGGCTACGGCACCGCCGGCCAGCCGTACCCGATCGTCACCGGCCAGGACGCCGAGGTCGCCTCGGTCAAGTCCATCATCGCCGGTGAGCAGTACTCGACCATCTTCAAGGACACCCGCAAACTCGCCGACACCACCGTCAAGATGGCCGACGCGGTGCTCAAGGGCGGCAAGCCCGAGGTCAACAACACGAAGGACTACGACAACGGCAAGAAGGTCGTCCCGTCCTACCTGCTGCAGCCGGTCACCGTGGACAAGACGAACTACCAGAAGGAACTCGTCGACTCGGGCTACTACACGGCAGGTCAGCTGAAATGACCGAACTGCTCGGCATGCGCGGGATCACCAAGACCTTCCCCGGGGTCAAGGCGCTGTCGGACGTCAATCTTTCCGTGCGCCGCGGGGAAATCCACGCGATCTGCGGGGAGAACGGCGCCGGGAAGTCCACCCTGATGAAGGTGCTCTCGGGCGTCTACCCGCACGGGAGTTACGACGGCGAGATCACCTTCGACGGGCAGCGGTGCGAGTTCGGGTCGGTGCGCGACAGCGAACGGCGCGGGATCGTGATCATCCACCAGGAACTCGCGCTGTGCGGCCAGTTGTCGATCGCGGAGAACATCTTCCTCGGCAACGAGCAGGCCAAGCGCGGCTGGGTCGACTGGAACCGCACCAACCACGAGGCCGGCGCGCTGCTCAAGCGCGTCGGCCTCGCCGAAAACGCCACGCGGGCGGTGCAGGAGCTCGGTGTCGGCAAGCAGCAGCTCGTCGAGATCGCCAAGGCACTGTCCAAAGAGGTCAAGCTGCTGATCCTCGACGAGCCCACCGCGGCGCTCAACGACGACGACTCGGCCCACCTGCTCGAGCTGCTGCGCGGGCTGCGGGACGAGGGCGTCACGTGCGTGATCATCTCGCACAAGCTCGGCGAGGTGACGGCGATCGCCGACACCGTCACGATCCTGCGTGACGGCAAGACGATCGAAACGCTCGACGCGGCGGGGCTGACGGAAGAGCGCATCATCACCGGCATGGTCGGGCGCGACCTCGAGCACCGGTTCCCGCCGCGGGAACCGGAGATCGGCGAAGAGGTGCTGCGGATCGAGGACTGGACCGTGCACAGCCCCAACCAGGCCGGCCGGGTCGTCGTCGACAACGCATCGCTTTCGCTGCGGCGCGGGGAGATCGTCGGCCTGGCCGGGCTGATGGGCGCCGGCCGCACCGAACTCGCGATGAGCGTGTTCGGCCGGTCGTGGGGCAAGGACATCTCCGGGCGGATCTTCAAGCACGGCAAGGAGATCGAGGTCCGGTCGGTGCAGGACGCCGTCCGGCACGGGATCGCCTACGCCACCGAGGACCGGAAGCGCTACGGGCTCAACCTGATCGAGGACATCCAGCGCAACGTGTCCGCGGCCGGGCTGGGCAAGCTGGCCAAGCGCGGCTGGGTCAACGAGCACGCCGAGCACGACACCGCCAACCGCTACCGCCGTGACCTGCGGATCAAGGCGCCGAGCGTGCAGAGCGTCACCGGGAAGCTCTCCGGCGGCAACCAGCAGAAGGTCGTGCTGGCCAAGTGGATCTTCACCGATCCGGACGTGCTGATCCTGGACGAACCGACCCGCGGCATCGACGTGGGCGCGAAGTTCGAGATCTACACGATCATCAACGAGCTGGCCGCCCAGGGGAAGGCCGTCCTGGTCATCTCCTCCGAGCTGCCGGAGCTGCTCGGGCTCTGCGACCGGATCTACGCGCTGTCGGCGGGGCGGATCACCGGCGAGGCCCAGCGCGAAGAAGCCACTCAGGAACTGCTGATGCAGTACATGACTAAGGAACGGGAATGACCACGACCGAAGCGCGGCCCGCCGTGCCCCCGGTTGAGCGCTCCAAGCGGAGGATCTCGATCAACCCGCGCCAGAGCGGCATCTACGTCGCGTTCGCGCTGATCGTGGTGCTGTTCGAGGTGCTCACCGGTGGCGCGCTGCTGGAGCCGCAGAACATCTCCAACATCATCGTGCAGAACAGCTACGTGCTGATCCTCGCGATCGGGATGATCCTGGTGATCATCTCCGGGCACATCGACCTGTCCGCCGGGTCGGTGGTCGCGATGACCGGCGCGGTGTCGGCGGTGCTGATGGTGAACTCGCACGTGCCGTGGTTCTGGGCCGTGCTGATCACCCTCGTCGTCGGCGCGGCGATCGGCGCGTGGCAGGGCTACTGGGTCGCCTACTTCGGCATCCCGGCGTTCATCGTGACGCTCGCCGGCATGCTGGCGTTCCGGGCCCTGACCCTGACGGTGCTGGGCAACCAGGGCATCGGCCCGTTCCCGGACGCGATCCGCACGCTGTCGAACGGCTTCACCTCCGGCTACCTGGGCAACATCGGCCTCGGCCCGCTCGGCGGCGCCGACCTGGTTTCGCTGCTCGCCGGTGTGGCCGCGGTGGCGGGGATCGTGTTCACGCAGTGGCGCAAGCGGATGGGGCGGATGGGCTACGGCCAGGACGTCGATCCCTTCCCGGTGTTCGTGCTCAAGCTCGCCGGGATCGCGGTGCTGGTGCTCGCGCTGGTCGTGCAGCTGGCCCGGTTCAAGAACCTGCCGTGGGTGCTCATCCTGCTGGCGGTGCTGGTGCTCGGCTACTCGCTGGTGGCCGGGAAGTCGGTGTTCGGACGGCACATCTACGCCGTGGGCGGCAACCTGCAGGCCGCGACGCTCTCGGGCGTCAAGGTCAAGCAGGTGACGTTCTGGATCTTCGTCAACATGGGCGTGCTGGCCGCGCTGGCGGGCATCATCTTCGCCGGCCGGCTCAACCAGGCGGGCCCGACGGCGGGTGTCAACTTCGAGCTCGACGCGATCGCGGCGGCGTTCATCGGCGGCGCGGCCGTGCAGGGCGGGGTCGGCAAGGTGGTCGGCGCGATCACCGGTGGCCTGATCATGGCGGTGATCAACAACGGCATGTCGCTGATCGGCGCGCCGAGCGAGCGGGTCATGCTGGTCAAGGGTGTCGTGCTGCTGGCCGCGGTGGCCTACGACATCTGGACGAAGCGCCGCGCGGCTTCCTGAGCCGGGAGCGGTTTCGAGGGGGCCTTTCCCGGACACGGGGGAGGCCCCCTCTTCGTGTGGGTGAATACCTTCGTCGGAACGCGGTTTCGAAGTCCTCGAACCACGTTGACCGGTGGCCGGGCGGGCTGTGACAGTCCCCGGCATGCGCCGCCTCGTCTTCGCCCTGATCACCCTGCTGCTGTGCGGTTTCTGCGTCCCGGCCGCGGTGGCGGCCCCCGGTCGCGGCCGCACCGAAACCGTGCTGGCCACCGGCTGGAGGTTCCACCTCGGTGACGTCCCGGGCGCCGCGGCGCCCGATTTCGACGACTCCGCCTGGGCGCCGGTTTCGCTGCCGCACACCTGGAACGCGGCCGACGGTTCCGACGGCGGTGGCAACTACCGGCGCGACGTCGGCTGGTACCGGACCCGGCTGGCCGTCCCGCCGGGGGACCGGCGGGTGTTCCTGCAGTTCGACGGCGCGAACCTGGTCACCGACGTCTACGTCGGAGGTCGCCGCGCCGGCCGGCACGAGGGCGGGTACTCCGGCTTCCGGTTCGACATCACCGATCTCGCGCCCGCCGGGCGGACGGTGTCCGTCGCGGTGGCGGTCGACAACCGGAAGAACGCGGACGTGGCCCCGCTCGACGGCGACTTCACCCTGTTCGGCGGCCTCTACCGCGACGTCCGGCTGATCACCACCGACCCGGTCCACGTCGACGCGCTCGACTACGGCGGCCCGGGCGTCACCGTCCGCCAGAAGGCGCTCACCGCAGCAGCGGCGGATCTCTCGGTGACCACCCGGGTCACCAACGACACCGCGGTGACCCGGCGGATTCCGGTCCGGACGGTGGTCCGGGACGCTGCGGGCCGGGTCGTGGCGGCCTCGGGTACCGCGGTCACGCTGGAACCGGGCCGCACCGCTCCGGTGAGCGTGCCGTTGCGCGTCCTCCGTCCGCACCGGTGGAACGGCGTGCGGGACCCCTACCTGTACTCGGTCACCGCGGCGGCAGGTGGCGATGAGGTGACCGTCCCGCTGGGGCTGCGCACCTTCGCCGTCGATCCGGAACGCGGCTTCTTCCTCAACGGCGTCCCGTACCCGCTGCACGGGGTGAACACCCAGCTGCCCAGCCGCCCGGACCGGGGCGCCGCCGTGTCGGACGCCGATGTCGACACCGACTACCGGCTGATCGCCGAGCTGGGCGCGAACGCCGTCCGGATGGCCCACTACCAGCACTCGCCCCGCGAGTACGAGCTCGCCGACCGGCTGGGCCTGGTGGTGTGGACAGAGGTGCCGCTGGTCGGCTTCGTGACGGATTCCCCGGCCTTCGCGGCGAACGCTTCCGCCCAAGCCCACGAGCTGGTCCGGCAGAACGTCAACCACCCGTCGGTGGCGATGTGGGGCCTGGGCAACGAGCAGTACGTCTCCAGCCCGGCCGCCAACGCCGTGCTCGCCGCGGTCCAGGACGTCTTCCGTGCGGACGATCCGGACCGGCTCACGACGTACGCCCACTGCTGCCTGTCCGACACCGACGCCCTCGCCGGGCACGCCGACCTCACCGGCTACAACCGCTACTACGGCTGGTACCTGCCCGGCGCGGCGAACCTGGGCACGTGGGCGGACGAGGCGCACCGGGCCGATCCGGCGCGCCGGATCTCGGTCTCCGAGTACGGGGCCGGCGCGAGCGTCCGGCAGCACGAACAGCACCCCGTGCCGCCGGTGCCGGGCGGGCACTGGCACCCGGAGGAGTACCAGGCGGAGGTCGCGGAGGCGTCGTGGCGGGCGATCGAGACCCGGCCCTACCTGTGGGGCAGCTTCGTGTGGGTGATGTTCGACTTCGCCTCGGACGGGCGCAACGAAGGCGACCGCCCGGGGATCAACGACAAGGGCCTGGTCACCGACGACCGGGTGACCCGCAAGGACGCGTTCTACTGGTACCAGGCGAACTGGTCGGCGCGGCCGGTCCTGCACATCACTTCGGCACGCGACGCGGTCCGGACGACCGCCACGACCGACGTCAAGGTCTACGCCGGCACCGCGCCGGTGAGCCTCTCGGTCAACGGCGTCCCGCTCGGCACCCGGGTGCC
>NZ_MUMI01000472.1 GCF_002155975.1 Amycolatopsis kentuckyensis
GGCCGCCGGAGGTGCCGAGCGGGACGGCGAGCTGTACTACCTCCCCGACGGCGCCCAGACGGCGGTGCCGCTGACGAACGACGACACCGTCGACCTCCACCCGGCGCTGTCGCCGGACGGCCGCACGGTCGCGTTCGCGTCCGAACGCACCGGCAGCCGGAAGCTCTTCGTGATCGGCGTGGACGGCCGCGGCCTCCGTCAGGTGACGTCCGGCCCGGCCGCCGACGACTCGCCGAGCTGGTCGCCCGACGGCACCCGCCTGGTGTTCAGCAGCACCCGGGACGACCCGGCCGGCGACATCTACACCGTCCCGGTCGCCGGCGGCGCCCCGGTGCGCCTGACCGCCGACCCGGCCGCCGACACCCAGCCCGCGTGGGGGCCGGCGCGGATCGCGTTCACCACCACCCGCTTCCACCCGGCCGGCGACGTGGCACTGGTCGCCGAAACCGGCGGCGCGGTCACCCGCGCGGTCCCCGACCCCGGCGATTCGGCCGAGCCGGCGTGGTCGCGCGACGGCGCCCGGCTGGCCTTCACGACCCGCGCGCAGGACCCGCTCGGCGACGTCAAGCAGATCGAGGCCGGCCGGATCTCGATCATCTCGGCGCTGCCGGCCACCGGCGAGACCGAGCCGACGTTCCGCACGGACGGGCGGCCGGTGTTCACCGAGCTGCGCGCGGGTGGCACCACGGACGTCTGGAGCGCGGACGCCACCGGCGGCGACCGCCGGGACATCACGAACCGCCCCGGCGCCGACGAGTTCGACCCCGCGTTTTCCGCCGACGGCTCGCAGCTGGCCTACACCCAGGCCGATCCGGGCGAGTCGGTGCAGACCGAGGTCGTCGTGGCGAACGCCGACGGCAGCGCACCCCGCGCGCTGACCGGCCCGCGGGACGGGACCAAACGCGAGCAGCACCCGGCCTGGTCGCCGGACGCCACGATGATCGCGTTCACCAACACCGCCATCCGCGGCGAAAGCCGCTTCGACACCGTGCGGATCGCCCGCGTGGCGGACGGCCGGATCCTCGGCGAGATCCCGCTGCCGCCGCACCTGCGCGGCGACGACTCGCAGCCGGTGTGGTCGGCCGACGGCACGAAGATCACGCTGACCCGGGCGGCCTCGCGGATCGCGCCGCCCCCGCCGGGCCGGGTGCGGCCGTCGGTGGTGGACATCCCGGTCGGGCAGGGTTCCTCGGCGAGGATCGACAAGACCGTGCCGACGGACAAGGTCCCGGCGCAGCCGGACATCGTGCTGCTGATGGACCAGACGGGGTCGATGAGCGGGGTCATCGACAACGTCAAGACGAACCTCGGCAAGGTCATCGAGGAGGTCCAGAAGGTGCAGCCGTCGGCGCACTTCGCGGTCGCGGCGTACGGCGACCGCGTGGACGACACCCCGGTCGAAGGCCCGCCGCCGAACCCACCACGGTCGTTCCACGTTCAGCAGCCGCTGACGCCGGCCGACACCGACGACCAGCGCAAGCTGCTCACCGACGCGTTCGGCCGGATCACCGCCACCGGTGGCGACGACACCGCCGAAGACTGGTACGACGCCCTGCAGAAGGTGTCGACGGGCGCGATCGGCTTCCGCGACACCAGCAACCGGATCGTGGTGCTGGTCGGCGACGCCGCCAGCCACGAGTCGCCCGCCGACAACGCGCGGGGCACGTTCCCGACGACCGCGGCCGTCGTCGACGCGCTGAAGGCCGCGAAGATCCGGGTGGTCGCGGTCCCGGCCGTGACCGGCAGCGGCGGTTCGGAAGGCAGCCTCGCCGAGGAGACCGACGGTGCCCTCGACGGGCGCGGCCAGGCGACCGCGATCACGAAGGCCACCGACGGCGTCCTGACCGAGAGCACGGACGCCGGCCAGATCAGCACCGCGATCGTCAAGGGGATCACGGACCTCCAGGTGAAGGTGCAGCCGGTGCCGTTCTGCGATCCGGGGCTGACGCTCACCTTCACCCCCGACGGGACGCAGCAGGTGCCCGGCGGAACCGACGCGCACTTCGTCGAAACCGCCACGGTTTCCGGGACCGCACCGATCGGCGCCTTCCAGCACTGCCGGGTCGAGTTCCGGCTGAACGGCGAGCCCACCGTGCGGCCCGGCTACACCGAGGACGTCACCGTGCGGGTCAAGGATCCGCGGCTGCCGCTGATCACCGTGCACGACAGGACGGTCACCGGAACCGCGCCCACGGTCATCGAATACCCGGCGACCGCGATCGACGCCGACCGCGAAACGCCGCTCACGCCGTTCTGCACGCCGTCGTCCGGGAGCCTCTTCCCGGTCGGGGCCACCACCGTGACGTGCACGGCGACCGGGCGGGGCGGCACCGCGACCGAGACCGCGGTGATGTCGGTCGATCCCGGCGGGGACCGGCAGGAGCTGTGGCAGGTCTCATTGGCCGCCGGGACGGACAGCGTCGTGGCCGGCACCCAGCGGGACCTCTCGCCGTCGTTCGGGAATCCGTGCGGCACCGGGCGGCAGGGCTCGGCGGACGTCTCGCCGGACGGCGCCGCGCTGGTGTTCCACAACGACCGCCGTCAGCTCTGCGTGGCACCCGCCGACGGCGGGCCCGCGCGGGTGCTCGTGCAGGACACCGGATCCGTGGACGACCCGGCCTGGTCGCCGGACGGCACGCTGGTCGCCTTCGACAGCGCGGCCGGTGAATCCCGGCCGGGCATCCTGACCGTGCCGTCGGCCGGCGGCGCGCCCGCGGTCCTGATCGCCGGACCGGGCGGCGCCTCGCAGCCGGCCTTCCAGCGGATCGCCGACGTCGGGGTGACCGCCACCGCCGTCCCGGCCGCCATCCCGTTCTCCGGGCTGACGACCTTCGAGTTCGTGGTCACCAACCACGGCGTCGCCGCTTCGCCGAATGTCGGGCTGTTCGTCCGGCTGACCGCGGGGCTGCGGCCGCAGGCGCCGATCACCAGCGTCGGCACCTGCACGCCGGACCTCGTCTGCGCCTTCGGCACGCTCGCCCCCGGCGCCCAGGCGCGGGTCCGGTTCAGCGCCACCGGCACCGAACCGGGGACGCAGGCCGCGACCGGCACGGTCACCACGGCCGGCCAGGACGCCGGCCCGCAGGACGATTCCGCCACCGCCGTGGTCACCGTCGGCGCGAAGCCGGTGCCCCCGGTCACGCCGGGCTCGCTGTCGGTCGGGCTGGCGGTGTCGGCGGTCCCGCTGTTCGCCGGCGGCGACGACGTGGTGCTGACCTTCCTGGTGCACAACGGTTCCGGGGCCCCGATGCCGGAGGTCCGCCTGGTCACCCAGCTGCCACCGCAGCTGCCCGCGACCTCGGTGGCCGCGGGGTGCACGCCGGGCGGCGGCAGCTGCGCGCTCGGGACGCTGGCACCCGGCCAGACCGTCGAGGTCCGGATCGCGCTGGCGGCCAAGGCCGCGGCCGACGCGCCGGTGTCCGGCACGGTCAGCACCAGCGGGCCGGACACCAACCCCGGCGACAACACCGCCGCCGGGCGGGTGGTGATCCGCCAGCCGGTGGTGGCCGTGGATCCGGGCGTCACCCCGCTGGGTTCCGTCCCGCGGGTGACGGGCACGGACTTCCCGCCGGGCGCGACGGTCCGGCTGGCCTGGTCGGACGGGATCTCCGAGACGCCGGGCCTGGCCACGGTGGGCGTCGACGGGAGGTTCGAGGCGCAGTTCCTGGTCTTCCACCACGACCTGATCGGGCCGCGCACGGTTTCGGCCACCTCGGTGAGCGGGCCGAAGTTCGGGACGGCGCAGTCGAACCCGATCCTCGTGGTGCTGCGCACGGAACAACCGCCCTTCATCTCGCGCGGCTGAGCCGCGCGTGAACCCGCTGCCCGTAGGGGCAACCACCGGCGCACGGCCGCACACCCGTCCGCTGGTGCCGGACCCGCGACACAAAAGGGAGACTTCCGCGCATGGGAGCAACGGCGACGCTGTCCGAGGCCGGCCTGGTCGCGGAACCCGGCCAGGAGACGAGCTGCACGGTGACCATCCGGAACGCCGGGCAGGTCGTCGACCAGTTCGCGATCGACGTGGTCGGCGACGCGAGTGGCTGGGCCACCGCGGAACCGGCCACGGTCAACCTCATGCCGGGGGAGACCGGGACGGTCACCGTGCGGTTCGCGCCGCCGCGGGCCTCCGACGTCCCCGCCGGGACGATTCCGTTCGGGGTGCGGGTGTTCTCGAGCGAGGACCCCGCCGGCTCGGTCGTCGAGGAGGGCACCGTCGAGCTCGGCGCCTTCACCGAGGTGACCGCCGAGATCGTGCCCGCCAAGGTGGAGGGCAGTTCCAAGGCGGACTTCGAGGTCGCCGTCGACAACCGCGGCAACCGGCCGGTGGCCGTCGAGCTGAGCCCGCTGGACCCGGAGGACGAGCTGGACTTCCGGCTCGAACGGGACCGGGCCGACCTGGCGCCGGGCACCGCCGCGTTCGTGCGGATGCGCGCCAAGCCGCGGAAGCGCTTCCTGCGCGGCCAACCGGTCCGGCACCGCTTCCAGGTGTTCGTCGTCGCCGACGGCGCGGAGCCGATCAAGACCGAGGGCACCATGGTGCAGCGGCAGCTGCTGCCGAAGTGGCTGCTGCCCGCGCTCGCCGCGCTGCTCGTGCTCCTGCTGGCCCTCCTGACGCTGTGGTTCACCGTGCTGCGGCCCGCGGTGAAGTCGGCCGCGCGGGAAGCCGCCGAAGAGCAGAACCAGGAGATCGTGAAGGCGGCGCAGGACGCCGGCGCCGGGGCCGACCAGGCGAAGAAGAACGCCGACCAGGCCAAGCAGAACTCCGAGCAGGCGATGAAGGCCGTCGGCCTGACCCCGCCGGGCGACAACCCGGCGGCGCCCGGCTCCGGTCCCGGCACGCCGCCGACCCGGGTTTCGAACGCCGCCGCCGACGGCACCCCGACGGACTTCCGGGTGGCCGCGGACGCGAAGATCGACTCGAACGTCAACCGGTTCGCCGAGTTCCCCTACACGCTGCCGGACGCGAGCAAGACGCTGGTGATCACCGACCTGATCCTGCAGAACCCGCGTGGTGACACCGGAACCCTGCGGCTGCTGCGGGATTCCGGCGGCACCAAGACGGTCCTGCTGGAGGTCGGCCTCTCGAACTTCCGCGACCTCGACCACCACTGGCTGCAGGCCTGGCGGTTCCAGCCGGGGGACAAGATCGTGCTCGCGGTCAGCTGCCAGAACCCGGGGGACCGGGGCCGCTGCACCCCGTCGGTCTCCTTCTCCGGCCGGGTCGAGTAGACCGTGCGGTCGTGCTAGATGAGCCCTTCGCGCATGGCGAAAGCCACCGCGTGGGCGCGGTTGCGGAGCTGGAAGCGGTTGGTGATGTCGTGCAGGATCGACTTCACCGTCCGCTCCGAGTAGCTCAGCTGGTCGGCGATCTCCTTGGTCTCGAAGCCGTCGGCGACCAGCCGCAGCACCCGGGTCTCCCGCTGGGACATCCCGGCGAGGTCCCACCCGTTCGGGCGCAGCACGTCCCGCTGCAACCGGGACACCCGCGACAGCAGGCGGCCCAGCAGGTCGGGCGGCAGCGCGCCTTCACCGACGGCCGCGGCTTTGACCAGCCGCACCAGGGTGTCGGGGGTGGCGTCGGCGCGGCGGATGATCGCCGAGACCCCGTTGCCGACGACGTCCAGCAGCTCCGAGTCCTCCACCTCCCCGGCGACCAGGACGACCCCCGCGTGGCCGGCGCACTGGAGGCTGCGCAGCAGCTGCCGGGCCTCCTCGTTCAGCCGTTCCACGATGACCAGCACCACGGCGGGCTCGCCGGAGTCTTCGTCGGCGAAGCGGATTTCGGGACGTGACCGCAGCGCGGCCGTGACGCCCGCGTGGGTGATGGTGTCGGTGGCGTGCAGCAGCACCGGAACCTGGTCGGTGATCATGGGTGTGGCCCTCCCTCGAACGACGTCGGATCGCTCCACCCCCAAGGATCGTGGTGCGGACGCTCGCCGAACAGGGACATGGAGTCCCGATATGTCCCGCTTTCCTTACTCCGATCGGGCAATGCCGGCCTCTTTGGCCTTGGCGATGGCCTGGGTGCGGTCGGTGACCCGGAGCTTGCGGAAGATGTGGGACACGTGGTTGCGCACGGTCTTCTGGCTCAGCACCAGCTCTTCGGCGATCGACGCGTTGCCCATGCCCTGCGCGACGAGCCGCAGGATCTCCTTCTCCCGCAACGTGAGCCGCGGGAACGACTCGTCACGCGGGGTCGCCGTGCCGAGCAGCGACAGCACCCGGGTGGCGATCGCCGGGCTGAAGATGGCCTCGCCGTCGCCGATCACCCGGACCGCGCGGATGATCTGCTCGTTGCGCGCTCCTTTGAGCAGGTAGCCGCGGGCGCCCGCG
>NZ_MUMI01000473.1:0-334 GCF_002155975.1 Amycolatopsis kentuckyensis
CGGCGGGCCGCGGTGCTAGCTTGCCGGGAATGCGTGGTCGATTTCCTTTCGCCAGAACGCTTTCCGCCGTGGCCGCCCTGCTCGTGCTCCCGCTGACCGGTCCGCCGGCCGCGTCCGCGTCGCCGGGCCGCGAGTGCGCGACCCCGTCGATCGACCGGCTGCAGCAGTGGCTGGCCAGCGGCGAAGGGACGACCGTCCCGGCCACCGGGAGCCTGCTCGTGCCCGAGGGGCGCGGGTACGCGGCCAAGGTGACGTTCCTCGAAGCCGAGTGGCACGTGGCCGTCGTCTGGCTGGGCAACCGGTTCGAGGCGCAGGCCGACCTGTCCCGGTCGGC
>NZ_MUMI01000473.1:383-663 GCF_002155975.1 Amycolatopsis kentuckyensis
GAGCGCACGGCCGGGCCCCGGCGCGGCTTCGGGGCCGTGCGGGTCCGGGTGACCGTCGGCGCCACCCGCTGGCGGACCTCGATCTTCCCGGACAGCTCGCGCGGCGCCTACGTGCTGCCCGTCAAGCGGGCCGTCCGCGAGGCCGAAGGGCTCGAAGTGGGGGACACCTGCACCCTCCGGGTGGAGCTCGCCGACCCCTGACCACGTGATCCGGCGAAACGCGATCGGCCGCGGAACGGATCTGTCATGATGCGGACACAGGCCCCGAACCGTGCAAGGG
>NZ_MUMI01000474.1 GCF_002155975.1 Amycolatopsis kentuckyensis
TCCCGCCTTGACGCGGTGCTACCGGCCGTAGTCACAATCCGGCTTCGGGGTGGTGGGCCACCCAAGCCAACAACTAAGCCTTCGCAGGAGCAGCCGAAGCCTTCGGAGCAGGAGCAGGCTTCCGATCCCCATTCCCCGCAGCCGGAGCCGCAGCCGCAGCCGCAGCCGAGACCGGAGCCGAAGCCGCCGGAGCCCCAGCCGGAGCATCCTCCGCCGGCGCCAGCAACCGCATGGCCTCCTTCACGGCCACATCCGTCGCCGCGATCCGCTCAGCCACCTTCGCCCGCAGGTCCAGCGCCAGCTTCCGGTTCTGATCCGCCGAAGCCTGCGCTGCCTGCGCCGAAGCCAGTGCCGCCTCGGTCTCCTCCTTCTTCCGCGCGAACTCCTCCTCGAAGGCCTTCTTCCGCGCGGCCAGCTCCTCCGCCGCGACGCGGTCCGCTTCCTCGCGCAGAGCAGCCGCAGCCGCCTCGGCCGCCGCGTCCGCTTCCTTGCGGGCTCGCTCGGCCGCCGCCGCCTGCTCCACCCTCTTCGCCCCTGCCGCCGCGTTCAGCTTCTCGATCTCGGCCTTCGCCTCCGACAGCAAGCGGGCGCGCTCCTCCTCCGCGTCCTTCGCCAGCTTGTCGGCCGTGCGGCGGGTCTCGTGCGCGTACTTGTCCGCCTGGTCGCGGGTCGAGGCCGCGTCCGCCTCCGCCGCCGAGCGCAGGTCCGCGATCTCCTCCTCGGCGAGCTGCATCATCATCCGGACGCGCTCGGCCATCGCGCCCGCGCCGGACGGGCTCGAGCTCATCCTGGCCAGGGCGGCCTTCGTCTCGGCCAGCTCCTTCTGCGCGTAACCGAGTGCTTTCGTCAGGTCCGAGGACGTCGCGACGGCGTCGTCGCGGTTGCGGGACGTTTCGCGAAGCTCCTTGGTCAGCTCGGCGAGACGCTCGTCTACCTGACGCTGGTTGTAGCCGCGGACACCCACGGCGAACTGGGCGGTCTTCGGGGCGGACTGGGGCTTCTCAGGCGCGACCATCGGGCCACCTTAATGAGCAAGGGACCTTCGATGCGTACCGCCAAAAGGATGCATCACGGATATTGGAACCCCCGGTAACGCATGGCATCCTGGGGCTCGACGCGAGGAGGCCACTGTGGACATACTCGCCGACGTCCACGCGCACTGGCCCGTCTACGCCAGCATGCCGCTCATCGCCGCCCTGATCGGCTACCTCACCAAGCGCGTCGCCATCGAAATGATGTTCCGGCCCCTGGAGTTCGTCGGCGCCAAACCCTTCGGCTGGCAGGGCGTCATCCCGGCGAACGCGCGGCGGATGGCCACCACCGCCGTCGAGCTGCTGACCCGCAACCTCGTCGACCCGCAGGAGATCTTCGCCCGGCTCGACCCGGAAGAAATGGTCAAAGAGCTCGAACCGCCCCTGCTGAAGGCCGTCGAGGAGGTCACCCGGGAGGTCATGGAGACCCACCAGCCGCGACTCTGGGAAATGCTGCCCGCCCGGGCGCAACGGCTGCTCGTCGACCAGGTCCGCGCGCAGGCGCCGGCCGTCGTCAAGCGGCTGCTGCGGGACATCTCCGCCGACATCGACGACGTCCTCGACGTCGACGACATGCTGATCAACGCCATGGTCCGCGACAAGTCGCTCACCTGCCGGCTGATCCGCGAGGTCGCCGCCCCCGAATTCCGGTTCATCGCGCGCTCCGGGATCTGGTTCGGGTTCGTGATCGGGCTCGTCCAGTTCGTCGCGTGGGCGCTGACGAAACAGCCGCTGATCATGCCGATCTTCGGTTTCGTCACGGGCTTCGTCACGGACTGGCTCGCCCTCAAGATGATCTTCTACCCGCGTGAGCCGCGCGGGTTCGGCGTCTTCCGCTGGCAGGGGATGTTCCAGAAACGCCGCCAGGAGGTCGCCGCCGACTACGGGGCGCTGATCGCCGACGAGGTGCTCACCGTGCGGAACGTGATGGAGGCCGTGCTCACCGGGCCGCGCTCGGACAGGCTGTTCGCCATGGTCACCCGCGAGGTCCAGCGCACGATCGACGCGCAGGCGAGCATCGCCAAGCCGCTGGTCGCGCTGACCATCGGCGGCCGCCAGTACCAGGAGATGAAGCGCGCGGCTGCCGCCAAAGCGATCGAGTTCCTCCCCGAAACGGTGAAACACGTCGAGAGCTACGCCACCGGCGCGCTCGACGTCCGGAACACGATCGTCACGAAGATGCGGCAGCTGACCCCGCTCGAGTTCGAAGGCATCCTGCGGCCGGCGTTCAAGCAGGACGAGTGGAAGCTCATCGCCGTCGGCGCGGTCATCGGTGGCCTGGTGGGTGAACTGCAGGTGCTCCTCCTGCTGCACTGACGCCGGGCCGATAGCGTTCGCGCGTGGACTTCGGCACGCACTGGCAGGTGTACGTCACCATGCCCGTCATCGCGGCGCTGATCGGCTACGTCACCAAGCGCGTCGCCATCGAGATGATGTTCCGGCCCCTCGAATTCGTGGGCCTCAAGCCCTTCCTCGGCTGGCAGGGCGTGCTGCCGGCGAACGCCGAGCGGATGGCGGCCACCGCCACCGAGATGCTGACGACCACCCTCGTCGACCCGAAGGAGATCTTCGCCCGGCTCGACCCGGCGGAGGTGGCGAAGGAGATCGAGCAGCCACTGCTACGGGTCGTCGAGGGCGTCACCCGCGAGGTGATGGAGACCTACCAGCCGCGGCTGTGGGAAGTGCTGCCCAACAGCGCGCAGCAGCTGCTGCTCAAGCGCGTCCAGGCCGAGGCGCCGAAGGCGATCACCAAGATCATGCGGGAGATCGCCGACGACATCGAGGACGTCCTGGACCTCAAGCACATGGTCGTGACGAACCTGGTCCGCGACAAGGCGCTGCTGAACCGGCTGATCCGGGACATCTCCCGGCCCGAGATGCGGTTCATCGCCCGCTCGGGCCTCGCGTTCGGGTTCGGACTCGGCTGCGTCCAGCTCGTCGTGTGGGCGCTGACGAAGTCGCCGATCGTGCTGCCGCTGTTCGGCCTCGGCATCGGCTGGCTCACCGACTGGCTGGCCTTGAAGATGATCTTCCTGCCGCGCGAGCCGAAGCGGTTCTTCGGCCTCTACACCTGGCAGGGCGTCTTCCAGAAGCGCCGCGACCAGGTGGCCGCCGACTACGGCGACATGATCGCGCGCGAGATCATCACCATCCCGAACCTCCTGGAAGCGGTGCTGCGCGGCCCGAAGTCCGACCGGCTGTTCGCGCTGATCACCCGCGAGGTGCAGAAGACGATCGACGCCCAGGCGAGCGTCGTCAAGCCGTTCGTCGCCATGGCCGTCGGCACGAAGCGGTTCCAGGAGATGAAGCAGACGGCGGCGGCGAAGGCCGCGGAACGCGTCCCGGAGACGATCCGGTACGCCGAGGACTACGCGATCAACGCCCTCGACGTGCGCAACACGATCGTCGACCGGATGAAGCGGCTGAGTGCGCTCGAGTTCGAGCAGCTGCTGCGGCCGGCCTTCCGGCAGGACGAATGGAAGCTCATCGCCGTCGGCGCGGTGATCGGCGGACTCGTCGGGGAACTGCAAGTGCTGGCCCTGCTGGGGTAGCGCGAACCCGGCAACGGGACGGCAGTTCGGTGGCAGACTGCGCCGCGTGGAGATCCACCTGCTCGGCCCGCTCGAAATCCGCGACAACGCGGGCGCGACCACGCGCATCACGTCGGCGCGGCAACGGGTCATCTTCGCCGCGCTCGCGATGCAACCGGGAGAGGTCGTCTCGGCCGAGAGCCTGGTCGACTGCCTGTGGGGCGACGACCCGCCGGTCACCGCCCGGGAGACGGTGCACAGTCACGTGACGCGGCTGCGGAAGAACCTGTCCGCGGCGGACCGCGCGCGGCTCGTGACGCGGGCGCCCGGCTATTCCTTGGACGTCGCACCCGGTGACGTCGACGTTTTCCGCGTCCGCGAGCTGCACAAGGCCGCCCTCGAAAGCGATGACCGGGAAAAGGCGGTCATCCTGCTCGGCGAGGCACGCCGGCTTTCCCGCGGTGAGCTGCTCGCCGACGTCGGTTCGGAGTTGCTCCGGCAACGCCACGCGCCCGCCTGGGAAGAGTTCCGGGTGCAGCTGACCGAGGCGTGGATCGACGCCGAAACGGCCGCCGGGAACCACGCCGGGATGCTCGGCGAGCTGCGGGCGCTGGTCGCCGAGCGCCCGCTGGCCGAGCAGTTCCGCGGCCGGCTGATGCTCGCCCTGCAGGCCACCGGCCAGACCGCCGAAGCGCTGCGCGAGTACCAGGAGGCGCGGCGGGCCCTGATCGACGGCCTCGGCGTCGAGCCCGGCCGGTACCTGCGCTCGATCCAGCGGCAGATCCTGACCGCCGGCGGGGAAGCGGCCGAGCCCGCGCCGCCCCGGCCCGCGGTGCCCGCGGAGCTGCCGCACGCCCGGCGCGGGTTCGTCGGCCGGGCGCCCGAGCTGGCCGAACTGGCCGCGGCGACCGAGCAGGCCGGCATCGTCGTCGTCCACGGCATGGGCGGGATCGGCAAGACGACGCTGGCGGTCCACTGGGCCCACCACGCCCGCGACCGCTTCCCGGACGGCCAGCTGTACCTGGACCTGCGCGGCTTCGACCACACCGAAGCGCCGATGCGGCCCGCCGAGGCGCTGCCCCGGCTGCTGCACTCCCTCGGCGTCCCGCCCGGCTCGGTCCCGGCGGACGTCGGCGAGCAGGGCGCCCGGCTGCGCAGCCTGCTCGCCGATCGCCGGACGCTCGTGCTGCTCGACAACGCGGCCGACGCGGAGCAGGTCCGGCCGCTGCTGCCGGGCGGCCGCCGGTGCGTCGTGCTCGTCACCAGCCGGACGCGGTTGAGCAGCCTGGTCGCGCGGGAGCACGCGGCCGCCGTCCGGCTCGGGCCGTTCCGCCCGGCCGAGTCCGCGGACCTGCTCGCCGGTTACCTCGGTACCGCCCGGCTGCGCGACGACCGGGCCGGCGTGGACGCGCTCGCGGCCTACTGCGGTCACGTCCCGCTGGCGCTGAGCATCGTCGCGGCCCGCGCGCTGGAGGAACCCGGCGTCTCGCCGGCCGAGCTGACCGCCCGGCTCCGGGCGGGGCAGCGCCTGGACGCCTTCGACCTCACCGGCGAGAACCTGCGCACCGTCTTTTCCTGGTCCTACCGGGCGCTGAGCCCGGCCGCGGCCCGGCTGTTCCGGTTGCTGGCCGTGCACCCCGGCCAGACGATGAGCGAGGCCGGCGTCACCGCGCTCGCGGGCGCGGAGCCTGGGAAAGCGCTTGCCGAGCTGGTCAGGGCGAACCTCCTCGACCGGGCCGCCGACGGCCGGTACCGCGGGCACGACCTGCTGCGGGACTACGCCGCGGAGCTGGCCGCCGAAGACCCCGAGGAACAGCTCGCCCGCCGGCGGGTCTTGGACTGGTACCTGCACACGACGATCGCCGCCGAGGGCCTGCTGCGGCCCCATCGGCCGCCCTTCGCGCCGGTCGAGCCGGTCGCCGAGGTCACGCCGGTCGCCTTCGCCGACAACCAGAGCGCGATGCGCTGGTGCGACGCCGAACAGGCCAACCTGGTCGCGGCGATCGACGGCGCCGCGGCCCACGGGCTGCACGAACACGCCTGGCAGCTGGCGCTCGCCGTGTCGTCGTACTGCTACGCGGGCAAGCGGCGGCGCGACTGGCTCGAGACCAGCGAAACCGGGTTGCGTTCCGCGCGGGAGCTCGGCGATCCGAAGGCCGAAGGCGCGCTGCTGGCCAGCCTCGGTTCCGCGCACGCGGTGAACGGCCAGTACGACGAGGCCATCGCGTACTTCCGGCAGGCCCTGGACCTGCACCGGGCCACCGGCGACGACGACCGGGCACCGGTGACGCTGAACAGCCTGGCCGTCGCCTACGCCGAGACGCGCCGGTTCGAACCGGCGC
>NZ_MUMI01000475.1 GCF_002155975.1 Amycolatopsis kentuckyensis
TGCTCGGCCTGGGCGCGGCCCGGCTGGCGGCCTGGGCGGCCGCGCGGCGGCCGTCGTCGATCCGGCCCGTCGAGGCGCTGGGCGAGGCCGCGGTGGAACGCCGCGAGCTGGGCCGGGGCCGCCTGCTCACCGGCTGGGGCCTGGTGCTGGCCGGCGTCGGCGGCGCGCTCGCCCCGCTGTTCCTGCGCGGTGACCTCGCCGCCGCGACGTCGTCGATGGCGACGCTGGTGATCGTCATCGGGCTGGCCGTGGTCGGGCCGCGGGTGACCGCGCTGGTCATGCGGTTCCTGGTGCCCGTGCTGGCGCGGCTGTGGCGGATCAGCGGCTACCTGGCGGGTGCGAACGGCCACGCCAACGCCCGGCGCGTCGCCGCGGCGGTGACCCCGCTGATGCTGGCGGTCGCGTTCGCGCTGGTGACGTTCTACGGGCCGATGGCCACCACGACCGCGGCCCAGCAGGAGTCGGCGCGGTCGACGACCGCCGACTACGTGCTCACCGGCGCGGGTGGCGTTTCCCCGGAGGTGGCCGAGGCGGCCGGCCGGGTGCCGGGGGTCGCGGCGGCGACGCCGGTGGTCCGCACGTCCGTGATCACCGCGACGCCGGTGGGCGACAGCGTGGAGGTCCAGCGGACGCCCGCGCAGGGCCTGGCGGGCGAGCGGGCCGGGGCCGCGCTCGAACTGGGCGTCGACGCCGGGCGGCTGGCCGACCTGACCGGGAACACCGTGGCGCTGAGCCGCGCGGAAGCGGACTGGCTGGACAAGAAGCTCGGCGACGAGGTCGAGTTCTACTTCGGCGACGGCGTCCCGGCGAAGCTGCGGCTGGTCGCCACCTACACGCACGACCTGGCCTTCGGCGACTTCGTGCTGCCGGTCGCGCTGGCCCGCGAGCACATCGGCGGCCGCCTGGACGATTCGGTGCTGATCCGGCGGCAGCCCGGTGCCGACGCGGGTGCGGTGGCCGCGGCGCTGAGTGCGTTGCCGTACCCGGGTCTGGTGCTGGCCCCGGCGTCCGTCACCGCCGCCCCGGAGGGCGGGGAGCGGCAGGCGCAGTTCTACCTGAACCTGGTCGCGGCCGGCGTCATCGTCGGCTACCTCGCGATTTCGGTGGCCAACACGCTGGTCCTGACGACCGCGCAGCGCGGCCGCGAGTTCGCGCTGCTGCGGCTGGTGGGCACGACCCGCCGCCAGGTGACCCGGATGATGCGGCTCGAGGCACTGGCCACGGTCGGGATCGCGGTCGTGCTGGGGACGCTGGTGGCCCTGATCCCGCTGGCGCTGCTCAACTTCGGGCTGCGGGGCAACCCGGTCCCGGCCGGTTCGCCGTCCGTCTACTTCGGAATCATCGCCGGCGCGGCGTTGCTCGGGATGGTGGCGATCGGGGTGGCGACGACGGTGGCGCTGCGGGCCCGGCCGATCGACGCGATCGGCGTCCGCGAGTAGTGGCGCGGGGTGAGCCGGCCCGGCTCACCCCGCCCGTGCGTCAGCAGGTCGTGTGGGTGTCCACGCCCTCGACGGAGGTCACCAGGTACTGGGTCGTCCGGCCGAGCAGCACCGCGGTGCCCGCGGGCACGCACTTCTCGCCCCATTTGCTGCGGACGCCGCCGCCGTAGGCCAGCCCCCACACCTCGATCTTCTCGGCGGCGGAACCGCAGTTGCCCCAGTAGTAGTCGCGCGCGGACGGGCCGGACGCGCCTTGGGTCCAGTAGTTGCCGCAGGTGACCGGCTCCGACGCGGACGCCGTGCCCGCCGTCAGGGGCAGGGCCGTCACGGCCAGGCCGAGCACGGCCGCCGCCGCAATGCGTTTCATGGGATCCCCCCGTGGTGATCGAGAACAGTGCGGCGCCCACGCTAGCGCTTTCCGGGAGAAGCAAATCCCCCTCAATTCCTAGGGGTTGACGGAAGTCCGGGGCCGCGGGATCATCGAAACTTTCCGAAAGTTATTGCCCCACCAGTGGGGCCACTCGCATGCTTTTGCCATCCTGGCTCGCCTGCCAGCCTCGACGAGGAGGAAGCATGCTCACCAAGAAACGCGGCCGCAGCAGGGTGTTCGCCGGCGGCGCCGTCCTTGCGCTGATCGCCGCATTCCTGCCCGGTACCGCCTGGGCCGACACGGTCATCACGACCAACCAGACCGGGAACAACAACGGGTACTACTACTCGTTCTGGAGCGCCGGCGGCGGCTCGGTCTCCATGACGCTCGGTTCCGGCGGGAACTACCGGACGAACTGGAGCAACGTCAACAACTTCGTCGCCGGCAAGGGCTGGAGCAACGGCAGCCGGCGGACGGTGAACTACTCAGGCAGCTTCAACCCCTCCGGCAACAGCTACCTGGCGCTCTACGGCTGGACGTCCAACCCGCTCGTCGAGTACTACATCGTCGACAACTGGGGCAGCTGGCGGCCGACCGGGACGTACAAGGGCACCGTGACCAGCGACGGCGGCACGTACGACATCTACCAGACGACCCGCTACAACGCGCCGTCCGTCGAAGGCAACAAGACGTTCAACCAGTACTGGAGCGTGCGCCAGCAGCGGCGCACCGGCGGCAGCATCACCACCGGCAACCACTTCGACGCGTGGGGCCGCGCCGGCATGCGGCTGGGCAGCTTCAACTACTACATGATCCTGGCGACCGAGGGTTACCAGAGCAGCGGCAACTCGAACATCTCGGTGGGCTGACGATGCGCCGCTGGAGCACTTTCCTGGCCACGGCGGCCATCGCCGTGGCGAGCACCGTCGCCGTCACGCCGGCGGCCCAGGCCGCGGCGTGCAACGGGTACGTCGGCCTGACCTTCGACGACGGGCCGTCGAACGCCCACACCCCGGCCATCCTGAACGCGCTGCGGCAGAACGGGTTGCGGGCCACGATGTTCAACGAGGGCCAGTACGCGGCCGCGTACCCGGCGCAGGTCCGCGCCCAGACGAGCGCGGGCATGTGGGTCGGCAACCACAGCTACACCCACCCGCACCTGACCCAGCAGAGCCAGGCGCAGGTGGATTCCGAGATTTCCCGGACCCAGCAGGCGATCTCGGCCGCGGGCGGCGGCACGCCCCGGCTGTTCCGCCCGCCGTACGGGGAAACGAACGCGACGGTCCAGTCGGTGGCGGCCAAGTACGGGCTCCGCCAGATCATCTGGGACGTCGACTCGGGAGACTGGAACAACGCGAGCGTCAGCGCGATCGTCGCGGCCAACGCCCGGCTCACGAACGGCCAGGTCATCCTGATGCACGAATGGCCGGCCAACACCCTGTCCGCCATCCCGCAGATCGCCCGCACGCTGGCGAGCCGCGGGCTGTGCGCGGGGATGATCTCGCCGCAGACGGGGCGGGCGGTCGCCCCGGCCTGAGGCGTGCGGACGGTGGCGCGGCGCTTGCACCCGCCGCGCCACCGTCCGATCTTCCCGCTGAACCTCCACAGTGGATTCTCCGGCGGCCGCGCGGTGGTAGCCTGCCTCCCGGCGCCGGGAGGGGGATCATGGGGGAACCGCGGGTGATCAGGGTGGTCGTGGTGGACGACCAGCAGGCCGTGCGCGAAGGCCTGGTCGCGCTCATGGGCCTGCTCGACGACGTCGAGGTGGCCGGCTCGGCGGCCGACGGCGCCGAAGCGCTCGCCCTGCTGCGGCGGCTCGACCGGATCGACGCGGTGCTGATGGACCTGACGATGCCGGTGCTGAACGGCGTCGAAGCGACCGAGCGGATCGCCCGCGACCACCCGGAGGTCGCCGTCCTGGTGCTGACGACGTACGCGGACGACGGATCGATCGCCGGCGCACTGGCCGCCGGGGCGCGCGGGTACCTGACGAAGGACGCGGGCCGCGCCGAGATCGGGGCCGCACTGCGGGCCGTGGTCTCCGGGCAGCTGACCTTCGGCGCCGGCGTGTCCGGCCGGGTGGCCTCCGCGTTGTCGGGCCGGAGCGGCGAAAAGGACCGGTTGCCGGACGGGCTGACCGCCCGCGAGGCCGAGGTGCTCGGCCTGATCGCCGCCGGGCTGAGCAACGGCGAGATCGCGGCCGAGCTGGTCATCGCCGAGGCAACGGTGAAGACGCACATCAACAACGCGTTCGCCAAGATCGGCGTGCGCAACCGCATCGAAGCACTGCGCTACGCCGTGCGGCACGGGTTGGGCCGCGGTTTCACGGCGTAGGGCAGTTCGGAACGAGCCTGCGGAGGCGGATCGCGGAGCGGCGTAGAGCCGGTGTGGCCCCTGACGTGCGGGATGCACGCCGGGGGCGGGCCCGGACCCCGGGTGGCACGACCTGGTGACCTCACCGGCCCAGTTTCTTCAGGATGATCGCGACCACGCCCAGCAGCAGGACGAGCAGCAGGATTCCGCCGCCGATCACGGCGAAGCGGAGAAACACGAAACCGAGCACTTCGTTCATGGCGCTTTCCTTCCCGGATGTTTCCGACGGGAAGGAAGTTAGGGCGGCACCCGGGTGGAGCGGGACCACCCGGCGGTGGAGATCGGGGTGGATCCGCGCACGGCGAGGCGTCGGTCGGCCCGGTCGGGCGCCGTTCCGGCAGCGTTCACCGGGCGTCGAGGGACAGCCGATGGCCGCCGGCCGGGCCTCCCGGGTTCCGGCACCCCGCGCAGGGTCCGATTTGTTGATCAATCACCCGCGGTAACCCGGCCGGCGAGGGTCTTCTCACTCGATCGTGTGGTTTGAAGTCACTAAAAGCCGCTCCGGATTCACTCGCCTTCACCAGGTGTGTCACTCTCCCCGGCTCCTAAGCTCACCACAACCGTCTGCATTGGACAGTGGCCGTCACGGGCCCGGCTGTGTGGAGTGAACGTGAAGAGACTGATGGCTTCCGGGGCGGTACTCCTGCTCGCCTCGACGGTCCTGCCGGTGAGCGTCCCGGCCGGACCGGCCCTCGCCGACGCCTCCGACGGCACCTTGACCGTCCGGGTGATCCGTGACCTGAACGGCAACGGCGACTACGAGCCCGCCCTTGAGGTCGGGGTGGCCGGGATCCCGGTGAAGGCCACCGATCCCGCCGGCGCCACGGCCACCGGGACCACCGCCGCGGACGGCACCGTCAAGCTGGCCACCACCGGGCTGGCCGGCGGGAAGTACCGCGTCGAGGCGAGCGTTCCCGCGTCGATGCCGTACCTGAAACCGGCCCCGGCAGGCGGCGGGCTGAGCAGCCTCACCTCGTTCGTCGACGTTTCCGGCGGCAAGAAGGCCGACCTGACGATGGGGCTGTGGAACCCGGCGGACTACTGCCAGGACAACCCCACGCTGGTCACCGCCTGCCAGCGCAACGGCATCGCGCCCGGGATCGACCCCCAGGCCCGCTCGCTGGTGAGCTTCCCGTTCACCGCGCGGGGAACCGGGACCCCGCCCACCGCGCTGGCCACCCAGGGCGACACCGGCACGGTCTACGGCATCGCCTACCGCAAGGCGGACAAGCGCGTCTTCTCCAGCGCGTTCGCCAAGCGGGCCGCGGCCTACGGGCCCGGCGGCTCCGGCGCCGTCTACGTGACGAACCCGGCGACCAAGGCCACCACGCTGTTCACCAAGGTGCCCGGCGCCGGCGGCACCGCGCACGCCATGCAGGCGGACTTCGACCAGGCGTTCACGAACGTGGTGGGCAAGGAAAGCCTCGGCGCGCTGCGGATCAGCGAGGACGGCGGCACGCTGTTCGTGGTCAACCTGGTCGACCGCAAGCTCTACCTCTACGACGCGACCGCGGCGACCGCGGCCGCGCCGAAGGCGAGCTACGCGATCCCGGACCCCGGCTGCCCCGCGGCCGGTGACTGGCGGCCGGGCGGCCTCGGCGTGCACGACGGCGTCGTCTTCGTCGGCGGGGTGTGCTCCGGCGAATCGACGCAGAAGCCGGCCGACCTGCGCGTGGTGATCCGCACCTTCGACGCCGCCGCCGGCACGTTCGGCGCGGTGCTCGTGAACCAGCCGCTCACCTTCAAGCGGGGTGACGCGCTGTGGGACGGCAGCAACACGCACTTCTGGAACCCGTGGCAGGCCACCTACCAGCCGCCGGCGCCCCAGGGCGGAAAGCTGCTCGCCCACCCGGAACCGCTGTTGACCGACATCCGCGCCGAAGCCGGCGGGGACCTCGTGCTGGGCTTCCGGGACCGCTTCGGCGACCAGGGCGGGTACGCCATGCCGAACGCGGGGTCCACGGCGACGCTGGACACCGTCAGCGGCGGCGACCTGAACCGCGTCTGCCGCCAGGCCGGTGGCACGTACGGGTGGGAGGGGACCGCGGGCTGCCCGAACAACAACAGCGCGGCCGCGAACGGCGGCGGCGAACCGACCGACGTCGTCGAGTACTACCCCGGTGACTACTTCAGCAACGCCGAGGTCGGCAAGCCGCACAACGAGACCGCGCAGGGCGGCCTCGCCGTGGTGTACGGGGCCGGGCGGATGCCGGCGACGGTGATGGACCCGACGAACATCAACACCGGCGGCATCGGCTGGTTCGACCGGGCCAAGGGCACGATGATGGCCGACGGCTTCCCGAACAGCTACCTGCTCGGCGACCCGAAGACCGAAGGCTGGGGCAAGGCCAACGGCCTGGCCGACCTGGAGGCGCTCTGCGACAACGCGCCGGTCCAGCTGGGCAACCGGGTGTGGTTCGACACCGACGCCGACGGCGTCCAGGGCCCGGCCGAGCCGGCCGTCGCGGGGGCCGAGGTGCAACTGCTTCCCTGCGACGGCAAGGGCGCGGCCCTGGCCACCAAGACCACCGGACCGAACGGCGAGTACTACTTCGGCGCCGCGGACGGGCTCAAGGCCGGCACCTGCTATACGGTGAAGTTCGACTACTCGGGCGTCGACACCGCCGCCTTGCCGGGCGCACCACCACTGGCGAGTCTCAAGTGGACGGTCCCGAAGGCGGGCGGCAGCCCGGCCCTCGACTCCGACCCCGACCCGGCCACCGGCACCGTCAAGGTGACCACGGGACCCGCGGGTTCGGTGGACCACACCGTCGACGCCGGTCTGGTCGCCCCGCGGAACAGGCTCGGGGACTTCGTGTGGGCGGACCGGAACGCGAACGGCCTGCAGGACGCCGGGGAGCCGGGGGTGCCGGACGTGCCGGTGACCCTGAAGGACGGCACCGGGAAGCAGGTCGCGACCACGAAGACGGGTCCGGACGGGAAGTACCTGTTCGACGGCCTGGCGGATGGGGCGTACCAGGTGTGCTTCGACCTGAAGAAGCTGCCGGCCGCGTATGCCGACTGGCTGTGGACGAAGCCGGATGCCGGTGACGACACGAAGGATTCCGACGCGGCTCCGGCGACGGGGTGCACCCCGGTGACGACGCTCGGCCCGGCCAAGCGCGAGGACCTGACCCTGGACGCCGGGATCCGCCCGCCGAACCGGCTGGGTGACTTCGTGTGGGCCGACACGAACGGCAACGGCCTGCAGGACCCGGGTGAACCGGGCGTGCCGGACGTGCCCGTGGTCCTGAAGGACGGCAACGGGAAGAAGCTGGATTCCGCCAAGACGGGCCCGGACGGGAAGTACCTGTTCGACAAGCTGCCCGACGGCAGTTACCAGGTCTGTTTCGACCGGTCGAAGCTGCCGGCCGACTACGCCGATTGGCTGTGGACCAAGCCGAACGCGGGCGACGACACGAAGGACTCCGACGCCGACACCGAGACGGGCTGCACCCCGGTCACCCCGCTCGGCATCGACCACCGCGAGGACCTGACCCTGGACGCGGGCTTGGTCGAGCCGCGCAACCGCGTCGGTGACTTCGTGTGGATCGACCGCAACGGCGACGGCCTGCAGGACGCCGGTGAGCCGGGCGTGCCGGATGTGCCGGTGGTGCTGAAGGACGGCGACGGCAAGCAGGTTGCGGCGACGAAGACGGGTCCGGACGGGAAGTACCTGTTCGATGGCTTGAAGGACGGCTCGTATCAGGTGTGCTTCGACATTGCGCACCTTCCGGCGCCGGTTGCCGACTACAAGCTGACGAAGCCGAACGCGGGCGATGACACGAAGGATTCGGACGCGGATCCGGCTTCCGGATGCACTCCGGTGGTTCAGCTGGGTGTGGGCAAGCGGGAGAACCTGACCCTGGACGCGGGTCTGGTCGCACCGCCGAACCGCCTGGGTGACTTCGTGTGGGCCGACAAGGACGGCAACGGCTTGCAGGACCCGGGTGAACCGGGTGTGCCGGACGTGCCCGTGACCCTGAAGGACGGCGACGGCAAGCAACTGGCGACGACGAAGACGGGCCCGGACGGGAAGTACTCGTTCGACAACCTGCCCGACGGCAGTTACCAGGTCTGTTTCGATCGGACGAAGCTGCCGGCCGACTACGCCGACTGGCAGTGGACCAAGCCGAACGCGGGCGACGACGCGAAGGACGCCGACGCCGACCCCGGCACC
>NZ_MUMI01000476.1 GCF_002155975.1 Amycolatopsis kentuckyensis
GCCGACCGCGCGGACCCGATGCTGCCCGCCGCCGCGACGGTCACGGCCGTCCGCCGGCTGGCCGCGAAGGTGCCGGACGCCCGGGCGACCGTCGGCCGGCTCGTGCCGACCCCCGGCGGGACCAACGTCATCGCGTCCACAGTGGACCTGTGGCTGGACGCGCGGGTGCCCGGCGCCGGTACGCCGGGGCTGGTCGCCGAGATCAGCCGGGCGGCGTCGGAAGCGGCGAAGGAGGAGGGCTGCCGGGTCACCGTGACCCGGGAGTCCTATTCGGACGATGTCGTGTTCGACGACGCCCTCCGCCGCGACCTCGCCGGGTGGCTCGGCGCGCCGCCGGAACTGCCCACCGGGGCCGGGCACGACGCGGCCATCCTCGCCGGGTTCGTCCCGGCCGGCATGCTCTACGTGCGCAACCCGACCGGGATCAGCCACTCGCCGGAGGAGTTCGCCGAGGCCGAGGACGTCGAAGCCGGCGCCGCGGCGCTGGCCACGGTCCTGGAGCGGCTGGCGCAGTGACCCCCAACCCGACCTTCAGCCCGCGGGGGCGCCCCCCGGTTCCAGCCTATCGCTCGGCACCGACAGTTTTCTGGTGCGAACAGGCCTGGCTGCCGGACGGGATCGCGTCCGGCGTGCGCATCGACGTCGCCGACGGCCGGATCACCGGCGTGACACCGGATTCGCCGCGCACGGGCACGATCCTCGGCGGGCTGACGCTGCCGGGCTTCGCGAACGGGCACTCGCACGCCTTCCACCGGGCGTTGCGGGGGCGGACGCACCACGAGCGCGGCACCTTCTGGACGTGGCGCGAGCGGATGTACACCCTGGCCGCGCGGCTCGACCCCGACACGTACTACCGGCTGGCGCGCGGGGTGTACGCGGAGATGGTGCTCGGCGGGTACACGAGCGTCGGCGAGTTCCACTACCTGCACCACGCACCCGGCGGGAAGCCCTACGCCGACCCGAACGCGATGGGGGAGGCGCTGCGGCAGGCCGCGGCCGACGCGGGGATCCGTCTGACGCTGCTCGACACGTGCTACCTGGCGGGCGGCATCGGTGTCGAACCGGACGAGGTCCAGCGGCGCTTCTCCGACGGCTCGGCATCGGCGTGGGCCGCGCGGGTGGCCGCTCTCGAGGAAGACGGGCTGTTCCGCGTCGGCGCCGCGATCCATTCGGTGCGCGCGGTTCCGGCCGACCAGCTGTCGCTTGTGGACAGTGCGCGAGTGGTGCACGTCCACCTGTCGGAGCAGCGGGCCGAGAACGAACAGTGCCAGGCCGCCTACGGCCGCACGCCGACCGAGCTCCTGGCTGATCGCGGGGTGCTGACCGAGCGCCTGGTCGCCGTGCACGCCACGCACCTGACGACCTCGGACATCGACCGGCTGAGCGGAGCGCGGGCGTGCTTCTGCCCGACCACCGAACGCGACCTCGGCGACGGCATCGGCCCGGCCCGCGCGCTGCGGGACGCCGGGGTGCGGCTGAGCATCGGCAGCGACAGCAACGCCGTCGTCGACGCGTTCGAAGAGACCCGGGCGCTGGAGCTGGACGACCGGCTGGCCAGCGAGGAACGCGGCCGGTTCAGCGCCGGCGAGCTCCTCGAAGCGGGCACGGACCACGCGGCGATCGGATGGGACGAGGTCGGCGCGCTCGCCGAGGGGGCGGGCGCGGACTTCGTCACCGTGGCCCTGGATTCGGTGCGGACAGCCGGGATCGAGCCGTCGGGGGTCGTGTTCGCGGCGTCCGCGGCCGATGTCCGACACGTCGTCGTCGCCGGCCGCGAGGTCGTCCGGGACGGCACGCACCTGCTCGTCGACCGACCGGAAACCGTTCTGGCGAAGGAGATCGAGGCACTGTGGCAGTCCTGATCACGGGAATCGGCGAGCTCACCACCAACGACCCGGCGCTGGGCCGGCTTTCGGACGCGGCCCTGGTCCTGGACGGCTCGCGCGTCGCCTGGGTGGGCCCGGCGGCGAGCGCACCGGCGGCCGACGAGCGTGTCGACGTCGAAGGCCGCGCGGTGCTGCCCGGCTGGGTCGACAGCCACACGCACCTCGTCTTCGCCGGCGACCGCACCGCCGAGTTCGAAGCACGGATGGCCGGAAAGCCCTACACCGCAGGGGGAATCGCGACCACCGTCGGCGCGACGCGGGAGGCGTCCGACGAGCAGCTGGCGGCGAACCTGCGTCGCCACGTCGACGAGGCGGCCCGGCAGGGTACGACGTGCCTGGAGACGAAGACGGGCTACGGGCTGACCGTCGCGGACGAAGCCCGCAGCGCCCGGATCGCCGGCGAGGTGGCCGACGAGGTCACGTTCCTCGGCGCGCACCTGGTGCCGCCGGGCGCCGACGTCGAGTCCTATGTGGACTTGGTCTGCGGCGAGATGCTCGATGCGGTGGCGGAAAGCGTGCGCTGGGCGGACGTGTTCTGTGAAACCGGTGCCTTCGACGAGGCCCAGTCGGCGCGGGTGCTGAAGGCCGCCGCCGGGCGCGGGCTCGGCCTGCGGGTGCACGGCAACCAGCTCGGCGAGGGCCCCGGCGTCCGGCTGGCGGTGGAGCTCGGCGCGGCGAGTGTCGACCACTGCACCTACCTTGCGGACGCCGACGTCGAAGCGCTGGCGGCCTCCGGAACGGTCGCGACTTTGCTGCCCGCGTGCGATTTGTCGACACGCCAGCCGCTGGCCCCGGCGCGACGGCTGCTCGACGCGGGCGCGACGGTGGCACTGGCCAGCAACGCCAACCCGGGCAGCTCATACACGACGTCGATGGCGTTGTGCGTCGCGACGGCCGTGCTCCAGATGCGCATGACGATCGAAGAGGCGGTCTGGGCCGCGACGGCCGGCGGCGCGAAGGCGCTGCGGCGCGAGGACGTGGGCGTCCTGCGGCCCGGCGCGCGGGCGGACGTCCACGTGCTCGACGCGCCTTCGGTGACGCACCTGGCCTACCGGCCGGGCGTGCCGCTGACGAACACGGTGTGGCGAGCAGGGGAGCGCGTGCGCTGAGCCGCGCCTGCTCGAGGTTCACAGCGGCAACGGGAACGGCGTGCACGTCGGCGCGTAGCTCTCGTCCAGCGCGTGCAGGATCAGCCCGGTGACGTTCGGGTCGATCGCCTGGCCGAGGTGGCCCGACGCGTCGGACGGGCAGAAGTCCTGCAGCACGATGTCCGTCGTGCCCGGCTCGCCGAGGATCCCGCTCGTGTACGGCGTCACGACCTCGTCGTACTTGCTCACGATGCTCGTGTACGTGGGCCCGGGGACGTGGACACCGCCGCGGGCGAGGTCGTCCAGGAACGCCGACGGGGCGAGGTACTCCGAGCACGCGCCGCACGCCGTGCGCAGGATCGCTCCGAGGCCGGGTACGGACGTGAGCAGGGCCTTGGCCAGCGCATCGAGGCCGCCGAGGGTCGTTCCGCGGTAGTTGGCGCCGAAGCCGACGAAGTGGGCGACCTCGGCCGCGCCGCCGCCGTACTTCAGGTAGTACGCCGGCATCGTGCTGCCCTCGGAGTGGCCGACGATGTCGACCTTCGCCGCGCCGGTCGTGGTCCGGACCTCGTCGACGAACCGGCCGAGCTGCGCCGCGCTGGCACGCATGGACGCGAGCCCGCCGACACCCGGGCCGAGGATGCCGGTGCCGTAGGTCAGCGAGAAGACGCAGTAGCCCTGGGCGGCGATCTTCGGCGCGTGGAAGAACCAGTTGACGGTGCCGTTCGCGCCGAGACCGTGGACCAGCACCACGGGCTCCGGGTGCGCGGCCGACGGACGGCAGCCCCAGTCGTTCCAGCCGCCGCTCGGAGCCGCTTGCGCGATCGACGGTGCGACCGCGCCGAAGGTGAGCGCCGCGGCGAGCACGGCCAGGGTTCGCTTGACACCGCCGTTGGTGACCCGCATTCCGTTGCCTCCAGTTACCCGTCAGTACGTGACGCAGATCATGATCGGTCACATACCGCTGGAGACAACCTGGGAAAACGCTCAGAGTTGACCCGCGTTCGTTGTGACGGGTGACAACGAGGATCGGCGAGCTCCGACGACGACACCGACCAGCGCGACCAGGCCGCACAGCCACGCGAACCAGTCGCCGAAGCGGGCGTACGGCGTCTTCCCCGGCCCGATCGGGACGTCGGCGACGACCACGGTGAACGGGCTGCCGCCGGTGTGGGCCTCGGCCAGCACGCGGCCCTGGGCGTCCGCGAGCATCGGCGTCCCGCGGGTTGCGCTCCACGCCACCGAGAAGCCGTTCTCGACGCCGCGGATCAGCGCCGTGCGGCTGTGCGCCCAGCCGTCGACGTCTTCGTCGGACGCCGGGATGAGCACCAGGCCCGTGCCGGCCTGGCCGTAGTCGCTGCTGGGGTCGGCGAAGTTGACGTCCATGCACACCATGAGCCCGATCCCGGCGAGGTGCGCGAGCTGGGTACCGGAGGCGATGTTCGGCGAATCCCCGTTGTGCCACTTGCGGTATTCCACCGGCGGGCCCGACGGCGGGATCGCCAGCGCGGCGTTGAACCGGCCGTCCGGCGTCGTGTCGATCACGCCGGTGACGACGTCGAGGCTCCGCGTGCGGGCGACTTCCGTGAAGGCGTCGACGAGCCGCGGACGGCTGGCCTGGTCCACCGCGAAGGCGGCTTCGGGGAGCACGACGGCCTGGACGCCGTCCGGCAGCCGGCCGATCTGGTCCACATAGGACCGGAGGAGCGCCTGGCCGTCCGGCGTGGCGACGTCGGCAGCCCAGCGGCTCTGGCCGGGCGCGACGAGCGCGACTCGCGTCGAAGGCCCGCTCAGGGGCGGGGTGCTCCAGAAGACGAGGCCGCCCACGGCGGCGGCGACGGTGACGAGCCCGGCCAGCCGGGCGAGGCCGCGGACCCCCGGGGCGAGCGCGGCGGCGACGGCGGCCGGGACGAACAGCACGAGGAATTCGACGCCCCAGCCGCCGGTGACCGCGGCGAGCCGCAGCACCGATGGCCGGTCGGCCTGCGTCGTCATCAGGGTGTCCATGACGCCGGTCGGGTTGAGCAGCGAGACGCCGTAGATCACGACGGTCCACAACGCGGGCGCGGCGACCGCCGCCAGCAAGCCGTTCCCGCGGCGGACCAGCACCCGGAACAAGCCCGTGGCCAGCGCGAACAACAGTGCACTGCCGCCGAGGATCGCGATCGCCGCGGGGCGCGGGACCGCCAGGGAATGCCAGAAGTAGCTCCAGCTGCCGGAGCTGCCCGCGGCGTACGCGACGAACGCGCAAGCCATCGCCGCGGCACCGGAAACGCGTGGCGCGAGCAGCAAGATCGGCAGTGGCGCCAGCCAAGCGAGTTCGGGCACCGGATCCAGCCCGGTGCCGAAGAAGAACACGACCGCCGACGTCACCGTCGCGACGACCGCCCACCCCAGCTTGTTCATCGTGGCCCCTTTCGCCCGGTTTCGAGGGTTCCAGGCGGCGGTGGGTGGGCGCATTGGGTCAAACCACAGTGTTTTGGTGGGGTTTACCCCACCCCGGTTCATGCAGAGTTCAGTAAGCCGTCACACGACAGGGATCGGACCCGCCCCTGTCGATCAGTAGCGTTGCCAACGACAGCAACGAAAGTGGGCCGCCCATGGACTTCTCGCTGATCGTGCTGGTGGTGATCGTCGCCGCGCTGGCCTTCGACTTCACCAACGGCTTCCACGACACCGCCAACGCGATGGCCACCTCCATCGCCACCGGGGCGCTCAAGCCGAGAGTCGCGGTCGCCGTTTCGGCCGTGCTGAACCTCGTCGGCGCGTTCCTTTCGGTCGAGGTCGCGAAGACGATCTCCGGCGGGATCGTCGACGACACGAAGGTGACGCCGGTGATCATCTTCGCCGGCCTCGTCGGCGCCATCGTGTGGAACCTGGTGACGTGGCTGGTCGGGCTGCCGTCGAGTTCGTCGCACGCGCTGTTCGGCGGCCTGATCGGCGCGACCTGGATCGCCTCCGGCTCCGACGCCGTCCACTTCGGGAAGGTCGTCGAGAAGGTCCTGATCCCGGCGCTCGCCTCGCCGATCGTCGCCGGGATCGTCGCGACGCTGGGCACCTTCCTCGTCTACCGGATCACCGCACGGGCGAAGCGGGACACGGTCGGCCGGACGTTCAAGGCCGGCCAGATCGCCTCCGCGTCGCTGGTGTCCCTCGCGCACGGCACGAACGACGCGCAGAAGACGATGGGCGTCATCACGCTGACGCTGATCGCGTCCGGCTCGCTCGCGCCGAACTCGGGCCCGCCGCTCTGGGTGATCCTGACCGCCGGCACCGCGATCGCGCTCGGCACCTACCTCGGCGGCTGGCGGATCATCCAGACGATGGGCAAGAAGCTCACGGAAATCCAGACGCCGCAAGGGTTCGCGGCGGAGACCAGCGCCGCGGCGGTCATCCTCACCTCGGCGCACCTCGGCTTCGCGCTGTCCACCACCCACGTCTGCTCGGGCGGCATCATCGGCTCCGGGCTCGGCCGCAAGCTCGCCGAAGTCCGCTGGGGCGTCGCGGGCCGGATGGTGCTCGCCTGGGCGCTGACGCTGCCCGCCGCGGCGATCGTCGGTGCGCTCGCCGCCGAGGTCTCGACGCTCGGGACCTGGGGCACCGTGCTGGTCGGCCTGGCCGGCGTCGTCGTGGCGCTGGGCATCTACCTCGCGTCGAAGCGCAATCCGGTCGGCGCCCACTCCGTCACCGAGTCCGAGCCGGCCGTCCAGCCGGCCAACGCCTGAGGAGCGCCGTGCACATCGATTGGGGTTCCCTCGGTCTCGTCTTCCTCGTCGCCCTGGCGTCGGTCGTGGTGCTGACGAGCCTCTTCTCGTTCGGGGTGGTCGGGCTCTCGCAGCGCGACTCGGCCCGGACGGCGGGCGGCTCGGGCACCGGCCCGCTGGCCGGCGCGGTCATCTGCTTCGCGCTCTGCGCGGCGATCGTCGGCTACGGGATCTACTTGATCGTCGCCTGAACGCGGTCCCGGAACCCTTCGGGCAGGCCGGAGAGCATCGGTTTCAGCGTGGCGCGCCGCGCCTCGCCCAGGTGGGCCAGCAGGTCGAGCGCCGGCGTCCAGAGGTCTTCGTCGGCGCTCGCCGCGGTGACCAGCCGCCCGAGCCGGTGCGCCGGGAGCAGCCCGACGACGTGCTCGATGCGGTGCTTGTCGTCGAGCACGAAGGCGATCCGCAGCAGCGACGGGTTGTCGATCCGCTCCAGGGCCCGCCGCACGGTGAGGTCGGGCAGGTGCCCGACGAACCGGCCGAGGGTGATCCAGTCCTCCTTGCGCGCGAGTTCGTCGGCGACGGCGAGGACGGTGTCCAGGGGGATCCGGCTGATGATCGCGCTCGCCCGCCGCGGATCGAGTTCCGCGGCCACCTCGGCGAGGAAGTGCGGGCTGAGCCGCTTGGCGACATCGACGCCGCGCGCGACGTCGACCAGCCCGGCGATCCGGGCGCACAGCAGCGGGCCGAAGACCTTCTCGGCGATCTTGGCGAGCACCCCGACGGGCACGACCCGCGCGGCCAGCGCCATCCGCTGCAGCGCGGCGGCGTTGGCGTCGAACAGCGTGTCGGTGACCTGATCGCGGAAGGCCTGCAGGTCGTCGGCGTCGACCCGGGCGAGGTACGCCAGGCGCGCGGGCTCGACGTCGAGGACGCGGGCCAGCTTGAGGATCTCCGCCTCGGCCGCGTAGCTCGCCGCGGTCCGTTTTTCCGACGTCACAGGCCGACCACCTTCCGGACCGCGCCGCGCAGCAGCGCGGGGACGTACCGGAGGCCTTCTTCGCCCGCTTCGGCGAGCGCTTTCGCTTGCCGCCTGCGCGCGTCGCGCAGGGCGTCGGCGAGGTCCTGCCGCTCGTGCTCTTCGAGGGCCTCGATGCCTTCGGGGAGGTAGCCGCCCAACTGGTCGGCGAGTGTGCGCTCGGCCATGGTGGATCATCATGCAACACCAAGGGCGCCACCGTGCGGATATGCGCATCGAGACGCCCACCGTCCGTGTCGGCGAACTCGCGGACCCTCGTGCTGAAGCGGTGCTCACTGTCGAGAGCACTGCTCTCGCAAGCGGGCGAGCGGCGCTCAACTTCGAGAGCACTGCTCTCGCGGGACAGGCATCAGTGCTCGCGATCGAGAGCACTGCTCACGCATCGCGGCGCACGCGGACTGGTGTCGAGGGCACTGCTCACGTACCGCGGCGTGCGCGGACTGGTGTCGAGAGCACTGCTCGCGTACTGCGGCGCGCACCGACGGGTGTCGAGAGCACTGCTCACGTATCGCGGCGGATGCGGACGGGCGTCGAGAGCACTGCTCGCGTATCGCCGCGCGCACCGATGGGTGTCGAGAGCGCTGCTCACAGCCAGCCCGACGGGGTGCTCCGAAGCGAGAGCACTGCTCACGGCCACTCCGGCGCGGCGCTCCAAAGCGAGAGCAGTGCTCACCGACCTCTGCGAGCGATGTTCGGAACCGAGAGCACCGCTCACGTGCTCCGCCGAGGCGTTCGCCCTGGCCTGGCCACAGACGCTGGGGTTCGCGACCGCCTCGAAAGGTTGACTTTCGGCAGTGGTCGGCCGTCGTCACGGCTTGTAGTTTCGATTTCGTGCGGACGGTGACGAAGCGCAGGTGGCAGGTGGCGCTCGACGTTGCCCTCGGGGTGTTTCTCGCGTTCACCGTTGTCGTGGGCACGCTGGACAGCCGGTCGTACTGGGAGCTGGCCGGCGGTCTTCTGATCGTGGCCGGCTCGGTCGTGACCGTCCGGCGGTTCCCGGCCGTCTCGCTCGGCATTGCGCTGGCCGGGGCGCTGGCCGTGCCGTTCCCCTACGGCGACCACGTGCCCGCGTGGGTGATCTTCGTGCTGGTCGCCATCAGCTACCAGGCCGGGCTGCGGATGCCGCGCGCCCGTCCCGGGATCCTGACCGGGACGGCCGTCGCGGTGCTGGGGATTCCGCTCGCGCTCGTCTTCGGCCCGGACGGCCTCGGGGACTGGGCGGCGATGGTCGCCATCCTCGTCTTCGCCGGGCTGTCGCCGTGGCTGCTCGGCCGGTACGTCCGGGTCCGCGGCGAGCTCGCGCGCACCGGCTGGCGCCGGGCCGAGGAGATGGAGAGCAGGCAGCAGCTGGTCGCCGAGCAGGCCCGGCTGCGCGAGCGCGCGCGGATCGCCAGCGACATGCACGACTCGCTGGGGCACGAGCTGAGCCTGATCGCCGTCCGCGCCGCCGCGCTGGAGGTCGCGGGCGGGCTCGACGACGCCCAGCGCGACGCCGCCGCGCAGCTGCGGACCAGCGCCGCGACGGCGACCGAACGGCTGCGCGAGATCATCGGCGTGCTGCGCGAGGACGCCGCGCCGGTCGAGCCGGTGCAGGGTGACCTCGGCGAGCTGATCGCCCGGGCGCGGGCCTCCGGGTTGCTCATCGAGTCCACAGTGGACGTCGACGGGGCGCCGCCGATGGTCGCCCGCGCCGCCTACCGCGTGGTGCAGGAAGCCCTGACGAACGTGGCGAAGCACGCGCCGGGTGCGGCGGTGACGGTCCGGGTGACCAGCGCCGGCGCGCGAACCGACGTCAGCGTCGTCAACGTGCCGCCGCCCGCGGGGCCGTTGCCCGGGGTCGCGTCGGGGCACGTCGGGCTGATCGGCCTGCGCGAGCGCGTCCGGCTCGTCGGCGGCACGCTGCGGGCCGGTGCCGACGCCGGCGGGTTCGCCGTCAGCGCGACGCTGCCGCACGAGGCCGAGCCGGCCGCCTTTTCCGAGGACGATGCCGAGCCGTCGAGGTCGGCCCGCGCTCTGGAGCTGGCCCGGCGAGACGTGCGGCGCAGCCTGATCCAGGCTGTCGCCGTCCCGGCCGTACTGTTCGCGATGGTCCTCGCGATCGGCGGGATCGCGTTCCTGTACCAGTGGAACTCGTCGGAACTGCCGGCCGGCGTCTACGAGCGGCTGTGGATCGGGCAGCCGCAGAGCGAGGTGGCGCCGCAGCTGCCCGAGCGTGAGCGCATCGCCCGGCCGGTGCAGGGTGAGCCGCCGCAGCCGTCCGTGCCCGGGGTCGTCTGCGAGTACTACGGCACGGGAAGATCGTGGCTCGACAACGACTACGCCGCCTACCGGCTGTGTTTCGCCGGTGGGAGACTGGTCGCCAAGGACAGGTTCGCCGAGGGGGCATCGTGATCAGGGTCGTGCTGGCCGACGACGAAGCGATGATGCGGGCGGGGGTGGCGGCGATCCTCGCCGCGGACTCCGGCATCGAGGTCGTCGCCGAAGCCGCCGACGGCCGCTCGGCTGTCTCGCAGGTCCTCGCCACGCACCCCGACGTCGTGCTGCTGGACATCCGGATGCCCGGGCTGGACGGCCTCGGCGCGGCCGCCGAGATCCGGCGGTTGCTGCCCGCGACCGGCGTGATCATGCTGACCACGTTCGGCGAGGACGACTACATCGAGCGCGCTTTGGGGCTGGGCGCGGGCGGGTTCCTGCTGAAGTCGGGCGACCCCCGGGAGTTGCTGGCCGGCATCCACGCCGTCGCCGGCGGGGCCGCGTTCCTCTCGCCGAAGGTGGCGCAGCGGGTGATCGCCCGGCTGTCCGGCGGTCGGCTGGCGCGTGCGGCCGCGGCCCGCGAGCGGATCGCCGCGCTGACCCCACGTGAGCGGGAAGTGCTGACGCTGCTGGGTTCCGGACTGTCCAATGCGGACATCGCGGCGAAGATGTTCGTCGTCGAGGGCACGGTGAAGGCGCACGTGAGCACCATCCTGACCCGGCTCGGCGCGAAGAACCGGGTCCAGGCGGCGATCACGGCGTACGAGGCGGGACTGGTCGGGGGAGACGCGGCGGCGCCCACCCCGTGATCCCCGCGCCGACCCGGGCCGTGGCCTTGGCCGGTAGGCATTTCAGCAGGGCCGTGCGCAGGGTGGTCGCGACCGGGTTGGTCAGCTGCGGGCCGAGCTTGCCCATCCGGACCGACTCGCGGACGACCTGCTGGCTGCGGGGCCGTCGCTGCTGGTCGTAGCTCTCGAGGGCGGTGTCCGTGTCCTGTGTGGACACGGCGTGGGCGAGCACGACGGCGTCCTCGATGGCCTGGCAGCCGCCTTGGCCGAGGAACGGCGGCATGGCGTGCGCGGCGTCGCCGAGCAGCGCGATCCGGCCGCGGGTGAATTTCTTCAGGGGCGTGCCCAGGTAGTAGAGGTCGTGGTGCAGCACGGCCTCCGGCGGGGTGGCGGCCAGGAGGGCGGGGATCGGGTCGTGCCAGTTCTCGAAGGCTCCTCGAAGATCGGCTTCGCGGGTGCCCGGTGCGGCGAGGGTCGAGATCCACCAGTAGACGTCGCCGCCGGTCAGGGGCAGGACGCCGACCTCGGTGCCGCGGTCGAAGCTCGTGCTCAGCCCGGTGCCGGGGAGGTGCGCGACGCCGCGGAAGGCCGTGCTGCCGGCGTAGACCGGCTCCGGGTGGTCCGGGAAGAGCGCGTGGCGGACCCGGCTGCGGATGCCGTCGGCCGCGACGACGAGGTCGGCGCGCAGTTCTTCGCTGCCTACGCGGACGAGGCCGTCTTCGCGGACTTCGGTGACTTCGCTGCCGGTCTTCAGGCTTTCGGCAGGGACGGCGTCCCGGAGGGCGGCGATGAGGTCCCGCCGGTGGATGGCGCCGAGCGGCCGCC
>NZ_MUMI01000477.1 GCF_002155975.1 Amycolatopsis kentuckyensis
CCCGGATCACGCGAGACCCACGCAAAACCTCAACCCGCACCCGGCCGAGCCAACGGCCGCCCCCGCAACGGCGACGACAACACCAGCGACGTGCTCGTCTCCCCGTACCGCTGCACCTTCTCGAGCAGCTCCTCCAGCTCCGCGGTATCCCGGCACAGCACCCGCAGAACCCAGCACTCCTCACCCGTCACGTGATCCGCCGCCACGACCTGCGCCAGCGGCAGCACCGCCGAGCGGAACCGCGGCGTGTCGAGGCTCCGGACCCGTGCCCGGACCAACGCCTCGATCGGCAACCCCAGCTTCGTCGTGTCGATGCTCGCCGCGTAGCCCGTGATCACGCCGCGCTCCTCGAGACGGCGGACGCGTTCCGTCACCGCCGAGCCGGACAGCGATACGCGGCGGCCCAGCTCCGAGAAACTCAAGCGGCCGTCGGCCTGCAGGAGCTCCAGCAGGCGCCAGTCGACGTCGTCGAGGTGGTCCACCGCAACTCTCCCGGGTTCGCAGGGCCAGAACAGGGAAATCCCCGGCCGTCCCGGGCTTCCACGCCGATTCTGCCCTGTCCCGGAAACGCTTGCCCCAGCAGGATTTACCCCATGACACGCACGCTCGCCTTCTCCGCCGCGGCACCCGCGGCCGCCGTCGCGTACTTCGGCGCCGAACTCGGTTTCGAGGTCGATCCCGACGATCTCGTCCAGGACCTCGAAGCCGGACGCACCGAGGGTTACGTCGTCGTCGAGACGCGTGCGCCCGAAGCCTTCGCCCACGCCCGCATCCCCGGCGCGATCAACCTGCCCTACCGCGACCTCACCCCCGAGACCACCGCACACCTCGACCGCGACCTCGTCTACGTCTGCTACTGCGAAAGCACCGTCTGCAACGCCGCCACCAAGGGCGCCCTCAAGCTCGCCGAGCTCGGCTTCAAGGTGAAACGGCTCTCCGGCGGCATCACGAGCTGGCTCGCCGCCGGCTATCCCGTCGAAGGCGACAACGCCCAAGGCGACAAGGCCCAAAGCGACAAAGCCCAAAGCGACAAAGCCGGAGGAATTCGCTGTGCCTGCTGACCTACCCTGGACAGCGTGACACGAATCCTGATCATCCAGCCGGACACGTCGGACCCGCTGGGCCCCCTCGGCGACTGGCTGACCGAGGCCGGCGCGGAACTCGACGTCCGCCTGCAGCCGGAGCAGGACCTCCCCGAGCTCGACGGCTACCAGGGCGTCGTCTGCCTCGGCGGCGGCATGGGCGCCGAGGACGATGCCAAGCACCCGTGGCTCGCCGACGTCCGGCGGCTGCTGGCCAAGGCCGCCGCGAAGAACCTGCCCACCCTGGGCATCTGCCTCGGTTCGCAGCTGCTGGCCGTCGCCACCGGTGGCCGCGTCGGGGTCGCCCCCGACGGGCCGGAGGTCGGTCCGCACCTCGTCAGCAAGAAGGACGCGGCGTGGACCGACCCGCTGTTCGCCGACCTGCCGCTCGTGCAGGACGTCCTCCAGTTCCACACCGACGCCATCACCCGGCTCCCGCCCGGCGCCGAGCTGCTCGCCTCCTCGCCGCGCTACGCGCACCAGGCCTACCGGCTCGGGCGTTGTGTCTACGGTGTCCAGTTCCACATCGAGACGACACCCGAGGTCGTCGAGAGCTGGGCCGCGGAATGCCCCGAGGAAGCCGAGTTCGCCCGGCCGGGCTCGCTCGAGCACGAAAACCTGGTCACCGTGCACGCCGACATCGCGGAGACCTGGCGCCCGTTCGCGCAGAGGTTCGTCAAGCTGGCCGCCGGAGAACTCGAGGCCGCGGTGGCGAGTCACCGTACTTTGCCGCTGGCTTAACGACAGAGGTCACAACCAGCAACATCCTGTTAACGGCGGGCGCACCCGTCAGGTACCTTGCGGGAGGAGTCCCCACAAGGGTGCGGAGGTCGGGGTGCAACCCTCGTTGCTGGTCGTGGTCGTCGTCGTCACGGCCCTCATTTTCGATTTCACGAACGGGTTCCACGACACCGCGAACTCGATGGCCACGTCGATCGCCACCGGGGCACTCAAGCCCCGCGTGGCGGTCGCGATCTCGGCGGTGCTGAACCTGGTCGGCGCGTTCCTGTCGGTCGAGGTCGCCAAGACGATCTCCAGCGGCCTGGTGGACGACACCAAGATCGGCCCGGCGATCGTCTTCGGCGGGCTGATCGGCGCGATCGTCTGGAACCTCGTGACGTGGTTCGTCGGCCTGCCGTCGAGTTCGTCGCACGCGTTGTTCGGCGGCCTGATCGGCGCCACCTGGATCTCCGCGGGGACCGACTCGGTCCACTTCGGAAAGATCGTCGAGAAGGTCCTGGTCCCGGCCGCGGCCAGCCCGGTCATCGCCGGGCTCGTCGCGATGACCGCGACCTACCTGGTCTACCGCTTCCTGGTCCGCGGCCGGCCCGCCACGCGCGGGTTCAAGGTCGGCCAGATCGTCTCGGCGTCCCTGGTTTCGCTCGCGCACGGCACCAACGACGCGCAGAAGACGATGGGCGTCATCACGCTCACGCTCGTCACCGCCGGCAGCCTCCCCGCGGGCGCGTCGCCGCCCGTCTGGGTGATCATCAGCGCCGCGTGCGCGCTCGCGCTCGGCACCTACCTCGGCGGCTGGCGCATCACCCACACCCTCGGCAAGGGCCTGACCGACATCGAGGGCCCGCAGGGCTTCGCCGCCCAGACGAGCTCGGCGCTGGTCATCCTGGTCTCGTCGCGGCTCGGCTTCCCGCTGTCGACGACGCACGTCTGCTCCGGCGGGATCATCGGCTCCGGCGTCGGCCGCCGGGACGCGCCGGTCCGCTGGCGGATGGCCGGCCGGATGGTCATCGCGTGGCTGTTCACGCTGCCCGCCGCCGCGATCGTCGGCGCGGTCTCCGGCAAGATCGCCTCGCTCGGCAACGCGGGCACCATCGCGGTGGGCGTCGTCGGAGCCGGGGTCGGCCTCGGCATCTACCTGCTCTCGCGACGCCATCCCGTCACCGCGCACAGCTTCCAGGTGCCCGAGCCGACGCCCGCCGGGGCCGAGCCGGGTCGGCTCGCCGCCTGACCCGCCCGCCCGGGCTACGGTGTTCGGTGATGGCAGACCGCGCGCGAACGACCGCTTCGGCGGCGAGGTACGGCTTCACCGATCCCCGTGCCGAGGGTCAGTTGCGCGCGGCCGGCTGGTGGGCCGACGCCGGTCCGGTCGAGTCGGCCGCCGACGTGCTCGCGGCGTTGTCCCGCACCGCCGACCCGGACCTCGCGCTGCGCGGCCTGGACCGGATCCGCGAGGCCGACGCCACCGAGTGGGCCGAACTCGAAGCGCTGCTCCGCACCCACCGGACGTTCCGCGGTCGCTTCCTCAGCGTGCTCGGGACGTCGAGCGCGCTCGCCGACTTCCTCGCCGCCAACCCGGACCAGTGGCGCTCGCTGACCGGCGACAAGTGCACCGACTCCGCCTGCTACCGCGAGGCCCTGCGTACGGCGTTGCTGGCCGACGACGGTTCGGTGCTCACCGGGCTCAAGGCCGAGCAGGCGCTCAAGGTCGCCTACCGCGGCCAGCTGCTCGGCATCGCCGCCGCCGACCTCGGGCACGTCGTCGAGGCCGGGCTCGAGCACCCGCGCTACGCCGAGGTCGCGGCGCAGCTGACCGAGCTGGCCGAAGCCGCGCTCGCCGCCGGGCTGGTCGTCGCCGAGACCGAAGCCGGCGCGTCCGCCGAAGGCACCTTGGCCATCATCGCGATGGGCAAGTGCGGGGGCCGGGAGCTCAACTACGTCAGCGACGTCGACGTCATCTTCGTCGGCGAGGGGGACCTCGGTCTCGCGACGCGGCTGGCGAGCACGATGATGCGCGTCGTCGACAGGGCGTGTTTCGAGGTCGACGCGGCGCTGCGCCCCGAGGGCAAGGCCGGCGCGCTGGTCCGCACGGTGGACAGCCACCACGGCTACTACCAGAAGTGGGCCAAGACCTGGGAGTTCCAGGCGCTGCTCAAGGCGCGGCCGGTGGCGGGCGACGCCGAGCTCGGGCGTCAGTACGCCGAGATGGTGGCGCCGCTGGTGTGGTCGGCGGCCGACCGGGAGAACTTCGTCGCCGAGGTGCAGCAGATGCGCCGCCGGGTCGAGGGGCACGTGCCGTCCGAGCACGCCGAACGCGAGCTGAAGCTGGGCCGCGGCGGCCTGCGCGACGTCGAGTTCGCGGTGCAGCTGCTGCAGCTCGTGCACGGCCGGGTCGACGCGGACCTGCGCTCACCGTCCACGATGGACGCGCTCGAGGCGCTCGGCGAAGGCGGCTACGTCGGCCGGCAGGACGCCGCCGAACTGGGCGCGTCCTACGAGTTCCTGCGGATGATCGAGCACCGGCTGCAGCTGCGGCGGCTGCGCCGGACCCACCTGTTCCCGGCGCCGGCGGACACCGGCGAGCTGCGCGTCATCGCCCGGGCGAGCGGGATCAAGGCGAACGGCGGCAAGAGCCAGGGCGAAGCGCTGCTGGCGGAGTTCCGGCGGCACGGCAAGGGCATCCGGCGCCTGCACGAGAAGATCTTCTACCGGCCGCTGCTCCAGTCGGTCGCGAACGTGCCGACCGAGGCGCTGCGCCTGACCACCAAGCAGGCCGCCAGCCGCCTGGCCGCGCTGGGCTACACCGCACCCGACGGCGCGCTCCAGCACATCAAGACCCTCACCGCGGGCGTCTCGCGGCGCGCGGCGATCCAGCAGGCGCTGCTGCCGGTGCTGCTCGACCTCTTCGCCGACACCCCCGATCCCGACGGCGGCCTGCTGTCGTACCGGAAGGTGTCCGAGGCGCTCGAAGACACGCCGTGGTACCTGCGGGTGCTGCGCGACGAGGGCACGGTCGTGGAGAACCTGGCCTTCCTGCTGGGCACGTCCCGGCTGGTGCCGGACCTGCTGGTCCGCGCGCCGGAGGTGCTGCAACTGCTCGGCGACCCCGCCCGGCTGCTGGGGCGCACGCCCGCGGAGGTGGCGACGTCGCTGCGGGCCGCCGTCCGGCGTCAGCCCGGGTTGAACGCGGCCGTCGCCGCCGCGCGTTCGCTGCGGCGGCACGAACTCCTGCGCATCGCCTGCGCGGATCTGCTCGGGCTGCTCGATGTGCCCGCCGTCTGCGAAGCGCTTTCGAGCGTCTGGGTGGCCGTGCTGCAGGGCGCGCTGGCCGCGGCGTTCCGCCAGCGGCAGGCGGAGCTCGGCCTGACGCCCGCGCGCATCGCCGTCATCGGCATGGGCCGGCTCGGCGGCGCCGAACTCGGCTACGGCTCCGACGCGGACGTGCTCTTCGTGTGCGAGCCGTCCGAGGGGGTTTCGGACGCCGACGCCGTGAAGTTCGCGTCGTCGGTCGCGGAGACGGTCCGGAAGATGCTGGGCGCGCCGAGTTCGGATCCGGCGCTGGAGGTCGACGCCGACCTGCGGCCGGAGGGCCGGAGCGGGCCGCTGGTCCGGACGCTGGAGTCCTACCGCGCCTACTACGCGCGGTGGGGCGAGGTCTGGGAGGCGCAGGCGCTGCTGCGGGCCCGGTTCATCGCCGGAGACGACGACCTCGGCGAGCGTTTCATCGCGATGATCGACCCGATCCGCTACCCCGAAGGCGGCCTCGACGCGACGAAGGCACGCGAGATCCGCCGCATCAAGGCCCGGGTCGAGACGGAGCGCATGCCGCGCGGCGCCGACGCGACGTTGCACACGAAGCTCGGCCGCGGCGGCCTCGCCGACGTCGAGTGGACGGTGCAGCTGCTGCAGCTCCAGCACGCCCACTCCGTCGATGGCCTGCGGACGACGTCGACGCTCGACGCGCTGGCGGTGCTCCCGGAAGCGGGCCTGGCCGAGCAGCCCGAAGCGGACTCGCTGACCGAGGCGTGGCTGCTGGCGACCCGCGTGCGCAACGCGGGCATGCTGGTGCGCGGCAAAGCGGTCGACCAGGTCCCGGGCTCGGGCCGCGACCTGGCGGCGGTGGCCCGCGTCCTCGGCCAGTCGGCCGGCGACGACCCGGGCGAGTTCCTCGACACGTACCGCCGCATCACCCGGCGGGCGCACGCGGTGGTGGAGCACCTGTTCTACGAGGCCTGACCTACAGTGGCCTGGTGACCGATCGCGAGCCGTTCCGGACCCGGATCAAGGTCCGGCACTACGAGCTGGACACCCTGGGCCACCTCAACCACGCCGTGTACCACTCGTACGGCGAGGTCGCGCGCCTGGAACTGCTGGAGCAGGCCGGCGCGCTGCGCGAGCTGGGCAACCTGGCTTCGGTGTTGCTGGAGACCCACGTGGTGTTCCGCCGCGAGCTGCGCGCGGGCGACGTCGTGGACGTGACCTGCGACGTGAAGTTCGGCAACGGCAAGACGTTCAAGATGGATTCGAACATCATCAAGCTGGACGGCACGCTGGCCGCGGAGATCACCTGCACGCTGGGCATGATGGACCTGGAGATCCGCAAACTGGTGCCGGACCCCCGAGGCGTGTTCGAAGCCGCGGGCGCGAACCTCAAGCTGATGTCGACCTCGGAATAGCAGAAACGCCGGCGGCGAGGGCTCTTCGCACCTCACCGCCGGCGTGTCCAGGGGCCGGACTGCTACCGGATCACACGTCGTAGTACAGAGCGAACTCGTACGGGTGCGGGCGCAGGCGCAGCGGGTCGATCTCGTTCTCGCGCTTGTACGAGATCCAGGTCTCGATCACGTCGGGGGTGAACACGCCGCCTTCGAGGAGGTAGTCGTGGTCCGCCTCGAGCGTGTCCAGCACCGTGCCGAGGTCGCCCGGGACGAGCTTGACGTCCTTGGCCTCCTCGGGCGGGAGCTCGTAGAGGTCCTTGTCGATCGGCTCCGGCGGCTCGATCTTGTTCCGGATGCCGTCGAGGCCGGCCATCATCATCGCCGAGAACGCCAGGTACGGGTTGCCCGACGAGTCCGGGCAGCGGAACTCGGCGCGCTTGGCCTTCGGGTTGTTGCCCGTGATCGGGATGCGGACGCACGCCGAACGGTTGCGCTGCGAGTAGACCAGCGAAACCGGGGCCTCGAAGCCCGGGACCAGGCGGTGGTAGGAGTTCACCGTCGGGTTCGTGAAGGCCAGCAGGCTCGGGGCGTGCTTGAGCAGGCCGCCGATGTAGTGGCGCGCGGTGTCCGACAGGCCGGCGTAGCCCGACTCGTCGTGGAACAGCGGCTGGCCGTCCTTCCACAGCGACTGGTGGCAGTGCATGCCCGAGCCGTTGTCGCCGGCGAGGGGCTTCGGCATGAACGTCGCCGTCTTGCCCGCGGCGAACACCGTGTTCTTCACGATGTACTTGAACAGCTGCAGGTCGTCCGCAGCGTGCAGCAGCGTGTTGAACTTGTAGTTGATCTCGGTCTGGCCGGCGGTGCCCACCTCGTGGTGCGCGCGCTCGATCTCGAAACCGGAGCCCTGCAGGTTGCGGACGATGTCGTCGCGCAGGTCGGCGAAGTGGTCGACCGGCGGAACCGGGAAGTAGCCGCCCTTGAACTTCGTCTTGTAGCCCTGGTTGCCGCCGACCTCGTCGGCGCCGGTGTTCCACCAGCCCTCGATCGAGTCGATCTCGTGGAAGGAGGCGTGCTCGGCGGAGTCGAAGCGGACCGAGTCGAAGATGTAGAACTCGGCTTCGGGGCCGAAGTAGACGTTGTCGGCGACGCCGTACTCGGAGATGTACTGCTCGGCCTTGCGCGCGATGTTGCGCGGGTCGCGGCTGTACGCCTCACGGGTGAACGGGTCGTGCACGAAGAAGTTGAGCGCCAGCGTCTTGGCCTTGCGGAACGGGTCGATCCGCGCGGTCGCCGCGTCCGGCAGCAGCAGCATGTCGGACTCGTGGATGGACTGGAAGCCGCGCACCGAGGAGCCGTCGAACGCGAGACCCTCTTCGAACGCCTCTTCGGTGAAGGCCTTCGCGGGGACCGTGAAGTGCTGCATCACGCCCGGCAGGTCGCAGAACTGGACATCGATGACCTCGACGTCCTCATCGGCGATGAGGCGCTGGATGTCGTCTGGAGTAGTGGGCACCCTCGGTGACTCCTTCTCGTTCGAGCTCGTACGGCAGTGCTCTCTTCGGCTCACGCTAAAAGTGCGGTGTTGCCCGACCGTCACCCGTATGTTTCGCCGGTGTTAACGGGTGGTCGATATCGGGTATCCGACCAGGTCGGATGTGCTCCACGCCACCGGCATACCCTAGACGGGTGGCGAGATGGACCGGTGAATGGCTGCCCGGTACCGGCGACGGCGGCCGGAGTACTGATCAGCACGGCTCGCGGTGGCCGGGCGAGAAGTTCGGTTTGCCCGAATCGGGCGTCGGCTCCGCGGCGAGCGGCGGCGCCCGGCTGCTCGGGCTGATCGTCGACCTCGTGGTCGCGGCCCTGGTCACGGCGATCTTCCTGCGCCCCAGCCTGCAGGACCCGGCCGTGATGCAGCAGTTCAACCTCTGGTCCGGCGGCGTGTGGGCGATCATCTCGGTCATCTCGGCCGGCCTCTTCGGCTTCACCCCGGGGATGGCCGCGGTCGGGATCCGCGTCGCCCGCCTCGACGGCGGCGCGCTGGTCGGCCCGCTGCGCGCGCTGGTCCGGGCCGCGCTGACGTTCGTGCTCGTCCCGGCGGCGGTCCGCAACGCCGACGGCCGCAGCTGGCTCGACCGGCTGACCGGCACCGTGGTCATCCGGATGCGCTGACCCGCGTACGAGAAAGGCCCCCGTCCGGATCCGGACGGG
>NZ_MUMI01000478.1:0-225 GCF_002155975.1 Amycolatopsis kentuckyensis
GCTGCGCGGCCGCCGACACCAGAGCCGGGTGCTCGAAGACCTCAGCGGTCACGGTGCCACCGCTAACCGCCCCCGGAAACCGGTGCTCCGCGTGCTCACCGCCGCCATGCGCAGCCGGCCCGCCAGGTCCGACGTCGCATCGCCGAGGACGCGCGCGTCCGCCTCGCGCGCCGCCAGTGCCGTGGCCCAGCGCGCGGCCAGCTCACGGGCCTGCGGCGAGATGCC
>NZ_MUMI01000478.1:280-814 GCF_002155975.1 Amycolatopsis kentuckyensis
CCGGGGCGCTGCCCCGGGGTGTCACTGATCCGCGAGCCTCTGCCTTCCGGCATGGGGACCTCCGTCATCAAGGGCGCTCACCCGATCGGGGAAGATCTTGCCTCATGCTCCCGGGCCACCCGCATCGCGGTGACCTGCGGCGTTGTAAGCGTTCCACCAAGTGGACGTCTTGACCGCGCGTCGGGACGAAGGCGACCATGAACACATGCCCGCCACCTCGGAAAGCTCGCCGATCCGGGCGCTCGCGCGGTCGATCGGGGAAGGCATCGTGGAGCTCCTGCTGCGGCGCGGCCGCCTGGGTTCGCCGCCCGCCTGACGCGAACCCGGCGTCCGATTTCCCCGAAAACCCTTGGAGCACAATCATGTCCGTAGATCTTCCTGCCCGGATTCAGCTGCGCGGGGCCGTCACGCCCGCGGATGGCATCGTCGAAGGTCCCCGAATTCTCCGGGAACCGCTGCGGAAGCCGTACGAGCGGTTCACCCTCCGTCCGCTGGGCCGGGTGATCGGTGCCGAGGTCGACGGCGTCGACCTCG
>NZ_MUMI01000479.1 GCF_002155975.1 Amycolatopsis kentuckyensis
TGAGCCCCCACGCGACGGCCGAGTCGACCCAGGCGTGCGACAGCTCGTGGGTGAACCGGCGGTCTTCGACGTGCAGCGGGCCGTCCGTTCCGTGCAGCGGCCCGCCGAGCCGCTGGTTGCCCTCGGCGCGCTTGAAGTACGGCAGGACGTCGTCCCAGCCCCAGCCCGTGGCGCCGTGAGAATCGCGCCAGCCGTCGTAGTCGGCGCGGTTGCCGCGGATGTAGATCATCGCGTTGATCGACGAGCAGCCGCCGAGCATCTTGCCGCGCGGCCAGTACGACGTCTTGCCCGTGTGCTTCTGCTCGACGGTCTCGTAGTTCCAGTCCCACTTGGTCTTGAACAGCGACGGGAAGGCGGCCGGGATGTGGATCTCGTCCGCGGTGTCCTCCCCGCCCGCTTCGAGCAGCAGGACCTGCGCCGCCGGGTCTTCGGTCAGCCGGTTCGCCAGGACGCATCCCGCGCTCCCGGCGCCGACGATGACGTAGTCGTAGGAGTCTTGGACGGCCACGGTGCCTCCTGTTGGCGAGATGTCAACGACTCATCATGGCGCAGCGCCGCGCCGTCGGCCAGTCTAGGTTTCCCGGTGGGCCCCGCCAGGGGGTCGAGAGGGTGAACTATGCTCGCGGGGTACCCACGACCTGCGTGAATAAGGAGCAGCCTGCCGTGGCCCGAGTCGTCGTCGACGTCATGCCGAAGCCCGAAATCCTCGACCCGCAGGGACAGGCCGCGCTCGGCGCCGCCGGCCGCCTGGGGTTCACCGGGATCACCGAAATCCGCCAGGGCAAGCACTTCGAGATCGAGGTCGACGACACGGTCGACGACGCGACGCTGGAGAAGATCGCCGAAGGCTTCCTCGCGAACCCGGTCATCGAACAGTGGACGATCACGCGGGTGGACGCGTGAGCGCGCGCATCGGCGTCATCACCTTCCCGGGCACGCTGGACGACGGCGACGCGGCCCGCGCGGTCCGCTACGCCGGCGGCGAGGCGGTGCCGCTGTGGCACGCCGACGAGGACCTGCGTGACGTCGACGCCGTGGTCGTCCCGGGCGGCTTCTCCTACGGCGACTACCTGCGCGCGGGCGTGATCGCCCGGTTCGCGCCGGTCATGACGCCGGTGATCGAGGCGGCGCGCGCGGGCATGCCGGTGCTCGGCATCTGCAACGGGTTCCAGATCCTGTGCGAGGCCGGCCTGCTGCCCGGCGCGATGATCCGCAACCAGGGCCTGCACTTCATCTGCCGCGACCAGTGGCTGCGGGTGGAGAACACCGACACGGCGTGGACGACGCGGTACGACCCCGGTGCCGAGATCCTCATCCCGATGAAGAACATCGACGGCTGCTACATGGCCGAGCAGTCCACTTTGGACGAGCTGGAGGGCGAAGGCCGCGTGGTGTTCCGGTACGTCGGCGGGAACCCGAACGGGTCGCGCAACGACATCGCCGGGATCCGCAGCGAGAACGGCCGGGTCGTCGGGCTGATGCCGCACCCGGAGCACGCGATCGACGCGCTGACCGGGCCGTCCGACGACGGGCTCGGCATGTTCTTCAGCGCGGTGGACGCGCTCGTGAAGGCGTGACGGCGGGCCGCGCCCCCCGGTAGCCATTCTACCGGGGCGCACCGACAGTTCCGGGGCTGTGGACGTGAGTTGTCCACAGCCCCGGACCACGTCAGCTCTTGCTCTGGTCGTTCGACAGCCACTTCTCTGGCCGGACGCGGACCAGCACCGATCGCTCTCCGAGGGCCGAGTCGACGTAGGCCGTCGCCTGGTCCTCCGGCCAGTACCGCTTCGCGATCCGCAGGGCCTGCTCGCGCGACGGGGGTCCGTCGTTCGCGATCACCGGGCCCTCGACCGTCACGTACTTGTACGGCGGGTTCTCGTCCTGGGCCACCAGGCTCAGCCGTCCGGCCGCGCGGATCGACCGGTCCTTGACCGAGTCGCGGTCCATCCAGATCAGCAGCTCGCCGCCCGGCGCGTAGTCGTACCAAACCGGGACCGCCAGCGGTGCCCGGCCGGCGCGTTCCACCGCCAGCACGCCCACGTGCACCCCGCTCAGGAACTGCTCGCGTTCGGCCGCGGTCATCACGAAAGACATGGCACTCCCCGGGTAGAAGATCGCCTACCCGGGGAGCAACACATCGGCCACTCCGGACATTCCGGACTAACTCGCCGCCGCGACCAGCCGCGCGTACGAGCCGCCCGCCGACAGCAGCTCCTCGTGCGGGCCCAGCTCCGTGATCCGGCCGCCCTCGACCACCGCGACCCGGTCGGCCGCCGCCGCCGTGTGCAGGCGGTGGGCGATCGCGATCACCGTCCGGCCCGCCAGCACGCTGTTCAGCGACCGCTCCAGGTCCCGGGCCGAGCCCGTGTCCAGCAGCGACGTCGCCTCGTCGAGCACCAGCGTGTGCGGGTCCGCCAGCACCACCCGGGCCAGCGCCAGCTGCTGCGCGATCGCCGCCGGCACCGGGTGCTCGCCCGGTCCCAGCTTCGTGTCCAGCCCGGACGGCAGCGTCGCGACCCAGTCCGACGCGCCCGCCG
>NZ_MUMI01000048.1 GCF_002155975.1 Amycolatopsis kentuckyensis
CCCGCCCGGTCCGCGGCCGCGCGCACCTCGCGGTCGGTCGCGTCGGGCCTGCCGAACCGGATGTTGTCGGCGACCGTGCCGGCGAACAGGTACGGGTGCTGGGAGACCGGGGAGAGCTGCCGGAGCAGGTCCTCGCCGCGCAGGTCCCGCACGTCGGCCCCGCCGACGCGGACCGCGCCGCCGTCGACGTCGAAGAAGCGCGGCACCAGCCGCAGGATCGTGCTCTTGCCCGCACCGGACGTCCCGACCAGTGCCGTCATCGTCCGTTCCGGCACGGTGAAGGTGACGTCGTCGAGCACCGGCGGCCCGCCGTAGCCGAACCGCACCCCGGCGAACTCGATCGACGGCGCGCCGAGCGGCCGCGAGACTTCCGGTTCCGGGAGCCGCGGTTCGGCCAGCACCCGCTCGATGCGGTCCAGCGCGCCGTCCGCCATCCGCACCGCCGCGCCGAGTTCGGCGGCGACGAGCATCGGCTCGGCGAACCGGACGGCCAGGACGAGCGCGACCACCGTCGTCGGTATGTCGACTTTCCCGTCGAGGGCGGTGTACCCCGCGACGAGCACCAGTGCGGTGAACGCGGTCTGGACCGTCACCACGAACCCGGCCATTCCCGGCAATGCGGTCTTCAGCAGCCGGCGCGCCGCGTTCCGGTGGGCGACGAGCGCGTCGTCGAGCAGCCGCAGCCCCGGCCCGCCGAGCCCGAAGGCCCGCAGCACCGGCTGGTTGCGCGCGAATTCGACGACCCGGGCGGCGGCTTCACCGGCGGCCGCGTTCGCGGCTTCGTCGGTGCGGCGGACCAGCCGCCCCGACCACCGGTAGGCCGCCACGGCGAACGGCGCGGCCGCCAGCGCGGCGAGCCCGAGCCGCCAGTCGACGACGAAGAGCGCGAGGGCCGCGGCCGCGGGCGTCACCACCGCGCCGATCAGCGGGTCGAGCAGGTGCGCGGGCACGCTCATGACACTCATGACGTGCTGCGTCGCCAGCCGGCCCAGCGAGCCCACGCGAGCCGGGGTGAACCAGCCGAGCGGCAGGGTCACCACGTGGTCGCCGATCCGGCCGTGCAGGTCGGCCGACAGCGTGTACCCGGCGTGCCGGGCGGTGACCACCCCGCGGTGGTAGGCGATCCCGCAGACCGCGGTGGCCGCGACCACCGCCACCAGCCACGGCCAGGCGTCGTCCGGGGCGCGCAGGATCGGCAGCAGCAACGCGAACACCGCGCCCTGGAGGGCGGCGGCGACGGCCAGCAGGGCGGTGGCCCGGTGCAGCGGCCGCGAGCGGGCGGGGCCCAGGAGCGCGCTCAGGCGGCGGATCATGCCGCGTACTCCCACATCCGCGCGTACCCGCCGCCGGCCGCGATGAGCTCCTCGTGCGTGCCGAGCTCGGTGATCCGGCCCCGGTCCAGCACCACGATCCGGTCCACTTCGGACACCGTCGCCAGGCGGTGGGCGATCACCAGCGTGGTCCGGCCCGCGACCAACGCGGACAGCGCGTCCTGGATCGCGGCTTCGGACTCCGGGTCCACCGACGCCGTGGCCTCGTCGAGGATCAGCACCGGGGTGTCGGCGAGCAGCGCCCGCGCGATCGACACGCGCTGGGCCTCGCCGGTCGAGAGGGTGACCTCCTCGCCGACGATCGTGTCGTAGCCGCGGGGGAGGGCGAGCAGCCGCTCGTGGATCCGGGCCGCGCGCGCCGCCGCGTGGACGTCCGCCAGCGGTGCGCCGGGGCGCCCGAGCCGGATGTTGGCCGCCACGCTGGTTCGCAGCAGCCGCACGTCCTGCAGCACGAACCCGATGTGCCGGTACAGCTCTGCCACGGGCAGGTCGCGCAGGTCGGCACCGCCCAGCCGGATCGCGCCGCCGGTGACGTCGTGGAAGCGCGCGGCGAGCGCGGCCACGGTGGACTTGCCGGAGCCGGACGGCCCGACGAGCGCGGTCACCGTGCCGGGTTCGAGGGTGAGGTCGATGCCGTGCAGCACTTCGGTTTCGCCGTCGTAGGAGAACCGCACCGACGCGAACTCCAGCCGGGCGCCACCGCTCCTGGCGGTGCCGGCGTCGGGCAGCTCCGGCGTGGCGAGCAGCCCGGCGATGTCCGCGGCGGCCGCCTGCCCGGCGCGGGTGTCCTGGATGCTGTAGCCCACGGCCAGCAGCGGCCCGGACAGCCCGGCGCCGACGATCACGAACGGGATCGTGTCGGCCGGGGAGAACAGCACGCCGGCCAGCAGCAGGGTGCACAGCGTGACCAGCGGCGACAGCGCGAACTGGCTCCAGGCCATCGCGGGGGTCACCGAGCGGGCCCAGCCCGCGACGAACCCGCCGTAGCGCGTGGCCGCCTCGGTGAACCGCCGGTGCGCGCGGCCGGCCTGCCCGAAGGCCTTGACCTCGGCGATGCCGTCGAAGAACTCCACCACCGCCGAGTCGAGCGCGGCGGTGGCCGCCTGGTACTCCCGCATGCGCGCGCCGACGTCCCGCATCGCCTTGCGGTGCCACACCATCCCGACGGCGATGGGCACCACGGTGACGAGCGGCAGCCATGGGTCGAGCGTGGCCAGGTACCCCGCGGCCGCGAGCGGTGCGACCACGGCCGTGGTGAGGTCGAGCAGCGCGTGCGCGACGAGGTGGTGCAGCGCGCCGACGTCGTCGGCGACCGCGCGCTTGACGCGGCCGGAGTCGTGCGCGGCGAACCAGCCCAGCGGGAGCCGGGTCAGGTGCCGGGCCAGCCGCCGCCGCAGGGACAGCTGCAGGTCGTTGTCGGCCAGGTGGGTCAGCGTCGAGGCGGTCACCAGCAGGAGCGCGCGGACCGGCAGGGCCACGAGCGCGATCCCGACCAGGGGCCACAACGCGGTCATCGGCGTGCCCGCGAGGAGGCGGCGGCACAGCTCGGCCGCGGCGACGAACGGGGTCAGGCCGGCGATCGCGGCGCCGGCCTGGCAGCCCAGGCCGGCGAGAAGCCGGACACGGACCGGAGCGAGCAGGGCGCGCAGGGGAGTCACTTCCGGGTGTCCCGTCCTTCCGATGGGCTTGGTCACTCTCGCTCAGCGTAGTTGACAATGGTTATCGTTGTCGACAAGGTGGGGTGGCCGCTCGGGTGAGTGGTGTCCGTGAAATGCGAGGAGCGTCTGTGTCGTTCGAGGAGCGCCTGAACCACGATCCCACGGCGGCGGTGCTGCGTGAATGTGTCGCCGACCTCATCGGGGTGACTCCCGGGGAAGTCGACCTTTCGTTGCGGTTCGCCGAACTCGGCGTGGAATCCCTCGGTGCGCTGAAACTGCGCCGCGCGCTGGCCGCGAAATGCGGAACCGAGGTGCCGCTGACCGCGTTTCTCGGAAATGTCCCGGCGATCCGCGCCCTCGAATTCCTGGCCGGGACCG
>NZ_MUMI01000480.1 GCF_002155975.1 Amycolatopsis kentuckyensis
GTCGACCCTCCAATCACGCGTGTCGACCGCTCAATCACGCGTGTCGACCCTGCGATCACGGCACCGGCGGGGCTTCCCCGTCCCTCAAGCTCGTCCCCGGCGCGAGCCGCTGCACTGCATCCTCCATATGAGCCTCCAGCAGCGTCAGCGCCAACTCCTCGTCGCCGTCGCGCAGGGCCTGGATCAGCTTCGTGTGCTCCTCCACCCGCTCCTCGACCCGCTGGTACGTGCTCTGCAGCGCCGTCAGGCACATCCGCGTCTCGATCAGCAGCGTCCGGGCCATCCGCACCAGCCGTTTGCTGCCGGACGCGTTGATCAGCGCCTCGTGGAACTTCAGGTCCGCCGTGGAGAGTGCGCTGGGGTCGTCCTCGCTCGCCGCCGTCGCCATCTCGGTGACGGTCTGCTCGAGCACGTCCGCGATCCGGTCGCGGTCGCCGCCGCGCAGGGCGCGCAGCATGGCCGCCCGCTCGATCGCGGATCTGGCCGCGTAGATGTCGTAGACGTCGCCCGGCTCGAGGTCGATCACGAACAGCCCGCGGTGTCTTTCACTCCGCAGCAGCCCTTCGGACACCAGGTGCTGCATGGCTTCCCGGAGCGGCCCCCGTGACACCTGGAACCGCGCGGCCAGCTCGGTCTCGCCGAGCTGGGTCCCGGGCGGGAGGGCGCCCGTCATGATCGCGTCGCGCAGCTGGCGCGCGATGACGGCGGCCGTCGACTCGCGGCTCACCGGTTCGATCTCGGGCAGCATGCCCGGCGGCAGGGCCATCTCAGGCGCTCCCGTCCGGCAGGTGCCGGAAGAGCGCGCCGAGCGAGCGGACGAGCCGGTGCTGCCCGGTCAGGCGCAGGCCCTCCCAGACCGTGACCTGGTTGGCGGTCAGCACGGGCTTGCGCAGCGCGGCCTCCACGGCGTTGATCTCGCCGAGCGTGCGCATGGCGGTGTCCGGCACGAGCACCGCTTCGGCGTCCGGGTGGTCGTGGCTGACGGCGAGCTCGACGACGGCCTCCGGGCTCATCGCGCCGACCTCGGCCGCCGTGACGATGTCCGCGCTGGCCATCGAGACGACCTCGATGCCGCCGGCCTTGAGGAAGTCCACGAACAGCCGGGCGATGTCGTCCGGGTAGCTGGCGGCGACGGCGACCCGCTTGACGTCCAGCGCCCGCGCGGCGTGCACGAACGCGAAGGAGGTGCTGGAGGCCGGGACCCCGGCGACGGCGGCGAGGCGGTCGGCCTGGTCGCGGGCGCCCTCCCAGCCGTAGACGAAGCTGCCGCTGGTGCAGGCCCAGATGACGGCGGCGGGCTCGTGCTTGGCGAGGAGGGCGGCACCGTCGGCGAGGCGGGCCTCGCTGCCGAGGTCCAGCAGCTCGGCCACCGCGTGCTTGTCGGTGCCGTAGATGTGCTCGACCGCCAGCCGGATGTCGCCCTCGTCGACGGCCATGCCGCCGAGCAGCTGCTCGGCCAGCGGGTAGTCGTCTTCGGCCGCGTGGTCGGGGTAGATGAAACCGATGGTGGTCACGGAACCTCCGGAGGGGACGCAAATTGTCGACAATCCTAGAGGGGTGGTCAAGGAAAACCTTTCACGACACGTCACGGAGCCACCTCCCGGGTCCGACGATGGGGAGGTGCATCCGGCGCAGGCACGCCCACATCGTCAGCTGGTTGGCGGTGAGCACCGGCTTGCCGAGCGCGGCTTCCAGGGGTTCGATCAGGTCGTAGGTGGGGAGGTTGGTGCAGCTGACGAAGATCGCTTCGGCGTCGCCGTGGTCGGCGGCGAGGATGCGCTCGGCGATGGTCCGGTAGCTGACCTTCCAGATGCCGCCGCCCAGGCCGAGGTGGTCGCTGGCGACGGTCGTGACGTCCAGCTCGGCGAGGAAGTCGTGCAGGGCGCGGGTCAGGTCGGCGTCGTACGGCGTCAGCACCGAGACGCGGTGGAGGTCGAGCTGGTGCAGCACTTCGGCCAGCGCGCCCGAGGTGGTGACGGCGTCCGGCGCGCCGGCGTCGCAGATCGCCTTGGTCAGCGAGCGCTCGTAGTCGACGCCGTTGACGAAGCTGCCCGACGTGCAGAGGTAGGCGACGACCTCGGGCTCGACGTGCAGCACGTCGCGCGTCGCGCTGGCCAGGTGGTGGCTGTCGCTGACCAGGCGGGCCATCTCCATGCTGACCGGCACGGGCTCGTACGGCGTGCGGGCGAGGTGGAGCGACACCTCCATCGGCACCCAGCGCCAGAGCTCGCGCTCCAGCGCGAGGTCGAAGGGGGCGATGACGCCGATGCCGCGTTGCGCCAGCGGGCCGTCGAACGCCAGGAAGTCGAAATCCAAGGCTCAGCCTCCGGAATACGTCTGTGCTTGACAGTCCGGTGCTCCGGGGGTCGTTCCTCGGATTGTTGACAATCATACGAGTCACTTTTACCGTGTCAACGTGATCGCCTCGGAACCCCGGGAAGCCCCCGTCCTGGCAGTGCTCTGCGGCGAGTCCCGCCCACCGGACATGCGTGCTGTCGAATCCGGGGCGGTCGTGCGTTACACGGACGCGGCGGGTCTCGCCGAAGCGTTGTCCGGAGCGGACGCCCTCTTCGTCTACGACTTCCTCTCCACGGCCGTCCCCGGCGCGTGGCACGCGGCCGACCGGCTGCGCTGGCTGCACATCGCCAGCGCGGGTGTCGACCCCGTGCTGTTCCCCGGGCTGCGGGAGAGCGACGTGGTCCTGACGAACTCGCGGGGTGTCTTCGACGACGCCATCGCGGAGTACGTGCTGGGCGTCGTCCTCGCCTTCGCGAAGGACTTCGCGCGCTCGCACGACCTGCAGCGCGAGGGCCGCTGGCTGCACCGCGAAAGCGAGCGGATCGCCGGGCGCGAGGTGGTGGTGGTCGGCACCGGGCCGATCGGCCGGGCCATCGCGCGGCTGCTGCGCGCGGCCGGGATGCGGGTGAGCGGTGCCGGCCGCCGTGAGCGCACCGGCGACCCCGACTTCGGCGTCGTGCACGAGTCCGCGCGGCTCACCGAAATCCTGCCGAACGCCGATTACGTCGTCGCCGTCGCGCCGCTGACCGAGCACACGAAGGGCATGTTCGACGCGCGCGCGTTCGCCGCGATGAAGCCGTCGGCGCGGTTCGTCAACGTCGGCCGGGGCGAGCTGGTCGTCACGTCCGACCTGGTCGCGGCGCTCGAAAGCAAGGCCATCGCCGGCGCCGCCCTCGACGTCTTCGACACCGAACCGCTGCCGGCCGACAGCCCGTTGTGGACGCTGCCGGACGTGCTGATCTCGCCGCACATGTCCGGCGACTTCATCGGCTGGCGGAACACGCTGGTCGAGGTGTTCGCCGAAAACTTCCGCCGCTGGCGTGCCGGGGAGCCGCTGCGCAATGTCGTCGACAAGACGCTCGGCTACGTGCCGTCGGGGAACCAGGGAGCCGGATGAACGACAGGATGCTGACCGCCAGCGAGCTCGTCGCCGCCTACGCGACCGGTGAGCTTTCGCCGGTCGAGGCGACGCAGAACGCGTTGCAGGCCATCGAAGCCCGGGACGGCGAGTGCAACGCCTACTGCCTCGTCGACGCCGATCGCGCGCTGGAGCAGGCCAAGGCGGCCGAAATCCGCTGGCGGGACGGCAACCCGATCGGGTGGCTCGACGGCGTGCCGTCGTCGATCAAGGACATGTTCCTCACCCAGGGCTGGCCGACCGTCCGGGGCTCGAAGAGCATCGACCCGGACCAGCCGTGGGACGTCGACAGCCCGGTCGCCGCGCGGATGCGCGAGGCCGGGCTGGTGCTGCTGGGCAAGACGACCACGCCCGAGATCGGCTGGAAGGGCGTCACCGACAGCCCGCTGTGCGGCATCACGCGCAACCCGGCCGACCCGTCGAAGACGGCGGGCGGGTCGAGCGGCGGCAGTGCCGCGGCCGTCGCGGCCGGGATGGGCGAGCTGTCGGTCGGCACGGACGGCGGTGGCTCGGTGCGGATCCCGGCGTCGTTCTGCGGCATCGTCGGGCTGAAGCCGACCCACGGCCGGATCCCGCTCTACCCGGCGAGCCCGTTCGGCCCGCTCTCGCACGCCGGCCCGATGGCGCGCTCGGTGGACGACACCGCGCTGCTGCTGGACGTGCTGTCGCTGCCCGACCACCGCGACCCGGCCGCGCTGGCGCCGCCGGTGGGGTCGTTCCGGGAGGCCGTCCGGCGGGACGTGCGCGGGCTGATCGCCGCGTTCTCGCCGACGCTCGGCTACGTCGACGTCGACCCGGAGGTGGCCGCGATCGTCGCCGGAGCGGTCCGCGCGCTGGGCGACGCCGGCCTGCACATCGAGGAGACCGACCCCGGGTTCGCCGACCCGAAGCCGGCCTTCGATGTCCTGTGGTCCTCGGGGGCGGCGAAGCTGCTGGACTCGTTCCCGCCCGGGTCCGAGGAGCGGACCGATCCCGGCCTGCGGCGGGTCTGGGAACTCGGCAAGAAGTGGACGGCGAGCGACTACCTCGACGCGACCGCCGACCGCGCCGCGCTGGGCATCCGGATGGGCGAGTTCCACACGCGTTACGACGTGCTGATCACGCCGACCCTCCCGATCGCGGCGTTCGAGGCCGGGCACGACGTGCCGCCGGGCAGCGGGCTGAGCGAGTGGCCGGAGTGGACGCCGTTCACGTACCCGTTCAACATGACGCAGCAGCCGGCGATCAGCGTGCCGGCCGGGCGCACGTCGGCGGGCCTGCCGGTCGGCCTGCAGATCGTGGGGCCGCGCCATTCGGACGACCTCGTGCTGGCCGTGGCGAAGCTGCTGGAGGAAGTGCGGCCCTGGGCGCCGTGACCACGCGCGCGGGTGAAACCCGGGCCGGCCACCGCGACCTGACGTCCCGGCGGGTCAGCCCGGGCCGGCCGGCGCCTTGCGGACGAGCCCCCGCACCTGCGAGCTGCACAGCACGAGGGCGGTGGCGCCGACGATCAGCGCCGCGCCGCCCAGGAGCGTTGCCGACCGGCCGGCGTGTTCGGCCAGCGGGCCCGCGCTGATCTGGCCGAGCGGCATGGCGATGAACGAGCCGAGCATGTCGTAGGAGTAGACGCGGGCGAGCTTGTCCGGCGGGATGTTCTCCTGCAGGGACACGTCCCAGGCGACGGAGAACTGTTCGATCGCGACGCCCGAGAGGAACATCGCGGCGAGCAGCGGAAGCAGGTACGGCGTCTGGCCGAGGGCGAGCATCGGCAGCGCGTCGACCATGATCAGCGCGACGCCGGCGAGCAGCATCCGCCGCGGTTGCCAGTGGGCGGCGAGGACACCGCCGAGCAGCGAACCCGCGGTCTGCACGGCCAGCGCGAAGCCCCAGCCGGTGCGGCCGAAGGTGTCGTCGGCGACGAGCGGGCCGATCACCAGCAGCGCGCCCGCGTTCACGGCGTTGACGATCATGAACTGCAGCACCACGAGCCACACCCACGACCGGGCGCGGAACTCCCGCCAGCCTTCGGCGAGCTCGGCGAGCGGACGGCTGCCGGGAAGGCGTTCACCGCGCGGCAGCCGGATCCGCCGGTACGCCAGCGCGGCGGCGAGGAAGAGCAGCGAGTTCCCTGCGAGCGCCCACCCGGACCCGGCGAAGGCGACGAGCACACCGGCCAGCCCGGCCCCGGCGATGCGGCCGGTGTTGGAGAGCAGCCGGACCAGGGCGTTCGCCTGGGCGAGCAGCGCGGACGGAACGGTCGACGGCGTGAGCGAGGCGGCCGCGGGCAGGGAGATGGCGGAGACGGCACCGTTGACGAGCCCGAGCCCGGCCAGCAGGGGGATGGAGGCGAACCCGCAGAGGACACTCGCGGCGATGGCGGCTTGCGTGAGCGCGGCGGCGGTTTCGGTGCCCTGCAGGATGACCGACCGCGGAAGCCGGTCGGCCAGCATCCCGCCGAAGAGGAGGAGGAGAACGTTGGCGATCGACCGGGCCCCGACGACGATCCCGAGGTCGACGGCGGACCCGGTGAGGTCGACCACGGCGAAGGCCAGGGCGAAGGGCGCGACGGCGTTCCCGAAGTCGGCCAGGCTCCGCCCGGTGACGAGGGCACGGAACCGGGCTTCCCGCAGCGGGACGAGCAGTGGCGCGGTCACGAGGCCGCGTCCTTGCTCTCCAACTCGAACAGCGCCACGCTCGCGCTGACCCGCACCGTCCCCGGCGTCCGAGGCGGCTGGGCCGCGGCGTGCAGCTCCTCGCTCAGCGCCGTGGCCTTCTCCAGCAGCCGGGCCCACAGCTCCGGGGTGACCCACAGCTCCGCGTCCGTCAACGAGGCCGGGCGGTCCGCCGACCGCGCGGATGCCCGCCTGAGCAGCTCGTTCGCGATCGCCTTCGTCAGGAGCCGTTCCTCGCCCGGCGCCCGGCGGGTCAGGCGCTTGCCCGAGTCCGGCTGGTGGCGGTAGCGCTTGGCCCGGCCGCCGCGGATGTGGACCTCCTCCGCCACCTCCAGCAGGCCCGCGTCGTGCAACCTGCGGACGTGGTAGCTGACGTTCGCCTGCGTTTCGCCGAGTTCGCGGGCCGCCTCCGCCGCGCTCAGGGCCGTGCCCGTCAGCAGCGACAGGATGCGCAGGCGCAGCGGGTGGGCCAGGACCCGGAGGTGGTCGTGGGGCATGACCCCAGTCAACCACAACCGTCAAACACTTATTTGGGGGTCGTCAGAACGAGAACCGGGCGCCGTCCGGAGGCAGCGAAGCGCCGGCGGCCAGCACCGCCGCGTGCTCGGGCGACGCCGGGTCCAGCACCGGGTTCGTGTTGTTGACGTGCGTGAACGCCCACGGCCGCCCGGCCACCCGGGGCAGGGTCGCCGTGATCGGCAGGTGACCCATGGCGAGCTGGTCCGGCCCGCCCACCCCGGCCATCTCGTCCGGCGCGAAGAACGTCCCGTCCAGCAGCACGAGAGAAGCGTCCGCGACGAACTCGTCGAATCCCGCAGGCCAGCTCCGCAGGCACGGCGCGTACACCAGCACCCCGCCGGTCGCCGGGTCCGAAATCCGGTAGGCGACCACCCAAGGGCCTTCCGAGAGAGCCGACGCGTACTTCGGCCGCTTGTCGCTCACCGGCAACACCTCGACCCGCAGCCCGGGAACGTCCACAACGGACGACCACGTCCAGCCGCCGTAACCGTCCACAATGGCGCGGAACGGCGACAACGCCGCCAGCGCCGCCGATGGCGCCCACACCGGCAGCCCACCCGATTCGCGCAACATCAGCAGGCCGAGCGAATGGTCGAGTTCGGCGTCCGTCAGCAGCACCCCGCGCAGCGGGATCTCGCGCGGTCCCGGTCCGGCCCGCAACTCCGGCGTCCCGAGGATCTGCGACCGGATGTCCGGCGAACAGTTCAGCAGGTACCAGCCGACGCCGTCGGCGCTGATCGCGACGCAGTCCTGCGTGCGTGGCGCGAGCCCCAGAACGCACAGCCGGCACGCGCAGTTCCACTGTGGACACCCACCGCCCGCCGCGGTGCCCAGCAGGATCACCTTCACCGGCGCATGACCAGGTCGGAAGCCGGCGGGCGCGAGAGGATCAGATCGACGGTGGAACGCCGGGGCGACCGCGAGCACACCGGGTCCGTCGCCGCCGCGTCGCCGGTGAGCAGGAACGCCTGACAGCGGCAGCCGCCGAAGTCGATTTCACGACGGTCGCACGTGCGGCACGGCTCGGACATCCACTCCTCGCCGCGGTAGGCGTTGAACGACGACGACCGGTACCAGATCTCGGCCAGCGGCGTGTCCCGCACGGACGACAGCGAAAGCGTCGAGATCGCCGACGCCGCCGGGCACGGCAGCACCGTCCCGTCCGGCGCCACCGTCAGCTGCCGCGCGCCCCAGCCGTACATGCACGGCTTCGGGTACGGCTCGTGGTAGTCGGCGACGACGTAGACGATCTCCATCGTGCCCCGCAAGCGAGAGACCGCCGCGCGCACCAGCGGCTCGGCGGCCGCGAGCTGCGCGGGAGTCGGCATCAGCGCGTCCCGGTTGCGCAACGCCCAGCCGTAGTACTGCGTGTTCGCCAGCTCCAGCCGGTCCGCGCCCATCCGCTCGGCCAGCTCGATGATCCCGGCCAGCTGATCGTGGTTCTGCCGGTGCAGCACGACGTTCAGCGACAACGGCAGCCCGGCCTCCTTCACCAGCGCGGCCGCCGCGAGCTTCCGGTCGTGCGCCTTCGCGCCGGCCAACCGGTCGGCCCGCTCCCGGGTCGCGCCCTGCGCCGACAGCTGGACGTGCGCCAGCCCGCGCTCGACGAGATCGTCCAGCCGGGCAGCGGTCAGGCCGAGCCCCGAGGTGACCAGGTTGACGTAGCAGCCGAGCCCGTGGGCGTGTGCGACCAGTGCGGGCAGGTCCGGCCGCAGCAGCGGCTCACCACCGGACATGTGCACCTGCAGGACACCGAGTTCACGCGCCTGCGACAACACCGATAGCCAGTCCTCAGTGGACATCTCGGCAGAGCGAGCGGTCAGCTCGAGCGGGTTCGAGCAATACGGACAGTGCAGCGGACAGCGGTGGGTCAGCTCGGCCAGCAGGCCCAGCGGCGGGCTCACGTCCATGCGACGACCCGCCGTTCACCCAGCCGGGACAGCACGGAAAGGACGTCCTGCGCGACCACGCCGGAGTAGCGCCCGGCCAGCGCCGTCGTGATTTCGGCGACGGACCGGGCGCCGTCGCAGAGTTCGAGGACCGCGGCCGCCGTCGCGTTCGGTACCAGGACGCCTTCGGGGAACAGCAGCACGTGCGTCTCCCGGACGTGGTCGAAGGACAGCCGCACGCCGCGGCGCAGCTGCGGCACCGAATCGGCGGTGATCACGCGGCCGCCCGTTCGATCGCGTCGAGCATCGACCACAGCACGTCGCACTTGAACGACAGCGCGGCGATCGCGCGGTCCTGCTGTTCGCGCGTGACGCAGTGGCGGACCACGATGTCGAGGTTGTCCTTGCCCTCGCCGGCGACCTTGTCGATCCGGTTGGTGAAGTAGGCGAGGTCGTCACGGTCGATCCACGCGTAATGCGCGAGCATGTCCGCCACCCGCTGCTGCATCAGGTGCCCGGCGAACATCTCGGTCAGTCCCGACGCGACGGCCTCCCACCACGGTTTCGTCCGCGCGAAGGTGACGTAGGCGTCCACGGCGAACCGGACGCCGGGCGCGACGTGCCGTTCCTCGAGAACCTCGGCGCGGTCCAGGCCGACGGCCGTGCAGAGCCGCAGCCAGCGTTCGATCCCGCCGGTGCCGGCGCTCACGCCGTCGTGGTAGACGATCCGGTCGAGCCACTGGCGGCGGATCTCCGGCACCGGGCAGTTGCTGATGATCGCCGCGTCCTTCTGCGGCAGCACGCACTGGTAGTACCAGCGGTTCGCCGCCCAGATCCGCAGCGCGCGCTCGTCGAGTTCGCCCGCGTGCAGCCGGCGGTGGAACGGGTGCGTTCCCCAGTACCGGCCGGAAAGACGGCGCAGCGCGTCGATGAATGCGCTTTCCGGGAGTGGCTCGACCGGCATCGATCAGTCCGCCATGCGGGCCGCGTAGGCGGTGACCTCCATCGGGGTTTCGTACTCGACGAAGTCCGGGGTCGTCCACTCCTCGGTCATGTCCTGCTCCTCTTTCCGGGGGTTGATCGTCGCCACCCTAGGAGCGGGAAGAGTCGGCTGCCCAGCCTTTTCGCCCCGCTTTCGGAAAGTTTCCTTCCGATGGGGGAGTCGGCGTGCCGGTGAGCGGGCTACCTTACCGCAGCTTCGAGTTCCACCAGGGCCGTGTCGAGGTGCGTCAGGATCCGCTGCAGGTGCGGGACGCTGCGGCGGCAGCCCGTGATGCCGAAGTCGAGGTGGTCGCCGTTGCTGGTCAGCGTGATGTTGACGGCCTGGCCGTCGAGCAGCACCGACGCCGGGTAGATGCCGTCGAGCTGGGCACCGTTCCAGTACATCTGCTTGCGCGGGCCGGGCACGTTCGAGATCACCAGGTTGAACGGCGGCCGCGTGTTCTTGACGACGCCCGGGATCGGCGAGACGCCGAGCTGCGCGACGTTCACCGCCGAGAGCAGCAGCGTCTGCAACGGCGTCAGCTCCGAGAACAGCCGCTTGCCGTTGCGCATCGACTGGTGGATCGTCACGAGCCGCTTGCCCGCGTCCGGCAGGTCGGTGGCCAGGTTGCAGAGCAGCGCGCCGATGTTGTTGCCCGCCGCCTCACCCGGGTCGTTCTGGCGGCGCAGCGACACCGGCACCATCGCGATCAGCGGCGCGTCCGGCAGCGCGCGCTGTTCGATGAGGTAGTCCCGCAGCGCGCCCGAGCACATCGCGAGCACGACGTCGTTGCGCGACACCCCGGCCGCGGTCGCCACCTGCCGGACGCGGTCCAGCGACCACTTCTGCGCCGCGAACCGCCGCGCGCCGCCGATCGGCACGTTGAGCATCGTCTTCGGCGCCTGTCCCGGCAGTGTCAGGGTGTGTTCGCCGAACGCCTCGCGCGCCACCTTCATCGCGGCCGGCGCCAGGCTCGCGAGCTGGTTGGCGGTCTTCCGCGCCGTCCCGAGCAGCGACCGGGGGCGCTTTTCGCGCTCGCCGCCGGGCTTGCGCCGGGAGCCCCACCACGGCGGGCAGTCCATGTCCGCGGGGTCGTCCGAGAGCGTGCCCTGCAGCTGGCGCAACGCCGAAACGCCGTCCATCAGCGCGTGGTGCACCTTGGTGTAGACGGCGAACCGGCCGTCGTCGAGCCCCTCGATGAGGTGGGTCTCCCAGAGCGGCCGGTGCCGGTCGAGCAGCGTGCTGTGCCAGCGGGACGTCAGCTCCAGCAGCTCGCGGACGCGGCCCGGCCGCGGCAGCGCCGAATGCCGGAAGTGGTAGTCGAGTTCGAGCTCGGTGTCGTCCGCCCAGGCCACGTGGCCCATCGTGTTCACCGGCCGGGCCGGGCGGCGCCGGAACACCGAGCGCATGTTGTCCGATTCGAGGAGGTTGTTCCGGACATCGCGCAGGTACTCCTCGCCCGCGCCTTCGGGTTTCTTGAACAGCTGCAGACCGCCCACGTGCATCGGATGCTCGCGCGTTTCGACCAGGAGGAACATCGAATCGGTCACGGGCATCATCGCCATGGGACATCACCTCTCGAGCTCGGCACGCCGACTCTACGCGCTCGGGGGCCGCCGGTGGATCACGTTCTACTCTGACTCGTATGACCGCCCGCGGCGCAGGGGAAACGTCCTTGCCACCGATGGCCGAGTGCGTCGTGATCGGTGGCGGGGTGATCGGCGTCAGCTGCGCGTTCCGGCTCGCCGAAGCCGGCGTCGGCGTGCTGCTCCTCGACCGCGGCGAGCTGGGCGGCGGCTCGACGGCGAAGGCGGCGGGCGGCATCCGGTCGTCGTTCACCAGCCGCGTGAACGTCGAGCTCGGCCTGCGCGGGCTGGCCGCGTACAGCGCTTTCTCCCGCGACTTCGGCACCGAGATCGACTTCCGCCGCGACGGCTACCTCTACCTCGTCACCGACCCCGCCGACGTGCCCGCCTTCGAACGCTGCGCCGGGCTCCAGCGCGAGCACGGCGTTCGCAGCCACCTGCTGGACCCGGCCGAAGCGAAGGACGTCGTCCCGCTGCTCGAGACCGAGGGGGTCGTCGCCGCGCTCTGGTCACCGGACGACGCCAAGGCGACCCCGGACGCGGTCGTCCAGGGCTACGCGAAAGCGGCCCGCGCGCACGGCGCCGAGCTGCGGACCAGGGTGGCGGTCACCGGGATCGAGCGCGACGGCGACGCGCTGACCGGCGTCGTCACGACGGCGGGGTTCGTCCGGACCGGCGCGGTGGTGTGCGCGGCCGGTGCGTGGTCGGGCCGGATCGGCGAGCTGGCCGGGCTGGACCTGCCGGTGCGCCCGTACCGCCGGCAGGTCGTGTTCACCGGGCCGGTGCCCGGGCTGCCGGAATCGGTTCCGCTCACCATCGAGATGCCGTCGGCCTTCTACTTCCACCGCGAGGGGCCTGGCCTGGCGATGTCGTTCTCGGAGGACGACGGTGTCCCGGGCTTCGACACCCGGTACGAGGCGGGCGAGTGGCTGCCGCGACTGGCCGGACTCGCCGGCCGCCGGATCCCCGCCGTGCTCGACGCCGGCATCCGGACGGCCTGGGCCGGACTGTACGAAACGACGCCGGACCGCAACCAGATCATCGGGGAAAGCGTCCTGCTGTCGCGGTTCTTCTACGCGACCGGCTTTTCGGGCCACGGCTTCCAGATGGGCCCGGCCACCGGCGAGCTGATCCGGGACCTCTACCTGCGACGACGGCCGGCGGTGGACATCGCCGAGCTCGACGTCCGCCGGTTCGCCGCGGGCGCGGTGAGTGCCGAGCACAACATCGTCTAGGGGCTGATTGCCAGATCGTTCAACGATCTGGCAGTATCCGGGCCGTGGCTGTGAGTGGTGCTCGGGAGCTGGTGGACGCGCTGGAAGCGCTCGGAACGGAGATCGTCTTCGGCCTTCCGGGGGTGCACAACCTGCCACTGTGGGAGGCGCTCGGTGAAACCCGCATCAAGCTCGTCGGGGTTCGCCACGAACAGACCGCCGGGTACGCCGCCGACGGCTACGCCCGCGCCACCGGCAAGCTCGGCGTCGCGCTGGTCACCACCGGCCCGGGCGCGGCGAACACGCTCGGCGCGGTCGGCGAGGCCATGGCGTCCGCGGCCCCGGTGCTGGTCATCGCCACCGACATCCCCTCGACGCTGCGGCGGCCCGGTGTCGTCCGCGGCGTGCTGCACGAGACCTCCGACCAGCAGGCGATGTTCGCGCCGGTGACCAAGGGCGGCTTCACCGTGCGGGCCGCCGACCAGATCGGCACCACCGTCCACCGCGCCGCCCGGCTCGCGCAGCTGCCGCAGAGCGGCCCGGTCTACCTCGGCGTGCCCACCGACTACCTGCGCGAACAGGTGCCGCACCGGCGCCCGCCCGCCCCGCACCGCAAGCCCGACGTCGACGTCCCCGACCTCGCGCGGGCCGAGTCGATGCTGTCCGACGCGCGGCACCCGCTGATCTGGGCCGGCGGCGGCGCGCTGCGGTCGGGCGCCGGCGACGCGATCGGCGCACTCGCCGAGAAGATCGCCGCGCCGGTGATCACCACCTTCGCCGCCCGCGGGCTGCTCCCGCTCGACCACCCCTGCCTGGCCCCGAACCCGGTGCACACGCCGGAGGTCGGCGAGCTGTGGGACGAAGCCGACGTCGTGCTCGCCATCGGCACCGACTTCGACGGCCTGATGACGCAGAACTGGCGGATGCCCAAGCCGCCCCGGCTGATCGCGGTCAACGTCGACGCCGACGACGCCGCCAAGAACTACCAGCCCGACCTGACGCTGGTCGGGGACGCGCGCTCGATCGTCGAGCGGCTCCTGCCGAAGCAGCGGGACGGGCTCGACGACATCACGCTGCGGCTGGCCGGCATCGGCCGCCGGGTGCGCCAGCGGATCCGCGACGAGGAACCGCAGGCCTACGACTTCCTGTCCACTTTGGACGAGGTGCTGCCGACGGACGCGGTGCTGGTCTCGGACATGTGCGTCGCCGGCTACTGGGTCGGCGGCTTCCACCGGGTGCGGGCGCCGCGCAAGCTCGCCTACCCGATGGGCTGGGGCACCCTCGGCTACGGCTTCCCGGCGTCGCTCGGCGCGGCCGCGGCCGGCACCGGGCGCGCCATCTGCATCACCGGCGACGGCGGTTTCCTCTACGGCTGCGGCGACCTGGCGACCCTGGCCCAGGAGCAGCTGCCGGTCACGGTCGTCCTGGTCGACGACGGCGGCTACGGGATGCTCCGCTACGACCAGGACCGCGAGGGCCTGCCGCACCGCGGCGTCGACTGGGACAGCCCGGACTTCGTCGGCCTGGCCCGGTCGTTCGGGGTGCACGCCGACCGCGTCTCCGGCTTCGGGCGGGCGTTCCGGCGGCTGCTCGGCGAGTTCGTCGAGTCGGACGAGCCGAACGTGCTGGTCGTGAAGGCCAAGCTGAAGCCGCCGCTCAACACGTCGCCGCGGTGGTACCGGACATGAGGATCGGCGTGGACATCGGCGGCACGTTCACCGACCTCTGCGCGGTCGACGAAACCGGGATCGTCGCGGTCGGCAAGGTCCTGACCACGCACGACGAGCCGGCCCGGGCGGTCGAAGAAGGCTTGGCCGCGCTGCTCCCGGACCTCGGCGTCGTCGACCAGGTGGTACACGGGACGACGCTGGTCACGAACGCCCTGATCGAGCGCAAGGGCTCGCGGACGGCGCTGCTCGCGACCGCGGGCTTCCGCGACGTGCTGGAGATGCGCCGCGAGCACCGGTACGAGCTCTACGACCTGCACCTGGAACTGCCCGCGCCGCTCGTGCCGCGGCACCTGCGGTTCGACGTCCCGGAGCGGATCCTCGCCGACGGGTCCGTCCACACCGGACTCGACGAAGAGTACGTCGCGCGGTTGGGCCGGGAGCTGGCCGCCCGCGGGATCGAGGCCGTCGCCGTCTGCTTCCTGCACGCGTTCACGAACCCGGCGCACGAACGCCGGGCGGGCGAGATCCTCGCCGAGGTCGCGCCGTCGCTGCGGGTGGCGCTGTCCTCCGAGGTCGTCCCCGAGATCCGTGAGTTCGAGCGGGCGTCGACGACGGTCGCCAACGTCTACGTCCAGGACCTCACCGAGCGGTACCTGCGCGACCTCGAACAGCGGCTGCACCGGCTGGGGATCACCCGCGCGCCCCACATCATGCTGTCCAACGGCGGGCTGGCCACTGTGGACACCGCCGCCCGGCACCCGATCCGGATCCTCGAGTCCGGCCCGGCGGGTGGCGCGCTCGCGGCCGCCGCGGTGGGCCCGGACGACCTGCTGGCCTTCGACATGGGCGGCACCACGGCCAAGCTGTGCCTGATCGCCGGTGGTGCGCCCCTGGTGACGCACCAGTTCGAAGTGGACCGCAAGTACCGGCTGCTGCCCGGCTCCGGGCTGCCGGTGCGGGTGCCGGTCACGGACATGATCGAGATCGGCGTCGGCGGCGGCTCGATCGCCCGGATCGACGCGCTGGGCCTGCTCACCGTCGGACCCGACTCGGCGGGCTCCGAGCCCGGCCCGGCCTGCTACGGCCGCGGCGGCGCCGAACCCACGGTCACCGACGCCGACCTCGTGCTCGGCTACCTCGACCCGGCCTACTTCCTCGGCGGTGGCATGCGCCTGGACGCCGAAGCCGCGAGAGCGGTGCTCCGCGAAAAGATCGCCGATCCGCTCGGGGTGAGCGTCGAAGAGGCCGCCTGGGGCATCCACACGAGCGTCAACGAGGACATGGCGAACGCGGCCCGGGTGCACGCCGTCGAGCGCGGCCACGACCCGGCGAAGCTCCCGATGTACACCTTCGGCGGGGCGGGCCCGGTGCACGGTGCCGGCGTCGCGCGAGCGCTCGGGGCGCCCTCGATCGTCGCGCCGCCCGCCGCGGGGGTGCTCAGCGCGGCCGGGTTCCTCACCGCGCCGCTGGCGTTCGACTTCGTGCGCTCGGCCCGCGCGGCCGTGCACGACCTCGGCCGGGAGCAGGTCGACGCGCTGTTCGCCGAGATGGAGGCCGAGGGCGAAGCGCTGCTGGCGAAGTCCGGAGTGGCCGAGGTGACGCACCGGCGCATCGCCGAGATGCGCTACGCCGGGCAGGGCTACGAGATCCGCGTCCCGGTCCACGACGGCCCCTGGCCCGCAACGCTGATCGACGAGTTCACCCGCACCTACCGCGCGCTCTACCGGCGCACCGGGCCCGAAGTCGGCGTCGAGGTGCTGAACTGGCGGGTCGTGTCGAGCGGGCCGAAACCGGCCGTGACGCTCCGGCTGACCTCGGCTTCCTCCGGTGAGGCGCGGAAGGGCACGCGCCAGGCGTACTTCCCGGCGACAAGTGGATTTGTCGACACGGCGGTGTTCGACCGGTACCGGCTCGAACCCGGCGCGCGGGTCGACGGACCGGCCATCGTGGAGGAACGCGAGTCCACTGTGGTCGTCCCGCCCGGCGCATTCTGCGTCGTCCGGACCGATGGGTCGCTGGAGGTGACGGTGTGAGCGTCGACCCCATCGTCGTCGGGCTGTTCGGCAACCGCCTGCACTCGATCCTCGCCGAGCAGCAGAACGCGCTGGTCAACACGGCCTTCTCCGCGGTCGTGCGCGAGTCGCTCGACCTCGCCTGCGCGGTGTTCGACTCGCGCGGCGAGATGATCGGCCAGTCCGTCGGCGGCACGCCGGGGCACATCAACGCGATGGCGACCGGCATGCACCACTTCGTCGCGGCCTACCCGCCGGAGACCCTCGAACCCGGTGACGTGCTGCTCACCAACGACCCGTGGCAGACCGCCGGCCAGATCAACGACATCACGGTGGCCACCCCGGTGTTCCGCGGTGGCCGGCTGGTCGCGTGGTTCGCGTCCTGCTGCCACGCGCCGGACATCGGCGGGCGGCTGGTGTCCGCCGAAGCCCACGAGGTCTTCGAAGAGGGCCTGCGCCTGCCGATCCTGAAGTTCCTGCGCGCCGGGGTGGTCAACGCCGACCTGGAACGGCTGATCCGGGCGAACGTCCGGACGCCGGAGGAGACCATCGGTGACCTGTACGCGCAGGTCACCGGCAACGAGGTCGGCGCGGCGAGCCTGCTGCGGCTGCTGGACGAGCTCGGCCTCGACAGCCTGGACGAGGTCGCCGCCGAGATCATGGACCGTTCGGAGCAGGCGCTGCGCGACGCGTTGCGGCGGCTGCCCGATGGCACCTATACCAACGAGATCGTCACCGACGGCTTCGACGACGAAGAGATCGTCCTGCGCGTCACGGCCACTGTGGACGGCGACGGGATCGACCTCGACTTCGCGGGCTCCTCGCCGCAGAGCGCGCGCGGGATCAACGTCGTCCTGAACTACACGCGGGCGTACGCGTCGTTCGCGGTCAAGGCGGCGATCTCGCCGGAGGTGCCGCACAACGCCGGGTCGTTCCGGCCGGTGCGCGTCACGGCGCCCGAGGGCTCGGTGCTGAACTGCCTGCCGCCGGCCCCGGTCGCGTCCCGGCACCTGATCGGGCACTTCCTGCCGTCGCTGCTGATCGGCGCGCTGCCCGGCACG
>NZ_MUMI01000481.1 GCF_002155975.1 Amycolatopsis kentuckyensis
GCGGCGGGGGATCGAGCTGCGGGACGTCTGGTTCCGGTACGGCGACGACCTGCCGTGGATCCTGCGCGGCGTCGATCTGACCATCCCCCACGGCCGCTCGACGGCGCTGGTCGGGCTCAACGGCGCGGGCAAGAGCACGCTGGTCAAGCTGCTGTGCCGGTTCTACGACCCGACCCGCGGCCGCATCCTCTGGGACGGCGTCGACCTGCGCGACGTCCCGGCGGCCGAACTGCGCGAGCGGCTCGCGGTGCTGTTCCAGGACTACATGGAGTACGACCTCACGGCGGCGGAGAACATCGGCCTCGGCGAGCCGGCCGCGCTCGACGATCGTTCGCGTGTCACCGGCGCGGCCCGGCTGGCGGGCGCGGACCCGGTGGTGGCGGCCCTGCCCCAGGGCTACGACACGATGCTGAGCCGCATCTTCTTCGGCGGCGAGAACCCGGGCGTCACCCTCTCCGGCGGCCAGTGGCAGCGGCTCGCGCTGGCTCGCGCGCTGATGCGCGAGCAGCGCGACCTGCTGATCCTGGACGAACCGAGCGCGGGCCTCGACGCCCGGGCCGAGCACGAGATCCACCAGCGGCTGCGGCAGCACCGGGCCGGCCGCACGAGCGTGCTGGTCTCCCACCGCCTCGGCGCCATCCGCGAGGCGGACACGATCGTCGTGCTCGCCGGGGGCAAGGTGATCGAGCGCGGCGGCCACGAGGAACTCATGGCCGGGGGCGGGGTGTACGCGGAGCTGTTCGAGGTGCAGGCGAGCGGGTACCAGGAGTCCGCTCCCCGATCAGCGGGGTGAAGGCGATGAGCAGGAGCGCGGCCCCCACCGGGATGAAATCCTTGTCGAGGAGGGGAAGGACGACGTCGACGAGGACCAGTACCGGCGCCCACCACGGCACCCGGCGCCCGACGGCGAGCAGCGTGACCAGCACGACCATGCCGACGAAGAACAGCATCGGCCCGTAGCTGTAGAAGGCCGCTTCGACACCCGGGGTGTTCTGGATCCGCGTGAAGGAGGCGTCCATCCCGGCGCGGTCGGCCGACCGGAACCCGACCACGATGTCGATGCCGAACTGGACGCCGACGGCCAGCGCACCGGCGATCCCGGCGGCGAACCCGGCGGTGGCGGGCCGGGTGCGGCCGGCGAGCGTCCACATGGTCCGGAAGGCCTGGACGAAGAACACCAGGCCGGCCAGGAAGAACAGGTGACCGGTGGTCCAGGCGAACCCGGGACCGCGGCTGCCGTCCAGGCCGTCCAGGATCCGGACGACGCCGTAGGCGCCCAGGCAGAGCGGGGCGAGGAGGAACGCGAGGCGCGAAGAAAGCATGCCGCAGAGTCTCTTCGCGCCGCGCGCGGCGGACAATCGGGGGAAACCCCGAGCTTCGCCTCAGGGATTCCAGTACCGGTCGGTGAAAACGCGGTCGAAGCGCCGCGCCGCCAGGTCCTCGCGCTGGATCGCCCAGTGGACGGTCGCGCCCTCCCAGCCCTCGATGTCGGTGTGCCAGTCGGCGAGGAGCACCCAGTCCGCGACGTCCTTCGACACCACGCCGTCCACCTTGCCGGTCCCGGCCGCCCGCAGCGCGCCCGCCACGACGGTCTCGAGCGGGTCACCGGAGTCGGTCACCTCCTCCGCGGCGTAGCCGCCGAGCTGGAGCGTCCCCCACCGGTCGACGCCCGTGCGCGTGCTCCGCCAGAGTTCCAGGAGTTCTTCCGAGAACGGGACCAGTTCCGAGTGCTCCCAAGGGCTGTCGGAGAAATCGATCTCGCAGAAGCGGGGGAGCGACACGTCGCGTGCCGCCCGCAGCGGGGACTGCGGGAACTTCTCGATCAGCTCGCGGTACTCGTCCTCGGTCGACCACCACGAGAAGTGTTTGTCCCGCTCGGAAACCGCCGTGCCCGCCGGGACGTACACCGCGCTGCCGACGTCGGCGTCGCAGCTGTCGTCTTCGGGGAAGGCGAACAGCAGCAGGTGCCCGTCGGCGGGCACCTGCTGCTGTTCG
>NZ_MUMI01000482.1 GCF_002155975.1 Amycolatopsis kentuckyensis
CTCCAGCCGGACCGGCGAGCCCAGCTTCTCCGCCAGGTCCGCGGCCAGCAGGACGCCGACGTCCTCGGTCACCACGAGCGCCGCGTCCAGGTCGGGCCCCGCCGGGCGCTCGCGGACCAGCCCGACGTCCAGCTCGCCGGCCCGCAGCGCGGCCACCTGGGCCACCGACGACAGGTGCCGCGCCTGCACCCGCGTGTCCGGCAGCCGCGCGAGCGCCGACGGCAGCAGGTCCGGCGGCAGTTCCAGGGGAACGCCGACCCGCAGCACGCCGCCGCCGGCCGCGGTGTGCCGGGCCATCGCGGCGAGTGCCTGGTCGTGCCGCGCCAGCACGGCGCGGGCCTCGCCGAGCAGCGTCGTCCCGGCGTCGGTGACCTGGACGCCGGTGCTGGTGCGCACCAGCAGCCGGACGCCGAGCCGCCGTTCGAGGGCCGTGATCGTCTGGGACAGCGCGGGCTGGCTCACGTGCAGCTGCCGGGCCGCCTTCGACATCGCGCCCGCCTCGACGACCGCGACGAACGCCCGCAGCTCCCGGATCTCCATCAGGCGGCCCACCGGATCGGCAGCGACTTGAGGCCGTTCTGGAAGTTCGACCGCAGCCGCACCGGCTCGCCGGCGAGCTCCACGAAGCCGAGCCGGTCGAGCACCGCGTCGAACATGGCCCGCATCTGCACGCGGGCGAGGTGCGCGCCGAGGCAGAAGTGCGGCCCGTGGCCGAAGGTCAGGTGGTCGTTCGGGGTGCGGCCGATGTCGAAGGTGTCCGGATCCGGGAACACCGAAGGATCCCGGTTGGCCGACGAGAACCAGACCACCACCTTGTCCCCGGCGGCGATGTCCACATCGGACAATCGGACGTCGGAGACGGCCGTGCGCCGGAAGTGCATGACCGGCGTCCACCACCGCAGCATCTCCTCGACCGCCGAGGGCAGCAGCGATCGGTCGGCCAGCAGCCTGCGGTACTCCGCTGGGTGCGAGAGCAGCGTGAGCAGCCCGCCCGGCAGGCCGTTGCGCAGGGTTTCGTTGCCTGCCACGGAAAACAGCCAGAACAGGTTCTCGAACTCGGCGAGCGAGACGCGGCCGCCGTCGGCACCGACGTGCCGCATCAGGTTGCTCATGACGTCGTCGCCCGGATGCGACCGCTTGTACTCGCCGAGGGAGTTCGCGTACGCGTAGAGATCCGGCATGCCCGCACGCGTCCGCGGGTCCGGCATCGCCCCGTCCGGCCCCGGCGACGGGCGGACGGCGAGCGCGGCCCGGGCGAGCTCGCTCACCTCGGAAACGGAAACCGTCGAGCTCACCGCGTACTCGGCGTCCTGGTAGCCGATCACCCGGTTGCTCCAGTCGTACATCAGCCGCCGATCCCGCTCCGGCACGCCGAACACCCCGGCCAGGGTGCGCAGCGGCAGGTCGGCGGCCACCTGCGCGAAGTCGCACTCCCCGCGCTCGGCGACCGCGCCGACGAGCTCCCGCGCCCAGCCCTCGATCTGCGACGTCAGCTTCGCGACCGCCCGCGGGGTGAACGCTTTCGTGAGCAGCCCGCGCAGCCGGCCGTGCTCCGGCGGGTCCATGTTCAGCATCATCCGGCGCACGTAGGCGAGGTCGGCCGCGTCGCGGATCTGCGTGCCGCCGAGCTGCGAGGAGAACACTCCCGGTTCGCGCAGCACCCGCCGGACCTCGGCGTGGCCGAGCACGGCCCAGAAGTCGTCGACGCGCACCACCGGGCCGGCGCGCCGCAGCCGCGCCAGCTCGTCGTACGGGACCCCTCGCACGTAGGTGTCCGGATCGGTGATCGTCACGCGGCCGACCCTAGCCGCGCCCACCGACAATTTGGGAGGCTGCGCGGATGGACACGCTCAACATGCGCACCGGCGGCAAGGGCGAACCGGCCGTCCTCCTGCTGCACGGCCTCGGCGCGACCGGTGCCGTCTGGGACCACCTCGCCGTCCAGCTCGACCGCCGCGTCCTGGTGCCCGACCTGCCCGGCCACGGCCCGTCGGCCCCGCTGCCGCACTACAGCTTCGCCACGCTCGCCGGGGCGGTCGCGCGGGCGCTGCCGGACGGCGGGCCGCTGATCGTCGCCGGGCATTCGCTCGGCGGGGTGCTCGCGCTGGAACTGGCGTCCGGCCGCTACGACGTCGAAGTCGACGGCGTGCTGGCGCTGGGGGTCAAGGTCGAGTGGAGCCAGGACGACCTGAACCGCGCGGCCTCGTTCGCGGCCAAGCCGCCCCGGGTGTTCGCGACGCGGGAGGACGCCGATCAGGCCTACCTTAAGGTGTCCGGGCTGCTCGGGATCGCGCCCACCGACCCGGCCGGGCTTCGCGAGACCGAGGGAGGTTGGCGCCTCGCGATGGACCCGGCCGCGTTCGGCCTCGGCGCACCGGACATGCCGGCCCTGCTGGCCGGGGCGCGCTGCCCGGTCGTGCTCGCCGCCGGTGAGAACGACCCGATGAGCCGTCCGGAGCAGCTGAGGGCGCTCGATCCCGACGCCGTCACGCTCGCCGGTCTCGGGCACAACGCCCACGTCGAGGACCCGGCCGCGGTGCGGGCCTTGCTCGAGCGCTTCGGCGTGTGAAGGAGCGGGTGCAGCCGTCG
>NZ_MUMI01000483.1 GCF_002155975.1 Amycolatopsis kentuckyensis
GCACGGTGACCTTGCCCGTGACGGACGCTGCTGGTGCAGGGCGAGAGCGACACGCTGTTCGGCCTCGACCAGTCCGACGCGAACGCCCGGCAGATCACCGCGGCGGGCGGCAAGGTGCGGACGATCTGGTACACCGGCGGTCACGACGGCGGCAAGCCCGGTCCGCAGCTGCGCGCCAAGATCGCCGACTTCCTGAAGACGGCACTGGACGGCGGCGACCCGGGCACCGGCTTCAGCTACGACGTCCAGGGCACCCTGCGCGCCAACGGGACGCCGTCGGTCCGCACGGTCAGCGCGGCCGCCTACCCCGGGCTGACCGGGCCGGCCACCGAACGGCGGCTGCTGGCGCTCGACGGGCCCGCGCAGCCGGTCGTGCGCCCGGCCGGGGCGAACCCGGCGGCGGTCAGCGGGATCCCCGGCCTCAACGGCGTCGCGAGCAGCTCGGCGCGGCTCGGCGCGCTGTTCAGCAACGACCCGCCCGGCCAGGCCGCGCAGTTCACCACCGCTGCCTTCGATGGCCAGGTCGTCATCAGCGGCTCGTCCACCGTGCGGCTGCAGGTCGCCGCGGACCCGGCGCACCCGCAGCCGGACGCGGTGCTGTTCGCGAAGCTCTACGACGTCGGGCAGGACGGCTCGCGGGTGCTGCCGGCCAACGCCGTCGCGCCGTTCCGGGTGAGCGGGCTGCCCGCCGACGGCACCCCGGTCGACGTCACCGTGACGCTGCCCGGCATCGTCCGGCCGATCGAGGGCGGCCACTCGCTGCGGCTGGTGGTCGGCACCACCGACCAGGGGTACGCCGCGCCGGCCGCGCCCGCGGTGTTCCGGATCGGGCTCGCCGGCGGCACCGCGCTGGCCGTGCCGGTCGTCCCGGGCAAGTCCGTCGGTTCCCCGGCGCCGGTCGGGCAGCTGGCGGGCATCGGCGTGACGCTGGCGATCGGCCTCGCCGCGGTGCTGTTCGCGGCCCTGCGCCGCCGCCGGGCCACCGACGTCGACCCCGAGCTCGCCACCACCCCACTCGTCATCGAGGGGCTGCGCAAGCAGTACGCGGGCGGGTTCGTCGCGGTGAAGGACCTGTCCTTCCGCGTCGAGCCGGGCCAGGTGCTCGGCCTGCTCGGGCCGAACGGTGCCGGCAAGACGACCACCCTGCGCATGCTGATGGGCCTGATCACGCCGACCGAGGGACACATCCGCGTGTTCGGCCACAAGATCACCCCGGGCGCGCCGGTGCTCTCGCGCATCGGCTCGTTCGTCGAGGGCTCCGGCTTCCTGCCGCACCTGTCCGGGCGGGCGAACCTCGAGCTGTACTGGGCGTCGACCGGGCGTCCGGCCGAGAAGGCCCACTTCGCGGAGGCGCTGGAGATCGCCGGGCTGGGCACCGCCGTCGAACGGCGGGTGCGGACCTACAGCCAGGGCATGCGGCAGCGGCTGGCGATCGCGCAGGCGATGCTCGGCCTGCCGGAGCTCATGGTGCTCGACGAACCGACCAACGGACTCGACCCGCCCCAGATCCACCAGATGCGCGAGGTGCTGAAGCGGTACGCCGCGACCGGCCGCACGGTGGTGGTGTCCAGCCACCTGCTGGCCGAGGTCGAGCAGACCTGCACGCACGTCGTGGTCATGCACCGCGGCTCGCTGGTCGCCTCGGGCGAGGTCGGCGAACTGGCCGCGGCCGGTGGCGAAGCGACGTTCCGGGTCGACGATCCGGCGGCGGCCGCGGCGGCGCTCAAGGCGCTGAGCGGGGTCACCGACGTCGACGTCGAGGGCGAGCTCGTGCACGCCAACCTCGGCGAGCTGCCGCGGGCCGAAGGCGTGGCCGCCCTGGTCCGCGCCGGTGTGGCGGTGGAGCAGGCCGGCCCTCGGCGCCGGCTGGAAGACGCGTTCCTGCAACTGGTCGGAGAAGAGTCGTGAGTGATTCCGGTGTGCACACCGACCCGCACGCGCTCGACGAGCTGAGCGACCTCGCGTCGGCCGAACACGCGGGCGTCGAGCCGGACGGCGCGGTCGAGGGCTACAGCGCCCGGCGGACGCTGCGGCTCGGCGTCGAGCTGCGGCGCCAGCTCAAGCGGCGGCGCACGCAGTTCCTGCTCGGGTTCGTCGCGCTCCTGCCGTTCATCCTGGTGATCGCGTTCGAGGCGGGGCAGTCGAACCCGAACCGGCGCAGCGGCGGGTTCGTCGACCTGGCCACCGCGTCCGCGCCGAACTTCGTCGTGCTGGCGCTGTTCGTGTCCGGGACGTTCCTGCTGCCGATGATCGTCGCGCTGTTCTTCGGCGACACCATCGCGAGCGAGGCGTCGTGGTCGAGCCTGAAGTACCTGCTGGCCGTCCCGGTGCCGCGGCAGCGGGTGCTGCGGCAGAAGGCGATCGTTTCGGGGCTGCTCTCGGCGTCCGCGCTGGTGCTGCTGCCCTTGGTGTCGCTCGGCGTCGGGGTGCTCTGGTACGGCGCGGGCGACGCGATCAGCCCGACCGGTGACGCGGTGTCCTTCGGCGACAGCCTGCTGGCCATCGCCCTGTCCACTGTGTACATCATCCTGCAGCTGGCCTGGGTGGCCGGGCTGGCGCTCGCGCTGAGCGTGTCGACCGACGCCCCGCTCGGCGCGGTCGGCGGCGCGGTGCTGGTGGCGATCCTGTCGCAGATCCTGGACCAGATCACCGCGCTGGAGGGGCTCCGGAACTACCTGCCGACGCACTACGCGTTCTCCTGGATGGACCTGATCTCGACCGACGTCGACTGGACCAACCTGGCGAGCGGGATGCTGTCGGCGGTGATCTACGGGACGGTGTTCTTCCTCTACGCCGGGCGGCGGTTCGCTCAAAAAGACATCACCAGCTGACGGCCGCGGGCGGCGTACGCTGCGGAAATGACCGCCGTGGTGGAATGGCACCAGCCGCCCGCGCCGCTGGTGAAGACGATGAACGTGGTGCTGCGGGCGGTGCTGCCCAGCCCGCTCGGCCGCGGCGTCGGCGAGTTCATGCTGCTCGCCTTCGCCGGCCGCCGGACCGGGCAGCGCTACCGCGTTCCGGTCACCGCGCACCGCGACGCCGAGGGCCTGTGCACGCTGACGCCGGCGGGCTGGCGGCTCAACTTCCGCGGCGGCGCGGACGTCGACGTGACGTTCGCCGGCCGGACGACACCGATGCGCGGCGTGCTCGTCGAAGACGAGACCGAGGTCGCGCGGATCTACCTCGACCGCATGACGGAGCTCGGCATGCGCCGCGCCGCCCGCATGATCGGCCTGAAGTTCCCCCTCGGCCGGCTGCCGACCCTCGACGAGGTCGTCGAGCTGGCGCGCCGGGAGCACTTCGGCGTCGTCCGGTTGAGCGTTCGGACCTGACCGGCCCCGCCGCGCCGCGGTACGGTCGGGCCGTGCCGATCACCCTGGACAGCCACCGCGACGTCGCCGTGCTCCGGATCGACCACGGCGGGGGCAACACCCTCGACACGGACTCGTGCCGGGCGCTGGTGCGGCGGCTCGAGGAGGCCGAGCAGGCCCGCGCTGTCGTGCTCACCGGGACCGGCGGCATCTTCTGCGCGGGCGTCGACCTCAAGCGGCTCGGCGAGGGCGGCGCGGCGTACGTGGCGGAGTTCCTGCCGCTGCTGTCCGACGCGCTGCTGGCGGTGTTCGGCTGCCCGCGTCCGGTGGTCGCGGCGCTCAACGGGCACGCCATTGCCGGCGGCGCGGTCCTCGCCGCGGCGTGTGACCACCGGGTGCTGGGCGCCGGCCGGATCGGGGTCACCGAACTGCTCGTCGGGCTGCCGTTCCCGTTGGCCGCACTGGAGATCCTGCGCTGCACCTACGGGACCACCAGCTTGCCGTCGCTCACCTACTCGGGTGAAACCTGGGGCGGCGAGGAGGCCTTGGCGCGTGGCCTGGCCGACGAGCAGGCCCCACCGGGAGACGTGCTCGAGCGGGCCGTCGCCGTCGCGGCCCGGCTCGGCGCCCTGCCCGCCGAGCCGTTCGCCCACACGAAGGCCCAGATCCGGCAGCCCTTCCACGAGCGGATCGCCGAATACCGCCACTCGGACGACCCGCGCGTGGAGCGGCTGTGGCAGTCCGCCGAGGCGCTGGTCGCCGTCAAGTCCTATGTGGACCGGGTCCTCCGCTAGGCCGCGCGCACGCCGCTCTCGGCGAGCGCCTTGATGCCCTCGACGGTCTTCTGCATGTTGGTCTGCAGCTCGCCGAGCCGCATCGCGACGATCTCGTCTTCGTGCTCGGGCATCGAGCCGATGATCGTGGTGAGGTTGGACGGGCCGGGGCCGATCTGGGCCCACTGCCGCAGGATGGTGCCGTCGCCGTCCGGGACGAGCTCGAAGCGCCAGGACGCGGCCGGGTTCGTCACGTCCATCACGGCCCAGGCGAACAGCCGCTCGGGCTCGTAGCCGGTGATGGTCGAGACTGTCTCCCACTCCCCGGCGATCGGGTGCGAATTGCGGCCGCGGAAGCGCGCGCCGAGGCCGGGCTCGGCGCCCTCGACCCAGCCACCGCCCTGGAACTCGGTGGAGAACCGGGCCGGCAGGTCGACGTCCAGCAGCCAGGACCAGACCTCGGCCGGCCGCGCGGCGATGCGCACCTCGACCTGGGTCGTCGGGCAGTCGGAAACCTTCATAGCGGACCCCTCGCTTGATGACGGTGCCTACGCTTCCGGACCGTAACGTGGCCCGGAACAGGCGGACAACTCGCACAATGCCCGCGGCCGCGCACGCCGGAGGACGCGCCGCCACCCGCCGAAAGTCGGATCCTGACCGATTCTGTGCCCGGACAGCCGATTGCCGACCACCGCCGGTTCTGTGAGGGTCCCACCGAGGGTTCGGTTGCGGGTTCGGGAGGGTGCTCGATGCGCAGACTTTTCACCGCCGGCGCGGTCCTGCTGGCGCTGGCCGGCCTGGCGCCGGCGGCCGCGGCGG
>NZ_MUMI01000484.1 GCF_002155975.1 Amycolatopsis kentuckyensis
GAACTCGCGTGATTGGAGACGGAACTCGCGTGATGCGGGGCGGAACTCGCGGGGGCCGGGGTGAGGGTTACTTCAGGGCGGTGAGGGTGGGGCCGCGTTGCTCGAGCAGGACCGGGCCGGCCGCGGCCAACCGGACCACGCCCTGGTAGCCGCGGCGCTCGACGCCGACCGTGCGGATCGTGGAGCCGTCGTTCTCGTTCAGGACCGCCAGGCCGCCCTTGATCGGGACCACCAGTTGCTGCGCGAACGTCACTCCCGGGCCCGAAGCGCTGCTCAACGTCCAGCGCGGGGACAGGTCGTCGCGGGACAGGGCGACCAGCTTCGAGCCGCTGAACCAGTACATGTTCGCCGCCGTCTGGGTGGTTGCCTCGACACCCGACGGCGGGTCGGCCGCCAGGTCGCCGGCCGGAACGTCCAGCGGGTACGCCGCTCGCTGGGTTCCGTCGCCGTTGTAGATCACCAGGAGCTTCTGGTCCGGCAGCACCACCGCCGTCAGGTCGCCCGACATCGCGATCACGCGGGCGCGCTTGCCCGCCAGCACCGAACTGAAGCTGACCTGCGGCTCGTCGTCCTTCTCCGGCGCCGCCTTGTACACCGTCAGGCGGTCGGCCGGGTCGCCCGGGCAGCGCTCGATCACGCCGATCTTGCCCGCCGCCGCCGCGACCGTGCCGTACGTGCAGCCCGTCCGGGGCTGCTTGCCCGCGTTGACCAGCGCCGGGACCTGGCCGTACTCGGCGCTCTGCACCAGGTCGTCGCGCCAGGTCGTGAGGAGTTTCTTGCCCGTCGCGGTCACATGGGAGCCGTCGTCGACCAGCTGGGTGCCCAGCTCGGCGTTGCCGTTGCGCTGCGCCGTGATCCGGCCCGTGCCCGGGTCCAGCTGCGTGACTTCGCTGCAGCCCATCGATTTCGCGTAGACGGCGTTCAGCCGCCCCCACACCTGGTCCAGCGTGCACAACGGCAGGTCACGCGTGTAGTGCCAGCGGATCTGCCCGGTCAGCGGGTCGCGGGCGGCGACCTCGCCGCCGTTCGCGGTGGCCACCGACTCGCCGGCCACGACCGGGATCGGCGTCGCCCCGCTCGGGGCGCTCCAGATCTCGGAGAGGGATCCCGGGACCTTGTCCGGGACCGCGGGCAACGCCGGGGGCGGCGCCGCCTCGGTCCGGTCGGTGGCCGCGCTGTCGCTCGTCGCGCCGATGACCAGCGCGACGGCGAGCACGACGACCGCGATCAACGCGGCGGCCAGCCTGTCCCGCCCGCGGTTCCAAGGCGAACGACGCGCCTTGACCCGCGGGGCGGGCGGTGTGCTCTCGGGAGAGTCCTCGAGTACGTCCTCGGACCCGTAGTCCGCCTTCTCGACGTCGCTCACGTACCCGAACCCCCGATGGAGAAGCTTCAGTCTGCCGACGCAGGTGTATCAGACGTCGCGGCCGGGCGGCGACGGCGGCGCCGTCGAGCCGGGCGTTCGGCGTTCTCGCCGGCTTCCTTTTCGACGGCCGGGCCGGTCGCCTCCGGGGCGTTCCCGCTGCGGGTGCGGCGGCGGCTGCGGGTGCGGCCCTCCGAAGAAGCCGGAGCCTCTTCCGAAGCCGGCGAAGCAGCGGCCTTGTCCGAGGCCTCGATCGCCTCGGCCGCCCGCGAGCCGCCGCGGGTCCGCTTGCGCGGGGCGCGGGCGCGCTTGCGGGGCGCCTCTTCCGAGGACTCGGCGGACTCGGCGGTGCGGCCACGGCCACGGCCGCGCTTCTTGCCGCCCAGGTCCTCTTCCTCCTCGGCGGCCAGGCCCGCGCGGGTGCGGTTGGCCAGCGGCAGCCGGCCGCTCGTGCCCTCGGGGATGCCCAGGTCGGCGAACAGGTGCGGCGACGACGAGTACGTCTCCACCGGCTCCGGCTTGTCGAGGCCCAGCGTGTCCGAGATGAGCTTCCAGCGCGGCTCTTCGTCCCAGTCGACCAGGGTGACGGCGACGCCGGTCCGGCCCGCGCGGCCGGTGCGGCCGATGCGGTGGACGTAGGTCTTCTCGTCGTCCGGGCACTGGTAGTTGATCACGTGCGTGACGTCGTCGATGTCGATGCCGCGGGCGGCGACGTCGGTGGCGACCAGCACGTCGACCTTGCCGGAGCGGAACGCGCGCAGCGCCTGCTCGCGGGCGCCCTGACCGAGGTCACCGTGCACGGCGGCGGCCGCGAAGCCGCGCTCGACCAGGTCGTCGGCCACCTTCTGCGCGGTGCGCTTGGTGCGGCTGAAGATCATCGTGAGGCCGCGGCCCTCGGCCTGCAGCACCCGGGCGATGACCTCGGGCTTGTCCATCGAGTGCGCCCGGTAGACGAACTGGGTGGTGCGCTCGTGGATCGCGCTCGCGTCGTTCTCTTCGGCGCGGATGTGCGTCGGCTGGTTCAGGAACGTGCGGGCCAGCGTGATGATCGGGCCGGGCATGGTGGCCGAGAACAGCATGGTCTGCCGCTCGTCCGGCACCATCCGGAGGATGCGCTCGATGTCGGGCAGGAAGCCCAGGTCGAGCATCTCGTCGGCCTCGTCGAGCACCAGGCCGCGGACCTTGCCCAGCACCAGGTGCTGCTGCTCGGCCAGGTCGAGCAGGCGGCCCGGGGTGCCGATCACGACGTCGACGCCCTTGCGGAGCGCCTCGATCTGCGGCTCGTACGGGCGGCCGCCGTAGATGGCCAGCGTCCGGATGCCCAGGTGCTTGCCGGCGCCCTTGAGGTCGTTCGCGACCTGGATGCACAGCTCGCGGGTCGGCACCACGACCAGCACCTGCGGGGTGCCGTCGCCGGGGACCTGCACGCGGTGCAGCAGCGGGACGCCGAAGCCGAGGGTCTTGCCCATGCCGGTGCGGGCCTGGCCGATCAGGTCGTCGCCGGCCATGGCCAGCGGCAGGGTGAGCGCCTGGATGGCGAACGTCCGCTCGATGCCGGCCTCGCCGAGTGCCTTGACGATCTCGGGCTTGACGCCGAAGGACGCGAAGGTCGGGGCCTCGGGCTCGACCTCGACGCCCGCCTGCAGCGGGTGCGAGGTGTCGAGCGCGGCCGGGCCGGTCTCGCTGTGTTCCAGCGCGACGGCGGGGGGCTGTTCGGTTGTGGGAATTTCTGCGGTCAGGGTGATCGCCTCTCTCGTGACCAGCGCGCACAGCCGTGGGTCCGCTCGACACTCGACCGGGAGTAAACCCTGGTCCCTGGCGCTGGTCTGGCAGCGCGGAACCGGTCCGTCCCGGGAATGCCGGAAGAGGCGTGCACGCACATTGCGGTGCGTCGGCAAGCCACGTGACCTGCCTGTTTCCCGACGCCGGTATGGCGCACGGAAGCTTCGTTTTCAAAAGCAGTGTACCTGGTCAGCAGTTTTTCGACAGTACCCGGCGCGCCGGAGCCAGTGGGATCGGTCTCGTCCCGACACGCCCGGGTGCTTCGGCGATACCCTGCCCCCGTGACCGAGCCGAAAGAGATCTCCGAAGGCGTAGTCGACCTTCTGGGTGTGATCGCCTACCTCGAACTGTCCGCGTTCGACCGGCTGGCGGAGGACGCGCGCAGCGCGCCCACGCTGGCCGGCCGCGCCGCGCTGGCGACCATGGCGGCCGCCGAGATCGGTCACTACGGCCTGCTCGCCCAGCACCTGGCCGCCCAGGACGTGAAGATCGAAGACGCCATGGCGCCGTTCGTCGCCCAGGTCGACGCCTGGCACGCTTCGACGCCGCCGAAGTCGTACCTGGAGTCGCTGGTCAAGGCCTACGTCGGCGACGGGCTCGCCGCCGACCTCTACCGGGAGATCGCGAACTGGCTCGACCCGGAGACCAAGGACCTGGTGCTGACCGTGCTGGCCGACACCGGCCACTCGGCCTTCGCCGAACGCGAGGTCGCGGCCGGCATCGAGGCCGACCCCAAGACCCGTGACAAGCTCGCCCTGTGGGGCCGCCGCCTGCTCGGCGAGGCCCTGACCCAGGCCCAGTACGTCGTCGCCGAGCGCGACGGGCTGGCCGAGCTCATCATCAGCGGCTCGGGCGACCTCTCCGGAATTGCCGCGCTGTTCCGGCGGTTGCAACAGGGGCACACGAAGCGCATGCAGGCGCTCGGCCTGGGCTGAACCCGATGGAGTACCCGGAAGTGACGACGCGGTCGGGCGCGGAGATGCGCCACCGGAACGAGCCGGTTCGGTTAGCCTTGGCCGGCACATCCCTTACGAATTTCCAGCGGAGGTCCCACGTGGAGGTCAAGATCGGCATCAAGGACACGCCGCGCGAGCTGGTGGTGTCCAGTGGCCAGTCTCCCGATGAGGTGGAGAAGCTGGTCGCCGAGGCCCTGACGGCCGGTGACGGGCTCTTCCGCATCAACGACGAGAAGGGGCGCAAGTACATCGTCCCCTCCGACCGCATCGCGTACGTCGAGATCGCCCCGTCCGACGTCCGCAAGGTCGGCTTCGGCGTCGGCGACTGACCCGTCCCGAATGGGAAGGCTGCCCTCCGGGGCGGCCTTCCCGGTTTCACCGGATTGTGGTGTTTCGCTTGGAGTGTCGCTTTTCCGCCGCCTAGCTTCGCCCGGTGACCACTCTCGAACCGGCCGCCGTCGCGGACCTCGTGCGCAACACCCTCGCCGCGCACCCCTCGTTGTTCCTCGCCACCTCCGGCAGCGCCGGGCCCTGGGTCGGCGGGGTCTACTTCGCCGAAAGCGGCGAATTCACCCTGAACCTCGTGCTCGAGGACCGCGGCCGGACGCTGACCGCCATCCGCGAGAACCCGGTGGTCTCCGTCGTGGTTTCGACGGGCTCGCCGATGCAGCCGTTCCTGCAGGCCCAGGCGTTCGCCGAGGTCCTCGGCGGCGACGAGGACGCGCGGGTGCGCGAGCTGCTCGTCGCGAAAGTCCCGGAGGCGGCGGCCTTCCTGGCCGCGCCGGTCACGGCGGTCCGGCTGGCCGTGCGGAAGTGGCGGGCCACGGACATCGCGAACGGCGTGCTGCCCGGCGTCGAGCTGCCGGGCCCGCGGCTGCCCTAGGCGTTCAGCTCTTCCAGCGTCGTCGGGACGTGGAACGGCGGCGTGCTCGTCCCCGTGATCCGGTACCGGCCCCACGGGTCCGGATCGGAGAGTTCCCCGGTGGCCGAATGCGCGCCCGCCTGGATGGAAACGGCCTTCTTCTTGCCGCCCGCCAGGCGGGTCAGCTCCTCGTTCACCGCCACCCGGCCGTACCAGCGGTAATAGCCGTCGATCGGCTGGAAGTAGCCGCGCAGGTCGACCGTCGTCGTCAGCGAAACGCCGTCGACGACCAGGGTCGCCTCGCCGCGGTAGCCGTCTTCGTCGTGCTCGTGCTCGCTCATGAGGTTTCCTCCAGCGACTCCGGGGCGCGGCCCAGCTGGACCACCTTGTTGGCTTCCAGGGGCAGGTTCGGGTCGATGACCACGCCGTTCTGGCGGGTCAGCCCGTCGATGGCCGCCCAGATGATCTGCGTCAGGTACTCGACGACCGCGTCGCGGCTCATCGACCGGCGGTCCAGCCACCACTCGCCGGTGTTCTGGACCATGCCGACGATGCCGTGCGCCCACGGCTCGGCCGCGCCGGAGTCCATGTTGAACATCCGCATGTAGTCGCCGAGCAGCGCGGTCAGCGCCGTCGCGATCAGCTCCTTGTCCTCGGCCACGACGTCCGACGACACCGGCTTCTCCGGACGGCCGTGCGCGAGCAGCCGGTAGAGGTTCGGGTGCTCCTCGATCACGGTGAAGAACGCGTCGAGCGCCATCCGGATCCGCGGCACCGGCGCCAGCTCGGCGTTGATGGCCGGGATCAGCCGCTCGAAGAGGATTTCCGTGCCGCGCTGCCCGAGCGCCACGTACAGGTCGGCCTTGTCGTCGAAGTGCCGGTACAGCACCGGTTTCGTGACGCCCGCTTCCGCGGCGACGTCCTCCATGCCGAGGTCCGGGCCGTGCTCGTCCAGCGCCCGGAGCGCGGCCTCGACGAACTCCTTGCGCCGGGCGATCCGGTGCTTGCGCCAGCGGTCGCGCCGGGCGTCGCCGGTCGCTTCGTCGCCGCGGGAGGACTTGCCGGCCTGCTTGCCGGAGCGCTTGACACGTTCGATCACGAGAGTCATGCTACGCACAGGTAACTGTTACCTCAAGTTACACGTCGCGGAAGGGGTGTCGGCAATGACGCGGACGCTGAAGGAACCGGATCGCGAAAGGACCGCGGACCGCCTGCTGAAGTCGTCGGCGAACAAGTTCTACGACCCCGACGTCGACATCGACTGGACCGCGCCGCTGGTCGAGGGCAAGCGGTTCATCCTCGAAGAGCGCTCCTCGCTCTACGGCACGGAGCTGTGGGAGAAGCTGACTCCCGAGCAGCGCATCGAGCTGGGCAAACACGAGGTCGCGAGCGTCGCCACGACCGGTTTGTGGTTCGAGATCCTGCTGATGCAGATGCTTCTCAAGGAGGTCTACGAGCAGGACCCGACGTCCGCGCACGCCCAGTTCGCGCTCACCGAGATCGCCGACGAATGCCGGCACTCGACGATGTTCGCGCGGATGGCCTCGCGGATCGGCTGCCCCGCCTACGGCCCGGTGCCGTGGCTGCGGCGCCTCGCGAAGCTCATGCCGACCATCTCCTACGGCCCGGCGCGCTACGGCGCGATCCTGGTCGCCGAAGAGGTCCTGGACCGGCTGCAGCGCGAGCAGATGAACGACGAAGGCGTCCAGCCGCTGGTCCGGATGGTCAACCGGATCCACGTCCTCGAAGAGGCCCGGCACGTCACCTTCGCCCGCGAGGAAGTCACGCGCGGGATGGCGAAGCTGTCGAAGGCCGAGATCGGCTACCAGCAGTTCATCATCGCGGTCATCTCGTACTTCGTGACGCGCGCGTTCATCAACCCGGACGTCTACAAGGCGGTCGGCATCCGGCCGCGCGACGGTGTCGAAGCGGCCCTGAACAACCCGCACTGGCAGGGCACGATCGCGTGGGCGGGGGAGAAGATCATGCCGTTCCTCGAGGAGTCCGGCCTGGTCGGGCTGCCCGGGAAGTACTTCTGGCGCAAGTCGTTCCTGCTCCCGGCGGGCCGATGACGACCGTCCTCGCGCCCGGCCGGTTCGTCACGAGCGACGGCGCGGCGCTCCACGTTTCCCAGTCCGGGCCCGACAGCTCGGCGGTGACGCTGGTGCTCGTCCACGGCTGGACGCAGGACCACCGGACGTGGGACTTCGTGCTGCCGCACCTCGACCCGGGCGTGCGCGTGCTGCGCTACGACCTGCGCGGCCACGGCGGCTCGTCGCCGGCGCGGCCCGGCGGGGCCACGATCGCCCGGCTGGCCGACGACCTCGCCGAGCTGATCGCCGACCGCGTCCCGGACGGGCCGCTGGTATTGGCCGGGCACTCGATGGGCGGCATGACGCTGATGGTGCTCGCCGAACGGCACCCGGCGCTGGTCGCTTCCCGGCTGGCCGGGGCGGCGTTCGTGGCGACGTCGTCGGGGGACATGGACCAGCTGACGCTCGGGTTCCCGGGCCTGGTCGGCCGGAGCGTGACGCGCTTCGAGCCGCGGGTCGCCCAGCTGCTGGCGCGCCTGCGGTCGGACACGCTGCGGCTGCGGCCGGGACTGGTCCGGTCGGGGGCCCGGCGGCTGGTGTTCGGCGCCCGGCCGGGACGGGCGCAGGTGGACAGCGTCGTCGAGCAGTTGCTGTGCGCGCACCCGGCGAGCGCGGGGCTGTTCCTGGACGCGATCGCGGCCCACCGCGGGGTCGGCGGGCTGGGTGCGCTGTGCGACGTGCCGTCGGTGGTGCTGGCGGGGGAGAAGGACCGGCTGTGCCCGCTGCCGCACGCGAAGGTGATCGCGGACGAGCTGCCGCACGCGGAGTTCGTCCGGTTCCCCGGGGCGGGGCACATGCTGCCGCAGGAACGGCCGTACGAAGTGGCTCGCCGGATCAGCACCCTGGTCCGCGCTGCCGCCGCGCACTGAGCAGATGTACTAACTGGTGAGTCCGACTGAACTCACCAGTTAGTACATGTGGACTAACTGGATGGTACACACGGACTAACCGGATAGTCCGCAGCCGGATCAGCCGTCCTTGAGCGGGAAGCCGCCGCCGATGCCGCGCCAGGCCAGGTTGGCCGTCAGGGCCACCGCTTCCTCGCGGCTCATCGACTGGTGGTGGGCCAGCCAGAACCGCGCGCTGACCTGGCTCATCCCGACCAGCCCGACCGCCAGCAGCCGCGCCTTGTCCTCGTCGAGGCCCGCGTCCGCGGTGATCGTCTCGGTGATCGCGTCCACGCTCGCCGACGTCGCCCGGTCGACCGCTTCCTGGACCGCCGGCTCGCCGCGCAGGTCGGACTCGAACACCATCCGGAACGCCCCCGCGTCGTTGCTCACGAAGTCGAAGAACGCGCCGACCGTCGCCGGGACGCGCTGCTTGTTCTCCGTCGTCGAGTCGAGGGCGTTCTGGACGCGCTTGACCAGCTCGTCGACGTGGCTCTCCAGCAGCGCGATGTACAGGTCGAGCTTGCCGGGGAAGTGCTGGTACAGCACCGGCTTCGAGACGCCCGCGACCTCGGCGATCTCGTCCATCGCGGCGGCGTGGTAGCCGTTCTCGGCGAAGACCCGCTGCGCCGCGGCGAGGAGCTGGGCCCGGCGCTCGGTCCGGGGCAGCCGCACCCCACGTTGCTGCAGCCGCGTCATCTCCGTCATGCTCATCCTCCCGTCTTTGTTTCTTCGACGGGCGGGGTCGCCACCGCGTGAAGTCGCCCTGAAGATTACTCGCCGGTACGTGTGCCGCGCCAAGGGTCGGGCATTCTGGACCCGTGAACACCCCCGTGCGGGCCCGGCCGCCACTGACCCACGTGCCGCTCTCGAGCAGGGCCCTGCCGTCGCTCGACCCGGTCCCGCCGCCCTGGCCGGCGGCGTTCGAAGAGGTCGGCACCGCCCGCCTCCACGTCCGCCGCACGCCGGGCCCGGACGGCGTCCCCGCGGTGTACGTCCACGGCCTCGGCGGCTCGTCGACGAACTGGACCGACCTGGCCGCGCTGCTCGCGCCGGTCGCCGGCGGTTCCGCCCTCGACCTGCCCGGGTTCGGCTACTCGGAGCCCGAAACGGGCTTCGACTTCACGCTCCAGGCCCACGCCGACGTCGTGGTGAAGCACATCGAGGCCGTCGGCGCGCCGGTGCACCTGTTCGGCAACTCGATGGGCGGCGCGATCGCCCTGCTGGTCGCGGCGCAGAGGCCGGAGCTGGTCAAGACGCTGACGCTCGTTTCGCCGGCGGTCCCCGACCTGCGCCTCGACCCGCGGCGGCTGTCCGACCCGCGGATGGCGTTCGCCTACCTGCCGCTGGTCGGCGCGCGCGTGCGGGCCCAGCTGGCCGCGCTCGGGCCGCGGGAACGCGCCGCGCAGGTCATCAAGCTGTGCTTCGCCGACCCGTCGCGGTTCCCCGAGAGCCGGCTCGACGAGCTGACCGAGGAACACGGCGCCCGCGCCGGGTTCGCCTGGGCCGCGCCCGCGATGGCGCGCAGCACGTTCGCGATCTTCCGGGCGTGGTCGACGCGGGGGAAGGCGTCGCTGTGGTCGGTCGCGCCGCTCGTCAAGGCGCCGACGCTGGTCGTCTGGGGCCGGGAGGACCGCGTCATCTCGGTGAAACGCGCCGTGCGGACCGCCCGGGCGATCCCGCGGGCCCGGCTGCTCGTGCTCCCGCGCACCGGGCACGTGGCGCAGATGGAACGCCCGGTCGTCGTCGCGAAGGCCGTGCTGGGCATGTGGGAGCACGTCGAAGCGGGCACCTGGTAGCCCGATCGGGCGGTGGCGAGTTCACTCGATGATCCGCCAGTCGGCGAGAGCGGTGCCTCGCCGCTGTGGCACTCTGGTGCGGTGGACCGGGTGAAGCAGGACGCGCGAGGCGAAGATCGGCGCACGCCCCACCGCGCGTCGGCCCGCCGGACGCCGGACGCCGAGGACCACCCCCGCACCGGGCAGTACCGCCCCTCGAAAGCCCAGCGCGCCGAGGACGACCGCTACCGCCCGGGCAGCCGGCGGACCAGCGCCGAGCCGCTGAGCGCCTCCTGGAAGCCGCACGTGGACGCCCCGCGGGAGAAGCCGGCCGAGGCGGCCTCGAAGGCGGGCATCTCGAAGCTGACGAAGACCTACGGCTGGCGCGTTTACGCCCTGCCGATCCTGGTGGTGCTGACCGTGCTCGTCGTGGTCAACACGGCCAACAGCCCGGCCCAGCCGATCGCCGAGCAGGGCACCGGCGCCTCCGCGCCCGGCGTCGAGTCGGCGGGCGGCGACTCCTCAGGCGGCGCGATCGACGGCAACGGCGAGCAGGCCATCCCGGAGAACCCGGCCACCCCGGTCGACCTCAAGGTGCCGACCGCGGACCTGCCGGACGGCATCCCGTTCACCCAGGCCGGCGCGGGCAAGTGGCACGTCGTCCCGGGCAGCGGCCCGAAGATCGGCAACGGGAAGCTGTACACCTACACCGTCGAGGTCGAGGACGGGATCGACCAGGCGAGCTACGCCGGTGACGACGCCTTCGCCACCGCCGTCCAGGGCACGCTGTCGAACCCGATCCAGGGCTGGACCTGGGACGGCAAGATCGCGTTCCAGCGGGTGGACGCCAATTTCCCGAACCCGTCCTTCAGGGTGAGCCTGACCACGCCGGAGACCACCCACCGGCCGGACGCCTGCGGGTTCCAGATCAAGTTCGAGGCCTCCTGCTACCGCAAGAGCCTCGGCCGGGTGCTGATCAACCTGGCCCGCTGGGTGCGCGGCGCCAAGGCGTACGGCGCGGACATGACCGGGTACCGGCAGTACGCCATCAACCACGAGGTCGGGCACGCCCTGGGCAACCAGCACGTCGGCTGCCCCGCGCCCGGCGCGCCGGCGCCGGTGATGATGCAGCAGACCTTCGGGCTCTCCAACACCTACCTGGCGAACCTCAACCGCGCCGAACCCGGTGCCGCCACGAAAGTCCGGCCCGACGGGGCCGTCTGCCGCCCGAACCCCTGGCCGCGCTGAACCGGGGTCACGCCGGAGGGTCCCACGCCCACCCGGTGAGCGTGTCGCGCATCAGCCGGGCCGCGGCGGGCAGGCGGTCGCCCGCGGCCCAGAACAGCGTGATCGTGCGCCGGCAGTCCGGGCTGTCCACCGGGATCCAGGCGACCGGCACCTGCGCGGCGACGCGACGGGCCATCGCCGGGTTGAGCCCGATGCCCATCCCGGCGCTGATGAGTTCCTGGATGGCACCGGGTTCGTCGCCTTCGAAGACGATCTTCGGCGTCAGGTCGCGGGCCGCGAAGAGCCGGTCGAGCAGCCGCCGGTGCCAGTGCCCGCGCCGGGCGGTGACGAACGGCTCGCCGGCGAGGTCTTCGACGCGGACCGACGTGCGGTCCGCCAGCCGGTGCCCGAGGGGGGTGGCCACCAGCACCGGCTCGTCGAGCAGCTGCACCCCGGTCAGCCCCTCGTCGGGAATCGGTTGCGACGCCACGCACAGGTCGATCTCCTGGGCCCGCAGGGCGCGCGCCATCGCGTCGGCGGACAGCTGGTGCAGTTCGACCTCGACGTCCGGGTGGGCTCGTTTGAACGCGGCGAGCGGCCGGGTCAGGGTGAGGAAGGTTTCCGACGCCAGCCGCACCGTGCCGAAGCCCTCCGCGTCGGCGACCGCACGCCGCCCCGCGTCGAGTTCGCCGAGGGCGCGTTCGACGTAGCCGCGGAAGAGCTTTCCCGCGTCGTTGAGCCGGAGCCGGCCGGCCCGGTCGAACAACGGCGTGCCGAGCTCGTTCTCCAGCCGCGCGATGGTGCGGCTCAGCGACGGCTGGGCGACGCGCAGCTCTTCGGCCGCGCGGCTCAGGTGCTCCAGCCGGGCCACCACGAGGAACTGCCGCAGCGTCCCCAGGTCCACGTCATGCCTCCCCCGTCATAACGGCATAGCGATATTGATCTTAGACACAATGCCTTCACGGTCATAGCTTCGGAGCGTGGAAAGAACCGGGAAATCGAACTGGACGCTGCGGGTCGCGGCGGGTGCGCACCTGGTGGCGATCGCCGGCCAGCCGGTGTTCGCCGGGGTGTACCTGAGCGGCGACTACGACGGCCTGCGCCTGCACGCGGCCGGGGCCGACGTCGTCACGTCCCTCGGCTACCTGCAGCTGATCGTCGCGATCGTGGTCTGGGTCCGGCTGCGGCGGGCGTGGCCGTTCCTCGCCACGGCGGCGGTGGCGGCCGCGGAGACGGTCCAGTACTTCGCCGGGCTGGACGGCGCTCTGTGGCTGCACCTCCCGCTGGGCGTGCTGACCGTCGCGGGTCTCGTCACGCTGGTCGTCGCGTTGTGGCGCCGTCCCCTGGAGGCCGTCGATGCGTGAACTGAACCGGCGCCAGGTGCTGCGCCTCGGCAGCGCCTTCGGCCTGCTGACCGCCGCCGGGCTGTCCACCGCGGCCGCACTGTCCCGGCGCCCGGCGCTCACCGGCGCCGAACTCCGCAGCGCTGTGCCGCTGCCACCGCCGTTCCAGGTGCCGCTGCCCCTGCCGCGGGTGCTGCAACCGGTGGCGCCCGGGCGCTACGAGATCACCCAGCGCGTCGCGGACATCGAGATCCTGCCCGGGATCCGGACGCCGATGTGGACCTACGACGGCACGTTCCCGGGCCCGACGATCGAGTCGCGCCGGAGCCGGCCGATCACCGTGACCCACCGCAACGAGCTGCCCGTGCCGACCGTGGTGCACCTGCACGGCGGGCGGACGCCGGCGGACTCCGACGGCTACCCGACCGACCTGGTGCTGCCCGCGGGCTGGACGGCCGGGCACCACGCGATGCCCGACCCGCGGGCCGTGCGGACGCATCTCACCCGCAGCTACACGTTCCCGCTCGAGCAGCGGCCGACGCTGCTCTGGTACCACGACCACCGGATGGACTTCACGGCTCCGGCGCTCTGGCGCGGTCTCGCCGGGCTGCACATCGTGCGCGACGACGCCGAAGAAGCGCTCGGCCTTCCGTCGGGACCACGGGAACTGCCGCTGCTGATCGCCGACCGCGCGTTCGCCGCCGACGGCAGCCTCGACTACCCGTCGGTGGACGGCACACTGCGGGACCGGCCGGGGGTGCGGGAGAGCTTCCTGGGCGGGGTGCTCGGCGACGTGATCCTCGTCAACGGCGCGCCGTGGCCGGTCCACGAGGCCGACGCGGCCCGGTACCGGCTGCGGATCCTCAACGCGTCGAACGCCCGCCACTACGAACTCGAGGCGGTCACCGAGGACGGGCAGCGGCTCCCGCTCGTCCAGATCGGCGCCGACCAGGGGCTCCTCGCCGCACCGGTCACCCATGCGGCCCTGCCGGTCGGGCCGGCCGAACGCTACGACGTCGTCGTCGACTTCGCGGGCGTCCGGGCCGGCGGCCTCGTTCGCCTGCGCAACCGGCTCGGCTCCGGGCGCACCGCCGAGGTGATGGCCTTCCGGGTCGCGCGCCGGGTTCGGGACGACAGTCGTGTTCCCGCGGTGCTGTCGGCAGACCTGCCGTCGTGGGACCGGCCCGCCCGGGTCCGCGACTTCTCCTTCCGCGCCGGGCAACTGGACCACGGACGCGGCTGGCTGATCGACGGGCGGCCGTTCGACCCGGCCCGCACGGACGTCACCGTCGCCCTCGGCGACGTCGAGGTGTGGCGGCTCGTGGCCGACGTCCACCACCCGGTTCACCTGCACCTGGCGGGTTTCCGCGTGCTTTCGCGCGGCGGCCGGCCACCGTTGCCGCACGACGCCGGGCTCAAGGACACCGTTTCGCTGCGCCCGGGCGAAGCGGCGGAGATCGTCACCCGCTTCGACGGCTACCGCGGGCGGTACCTCTTCCACTGCCACAACGCCGAACACGAGGACATGGGCATGATGGCGAACCTCGAAATCACCTGACACGGGCTGTCGCGCTTCATCACCCGGTCGTGGCGAGGGTGATCTCCAACGGGGGTCGGCACACCGGTCCCGGCCACCTGCGGCGCGGACCCCGCTGGGCCGGACGGGCAACGACCGCGAAACCCGAGTGAATCTTCTTGTCCCTGCGAAACTCCCGCCACTAGCGTCTGTCACAAGGGAACCGGATCCCTTTCCTGCCAAGGAAACGACCGAGGAGTTCAATCGATGACCGCTCTCGAGAAGCCCGTGACCCGCACCGCGTACCAGCAGTCGGTCGCCGACTACTGGAACGCGGAAAAGGATCCGGTGAACCTTCGGCTGGGCGACGTCGACGGCCTCTACCACCACCACTACGGCCTCGGCGACTACGACCCGGCCGTGCTCGACACCCCGGCCGCCACCCGCGACGAGGCGATCATCGCGGAGATGCACCGGCTCGAGACCGCGCAGGCGGACGTCCTCCTCGACCACCTGGGCCCGATCACGCCGGAGGACCGGCTGCTCGACGCCGGCTGCGGCCGCGGCGGCACGAGCGTCATGGCCCACCTCCGGTTCGGCTGCCAGGTCGACGGCATCTCCATTTCGGAGCAGCAGGTCGGGTTCGCCAACGCGCACGTCCGGCAGCGCGGGATCGACGGCTCGGTGCGCTACCACCTGCGGAACATGCTCGACACCGGGTTCGAATCCGGGGCGTTCCAGGGCATCTGGAACAACGAGAGCACGATGTACGTGGACCTGAACGACCTGTTCGCCGAGCACGCGCGGCAGCTCAAGCCCGGCGGCCGGTACGTGACGATCACCGGGTGCTACAACGACGTCACGGGCGGCCGGTCGCGGGCGGTGAGCCAGATCGACCAGCACTACATCTGCAACATCCACGCCCGCGGCGACTACTTCAAGGCGCTGTCCGCCAACGGGTTCGTGCCGATCAACGTCGTCGACCTGACCGCGGCGACGATCCCCTACTGGGAGCTGCGGGAGAAGTCCTCGGTCGCCACCGGCGTCGAGAAGCCGTTCCTGACCGCCTACCGCGAGGGCAGTTTCCACTACCTGCTGATCGCCGCCGACCGCGTCTGAGGCGGGCGGGGTGACCGGGGAGAGCACCACTTGTCCACAGTGGACCGCAGCCGGGCTGCCGGCGGCACCGTTCGGGCTCGGGACGTCGGCGGCGCGGATCGCGACCCAGTTCGCGCCGTCGCCCGGGCAGGACCCGGCGTACGCGTACCTGCCGTGGGGTGACGGCAGCGCGCCGCCGCTGTACTGCCCGGTCCAGGGCCGCGTCGACGACGGCCTGGCCGCCGAGGTCGACCGGCGGCTGGTCGCCTGGGCGGCGGACTGCGGGTTCACCGGCAAGGGCCTGGAGCAGATCGCCGGCGCCGGGTTCGGCCGGCTGGCGATGCTGGCCCACACCGACTGCGACGACCCGGACAGGCTGCTCGTCGCGGCGCAGCTCAACGCGGTCTGGTGGGCGGCCGACGACTACTACGCCGACGACAGCACGCTCGGCGCGGCGCCCACCGAGCTCCCGCCGCGGCTGGCGCTGGTCATGGCGGCCATGGACCCGGTCGCCCCGGCCGGGGAGTTCACGACTCCGCTGGAAGAGGCGTTGCGCAGCGACCCGATCCTCGTCGGGCTGCACTCGGCGATCGGGCACCTGGGCCGGCACGGTTCCCCCGTGCTCGTGCAGCGGGTCTGCTACGCGACCTTCTCGATGTTCGTCAGCTGGGACGCCTACGCGGCGTGGCGCCACACCGGGCGTTACCCACCGGCGTGGGAGTACCTGGCGGCCCGCCAGCACGACAGCTTCTACACGTCGATGACCCTCGTCGACGCCGTCGGCGGCTACGAGCTGGCCGCCCCGTTCTACTACGACCCGCGGGTGCGCGAGGCGATGATGCGGGCCGGGACGGCCTCGGTGCTGGTCAACGACCTGCACTCGGTGGCCAAGGACGCGGCCGACGAGAAACCGGTCTGCAACATGGTGCTGCAGATCGCCGCCGACCGGGGCTGCCCGGTCGAGGAGGCGGTGGCAGCCACCGTCGAACTGCACAACAAGATCGTCCACGAGTTCGAGGACGGCCACCGGGAGCTGCTGGCCGTGCCGTCGCCGGAGCTGCAGCGGTTCCTCGTGGGTGTCCGTTCCTGGATGGGCGGCGGCTTCACCTGGCACGCCACCAATCCCCGCTACCAGTGATCGAGGTTGAGTTGTGACTGTCACCGACCCGGTGGAATCCGAGCAGGCACCGTCGAGCCTGGGACGGGCGGCGGCCCGGACCCTGGCCACGACGACCAAGTCGGTCCCGCAGATGCAGGGCATCTCCTCCCGCTGGCTGCTCAAACTGCTGCCCTGGGTCGAAGTCGCCGCCGGCTCCTACCGCGTCAACCGCCGCCTCTCCTACGCCGTCGGAGACGGCCGCGTCACCTTCACCACCACCGGCACCCAAGTCCGCGTCATCCCCCCCGAACTCGGCGAACTCGCCCCCCTGC